>JACIVX010000001.1:1068612-1424816 GCA_014361295.1 Methanomassiliicoccales archaeon | reverse complement strand
TCCTTCCTGTCTGCTGCGCGAAATCTCCGCGGATTGTTCCAGGTGCTGCATCCTGTGGATTTGTCTTCCCCATCATTGTTCTGAGAGCAGTGATGATGTTCTCCCCCTCCCACACCATGCAGAGCACTGGTCCAGAAGTGATATAATCAATGAGACCTGGAAAGAAACTCTTCCCTTTGTGTTCGGCATAGTGCCTCTCCGCTAATTCGCGCGGAATGCGCATGAGTTTCATCGCGACAGGCTTGAATCCGCGTGCCTCAAGCCGGCTGATGATCGCGCCGATCAAACCGCGTTGAATTGCATCAGGCTTTAGCATGACGAAGGTGCGCTCGATCATCCCTCTCCCGATTCCTTTTCTGCGTTTTTCCTGATCTTCCTTGCTTTGCGTTCCCCTTTTTTCTCTTCTTTCCCGCCAGATTCCTCAGTGCTTGAATCGACTTCAACGGGAGAAGAGCCTTCGGTTTGCTCGCCAGTCGCAGTTACCTTGCTAGCCTCTTCGACTTTTGCCGCGGCGGAGGAGATCTTTGAAACGCTCTGTTTTTCGCGCTGAGCTACGCGTGTCCATTCCGTTTTCCGAGGCACCCTTCGCAGAGAAATCATGTTCTTGAAGCACTTGCTCGTACAGAACATGTAAATTGTGCCATCTTTCTTGATGAACATCCGACCAGTACCTGGTTCAATCTCATCGCCGCAAAATGAACAGACCCTTCGCTCGACCATTGTTTAGCGCCCCCAGTTATCGCTCATCTGATCGTGAGCTTTCGAGCTTCTCTCGAAGTCTCTCTCAGCATCAGTATGTCTCCGACACGCACAGGTCCCATGATGTTCCTTGTGATGATTCGACCCTTATCTCTGCCTTCGAGGACCCTGACCTTGACCTGGGTTGCCTCACCAGTCATGCCTGTCCTGCCGATGATCTCAACGACTTCCGAAGGAATGTTCTCATCTTCTGGCATCCTTCGCACCTACTTTTTCAGCTTTTTTATTTGTTCAGATAGATTTTCGAGTAATGCCTTTCCTTTTCCCACATCCACAACGGCGACGGCCGCCGTTGGTTTTTCAAGGCCCGAGGCATTTCCAAGCTCGGCCTTGCTTGGGACGTAAGCGTAAGTGATGTTTCTCTCCTCACAGAGGAGCGGGAGATGAGCCAGGATCTCAGGAGGTTGAACGTCCTCCGCCATCACGACGAAGACGGTTTCTCCCCTTTCAACGAGCTTCGTAACCTCATTTGACCCTTTTTTTACTTTTCCAGTATCCCTCGCGATCTCGACGAGCTCGTAAACTTTGTCCTGAAGCTCCTTTGGCATTTCGAATCGAACATGGATCGGTTTTGGCATTGTGATTACCTCCTTCAGATGTTTTGCACATCCTCATCATTCATCGGCTCTGAAGAGCAAACGAGCACAAAGGGAAAGGAATATAAAAGGTTTGTCGAGGAGACCATTTCCTTCTTGACCATGCTGTCAAGTTGCAATTGACCGTGAACGATGTGCTCAGGTCTTTGAAATGCGATCGGCGTCCTTTTGATCTCAGGGACCGTGAAGGGGGTCTTCGTCGATGATGAGCGCTTTCTTCGCCTCTTCGATCTTGCATGGTGGCACGGGTACTTCCTCGTAGAACTGATGCTTCCATCTCTCACAGATCCATGTCTGCAATTTCTCAACATCTTCCTCACTCATATGCCTGAATCGACCCTGTAGCTGAAGGTATTCCCTGACAGGCACCAATGTCTTTGGCTTATATGTGAGCTTCTCGACGCCGTGATCCACTTCGTAAAGAATCCACATGCCTGTCTCCACTGCAAGCCTCGCAATCGCGACACTTTTCGAGGCTTCGCTCCGCCAGCCCGGAACACATGGACAAAGGACATGAAGGAACCTGAACCCACTTTCCGATTTAGCTTTCTGAACCTTCCTAACAAAATCGTTCGGATGAGCGATCGAAAGCGTGGCCATGTACGGAATGTTATGTGCAGCGACGATCGCGTCAATGTCCTTCTTGAACTCCCTTTTGCCCTGTACCTTCTTCCCAATCGGTGATGTCGTCGTCCAGGCCCCGAACGGCGTAGCACCGCTTCGCTGGATTCCCGTGTTCATATAAGCTTCGTTATCGAGGCACACATACACGACGTCTTCATTTCTTTCCGCCGCACCGGAGAGCGCCTGTAACCCGATATCGAATGTGCCGCCGTCGCCCGCCATACCGACCACGGTCACCTCCTTTCCGCGACGCTTCAGTGCCGCTTTGATTCCCGAGATGACCGCTCCTGTGTTTTCAAAGGCCGTATAAAAGAATGGCCATTTAAACGCCGATGCTGGGTAAAGTGCACTGAAGACGATGAGACAGCTGGCCGGAACATAAACGATTGTATCTTTGCCGAGAACTCTTGCAATATTCTTCACGGCGATTGCGACACCGCAGCCAGGACAGGCGCCATGGCCTCTAGTCAAATAATCATCGCGCGGCAGATCTTTTATCGTTTTAATTTCCTTTGTAACCATCAACTACCCCCTCTCAATCCATGCCAGTGGCATTCCTTCACTCGATGCCCCTTCGCATTCTCCTCAATCACCGAAAACATCTCTCGAACTTCCTCGAATGTCACATCCCTTCCTCCAATACCAGCAACGTGATTTGTGAGCGGTATGCCGAGATGATAAAGTGCATTTCTCGTTTCCGTGAATACTGGACCGAAACCGTTGAATGAGACGGATCGATCGAAGACGCCGAGCGCCTTCAGATTCTTCGCGATCGATCTCAATTCATCAGACGGAAACGGCCGCAGAAACCTCAATTTGACAAGACCGACTTTCTTGCCTTTGCTCCGTAGGTGATCGACGACGACCCTTGCCGTGCTTGTCACGGTCCCGAGTGCGATGAGCGCGATCTCAGCGTCCTCCATTTGATAGGTATCAATAAGACCGCCATAGGCCCGTCCTGTGAGCGCACCGTACTCCCGATCGACCTTTTCGATGACCAGTTTTGATTCGTCGACCGCCTGATGGAGCTGGTAACGCATTTCCATCGCATACTCGGGTGGTGTGATCGGATTCATCGTCACCGGCTCATCTGGATCAAGCACATACAGCGGTTTGAATTTCGGCAAAAACGAATCAACAAGCTGCTGATCGGGAAAATCAACGCGCTCGACCGTATGGGATAGAACGAAACCATCAAGACAGACCATCATGGGCAACATGACGCCGCGATCCTCGGCGATTCTGTAGGCTTGAATCACCATATCCAAGGCTTCTTGATTATCCTCGATGTAAACCTGCAACCAGCCTGATTCCCTTTCAGGCATCGAGTCATTGTACTCAACCCAAATACCTGATGCTGCTCCGAGACTTCTGTTAACATTGACCATGACTACGGGCAAACGATTCTGCGGTGCCGCGTAAAGCATTTCATGCATGAGCGCAAGACCTTGTGAAGAAGTAGCAGTGAATGCCCTGGCGCCGCCAGCGCACGCACCAATCGCCGCACTCATCGCGCTGTGTTCACTCTCAACCGGCAGGAAATCCGCGTCGAGTTCTCCATCATTGATAAATTCCGCAATGAGCTCGACGATGAGTGTTTGAGGGGTGATCGGAAACGCTGGTACGACCTCTACCCTCGCGAGCCTTGCGCCGTGGGCAACAGCGTGATCCGCGCTGATGACTTTCATCACCATTCGTAGACCCCCCTGACCATTTCAATGGCATCAGCCGGACATACTTCCGCGCAGATACCGCATCCCTTGCAGTAACGATAATCCCAGCGTTCGTAGTCGTCTTCCTGTCGCTCAATGCAACCCTCGGGACAGGAAAACCAGCATCGAAGGCACCTGATGCACTTCTCCTTGGAATACCGCGGTGTCTGCGTTCTCCATGTACCCGTGAGATTCTGCGCCATGCTACCAGGACCGACGGCAATTCCATCGATCTCTCTCGCTGAAAGAGTATTCCCAATCGGAATTTCATCCCAGGCTGGCAACCACACCTTTTTTCTGACAATCGTTCTCGTGCCCTTACACCGTCCAACAACTGTATTGTGATAGGCGATTCTCGCGGCCTCCGCATTCATGACGCCCGATTGATGACCGAGCTTTTCGCCAAAACGATTCATGATTGCGTTAAGGATTGATTCAAGTGGCACGATATCGACAACGCGGGCAAAGGCTCCCAATATCGACGTGTTTACAATCGGTGCCTTGATCGTTTCAAGTGCGATCGTCGTCGCATCGACTGTTCCGCATTCAACCTCAATCCCCAGATCGACCTCCTCTGGCTTTTTGACGGTATTGATGATCGCCTTTCCATCTGGTTTCAGTCCTTCAGAAATAGGATCGATCTCCAGAATGGATTCGTCTAGGATGACAAGCGCATCTGGCTCATAAACTTGTGACTTAATGCTGATCTTGCTTTCGTCGATTCTCGCGAAGGCACGAACGGGCGCGCCACGTCTTTCCGCCCCGAAATATGGAAACGCCTGCGCGTAATAACCCTCCAGAACTGCCGCCTCAGCAAGCGCTTGCGCGGCCATCACCGCTCCCTGTCCGCCCCTCCCATGAAAGCGAATCTCGTACACGTTCACCCTCCATTCCGCTCACGAAACATTTAGGGCGCCACTATTATATGATTTTACGGATGTTGGCTGGATTCCTACGATAATTCAGAACTTTGCAACGAAATATCGTAAATTCTTGCCGTGATGATCAAAAATCAAATCAATAATATCCAAAAAAACGAAAAGATCATCGTTCTTCTATGACATGTGCTGACTCGTGACCCGCCACTATCTCGAAGCAATCATTACTTCCATTCTCGAAGAGGCTTATTCCCAATAAAGTGGGATCCGCAGCAGCAACAGTAGTAAACAGCGTGCTCCGACAGCTTGAATTCTGGAGCCACGCTCACCGACCCGCAAACAGGGCAAATCATACACAAACCCCCCTTTGATTCCGCAATCATGAAGTTCAACTGGAGACCAGGACCGCAATAATATCTAGTGCGATTCTCACCTAAATATCATTCTCTCATAAGAATTCTTGATCAGATCAATGAAATAACACCGAAGGATGAGTGCAAGGAGTGGTTTTCAAGAAGATAGCGCCAAAATCATCAAACTAGATCTGAAATGCTCAGCAATCGCGTCTTACGAGAGATCAAACTGATCTAATCAGTTGTTTTTCGATGATCGGTTCTGTTCGAATTTTCATCTCAAATCTCAGCTGATGAAATCGAGCCAGTGAAGGTACTTTGCGTTTATTCCTCTCGTCACTTCCGAAAAAGCCTTCTGGAGTTTCAGCGTGATTGGCCCAGGCTCCCCACTCCCGATTTTCTTGCTGTCAATCTCGATGATCGGCATGACTTCCGCGGCCGTACCAGTCATGAAAACCTCATCAGCCACATAGAGTTCCGATCTTGTGATATTCCTCTCCTCAACATGATAACCGAGATCATTCGCGAGCTGCATGACTGAGTCCCTGGTGATTCCACGCAGAATGCCGGAGGCCATGCCGGGCGTAAAAATCTTTTCACTCTTGACCATGAAGATGTTTTCGCCCGTCCCTTCGGCGACATTCCCATCAGCATTGAGCATGATCGCTTCATCAGCACCCCTTTTAACCGCTTCCAATCGAGCCAATACGGAGTTGATGTAATTACCGCAGATTTTTGCATTGAGCGCTGCAGCCCTGTTCGATGGCTTTTCCCAAGAGGACGTGATGACCTTCGCGCCCCGTTTCTGCTGATCTGTTCCCAGATAGGGACCCATATAAACGCATGCGATCGCGAGCCTTGTCGGAAGTTTGATTGGATTGAGTCCAACCGTTCCAGACCCATAGTAAGCGATCGGTCTTATGTAATCAACCTTTGGATCATTCGCTCTGACCGTCTCCTTAACAATCTCGCAGAGTTCATCGATTGTATAAGGAATTTTGAGATCGATGACCTTCGCCGAATCAAGAAAACGCATCATGTGATCGCGGAGTCTGAAAATCGCACGACCTTTTGTGGTTTCATAGATCCTGATCCCCTCGAAGACACCTCCGCCGTAATGAAGGCCATGCGTCATGATGTGTACATTCGCCTTGTCCCAATCGACCAGCTTCCCATCCATCCATATCTTGCCAGCAGATTCCATTCGAGTTTCCCCCGACGAGGACGACAGTACCTGATAGCGATCATAGTGTTTAAAACGTTCATTCGAAAAAACAACATATGAAACATCAGAGGGCGTTGATCGTCTTGATATACTTGTTTGGTTTCGTCATCTCGACCATGTTATCGACTTCTTCGATGCTGCCGATCAACCGCGCCTTTCCAAACGAATTCGCGACGAGCGCATACGCCTCGTGCCTCGATTCATCGATAATCTCGACCTCAATGACATCCTGAAGTCTTGTTAATCGCTCAACTGCCTGTTCCGCCTGCTTTCTATCCTTGACACTCAGGACGATCCTAGCCTTGCCAGGAAGCTCACACTTTCCGACAACAATCGTCTCGACGTTGATTTTCTTCCTCGTGAATTCACCCATGACGCGTTGCATGACACCAAATTGATCGTTGACGATCATTGAGATGACTTCCATACTCAACACACCCCTTTCCATGCGCAATTACCCGGGATGACCTGAGTTCCGCTCCCGGTCCTCAGCGTGACAGGGAGGATTTCCTCTTCTCGATCAATCCATATGTCGGCTAGGAATGGTTTCTCCGAATTTATTCCTTCCTCGATGACGCTCGCAAGATCCTTCGGATCCTGCACGCGCGCAGCACGCACCCCGAAGGCCTCAGCCAATTTAACAAAATCTGGAGATGAACCAAGACTCTCTGCGAAGATACGCTTGCCGTAAAAGAGGCTCTGCAGCTGCTTGATCATGCCAAGTCGCCCGTTGTTCAACAGGCAAATGAAGATCGGGATTTTCTCCTCGACGGCAGTCGCGAGCTCCTGGCATACCATCAGGAGACTCCCGTCACCCGCTACATCAACGACCGTTCGATCGGGTGCCGCGATTTTTGCCCCCATCGCAGCAGGAAGACCAAAGCCCATTGTTCCCAGACCTCCTGGCGTGATAAACATCCTCTTGCCCCTGCACTCAAAGTAATGTGCGGCAAACATTTGGCACTGTCCGACTTCTGTAGTGATAATCGCATCATCGGGCAAAATTTTGTTGAGTTCATGGATGACCTTTTGCGGTTTGATCGGATTGCCACCGATGTCCATTTCGCATGCGCATTCCTTCCTCAGCATTCTCATCCGTTCTGCCCAAACGCCGCTCTTTCTCTTGACTTGCATCGATGTAATAATTGTCTTAATGATCTTTCTGGCATCGCCAACGAGGCTGACCGTCGGCTTGACGTTCTTACCGACCTCCGCTGAATCAATATCGATGTGAATGACCTTGGCCCTGCAGGACGAGGGGTCTCCGATCATTCGATCGCTAAACCTTGTCCCGATCGCGAGGAGCACATCACACTCCTCGAGTGCGTAGTTCGCCGCCCTTCTTCCATGCATGCCGACCATGCCGAGGACGAGGGGATGATCCTCTGGCACGGCACTCTTACCCATAAGCGTTGTTGCAACAGGCGCCATGAGCATTTCCGCCAACGTCATGATTTCTTGGCCGCAACCAGACCAACTCGCGCCCCCACCAACAAGAATCAGTGGCCTTTGTGCAGATTCAAGCAGCGCAACCGCCTGTGGCAACTCGATGAGATTTTCTTTCACACCATTGTTGCGCCTTATCGGTTCATCGCAATCGTCCACTTCGCTCATCTGGATATCCCGAGGAAGATCAACATGGACGGGACCATATCGCCCTGTCCTTGCGATTGCAAATGCGCTCCGGAGATCTGAAAGCAACGTCTTCGAGTTCATGATTCTGAAATTGTGCTTCGTGATCGGAATCATGAGACTGAAGACGTCGGCTTCTTGAAATGCATCATTGCCAATGATTCCTGTTGGAACCTGTCCCGTGAGCGCGACAACAGGCGAGGAATCAAGAAATGCAGTTGCGATGCCCGTTACAAGATTCGTTGCGCCAGCTCCCGAAGTCGCTATGCATACACCTGGTTTTTTTAGCACACGAGCGTAACCATCAGCCATGTGAGCAGCGCACTGCTCGTGGCGTACGAGGATGTGTCGTATATCAGATGTCCTGAGATCGTCGTAAAGCGGCAGTATCGCTCCTCCGGGTATTCCGAAGACGACATTGACGCCCTCTTCATGCAAGACCTTGATGATAGCCTCCGATCCTCTCATCCAAATTCCTCACAAACAATCATGGGGACGCACCATCCAGGGAGGATCGTGTCCCCTATCACACGACCAAAACCTGCACGCTGACCAAGAGAGAATTCCGTACAAGGAGAAGGGCAGCGTTCATTATTTCATCGTATTGGAAATACTCTATTTAAACATTGTCATAAATTCTCACGTTCATATCCGAAATGGATTCAAAAGATGAAATTCCTTTCTCGCTACCCGTGCAAGATTCTCCACAAGAACGCACGATTTTTCTCATACTATGAAAATCTGTGAATAATCGTGCCGTTGTCTCTTCTTCCCAAATCACTTCCTGATCGACAAAACGACACGATCGGAAACTTCTCTTTCAAAGCCAATTTCATGCGAGACGATGATCATCCTCAAGCCACCTTTCGCCAAACGCTTCATGAGATCGAGAACCCCGATAAATTCTGGGTCGGGGGCGGAGTTAGTCTCATCGAACATGATAGGCTTTGGATTTTGGCGACTGCCATCATGATCGCGACCTTCTGCTGCCAGCAGAATAATTATTTAGGATTAACATCGGCCTTATCTAATAAAACAACTTTGTCGAGCGCTTCCATCACAATTCTTTCAGCATCCAATCTTTCTATCCAAATCTGAGTCCCTCGAAAAGATTTATTTTCCCAGTTTTCTCCAAATATCAACGAAGCGATCGACTGCATCGCTTTCTAAGCTCTCCTGCAGAGTGATCAAAAGATTCGCAACTTCATCAGGATTTTCGATGCCGTAGACAAATTCCCTTTCCACCTTTTTTGAGAAAATAATTCCAGCGGAAGTCAATTTCTTCAAGTGATAGGAAAGCGTCGATTTTGAAAGTCCAACTGCGTTCGTCAATGATTGAAAACTGGAAGATCCATTAAGAAGCATATGCAGGAGAATTTTTCTTGGTGATTCCTGCCTCAAGAGCGAGACAATGCGTCTATCGCGCTGCTTGAACGTCTCGGCGGGAAAATATCTTTTGATGTAGCCATCGTCTTCGGATTTAATCAGCCCTCGCTTTTCCATGACATCGAGATGGTAGGAGAGAACGCCAGGTTGCATCGAGAGTGCGCGCTCCATCTCCCTCAGATACGTTCCCGGGTTCTGAGCAATGTACTGGTAGATCTTCCTTCTATTCTCGAGGTTGAGGGCGTCATCCATATCATTTCATCTCTTCAGCAGCGCGAAATAAAGGCTTAGGAGTATTGCGAGATTCAGCGCGACGAGATAAGGACTCATCGAGAACTCATCGAGTCCAAGGAACTCTGATAAAAGAACGAGAAATGATAGAACCATGTAGAAAAAAAAGGCGATCGAAACGATGGCGAGCCTCGGTTCCCGATACCTGCGAAACGCAAGGATCGATACAACAACGAGAATGATCGAAAAGCCAGCTAAACAGATTCTCAGGAATAGATCGATCGGTGTCATCTTCTATACCTGATGATGATTAAGTTGTGAGGCATTAGAAAGTTTTCATCATTTACCATTGCAAGAAAAAATCAAATTTGCAAAAGTCTCAATGAACTCGCGGCTGAGAATGCGTTCGATGCTTGAACCATAAAGTGCTTAAGAATCAGGATCGATTGGCTTTTTGAGATTTTCCATGCCCCCTAAGCATATCAAGTTCCTGATCGGCGCGATCGCGGTCATACTCATCGCACCGCTTCTCTCGAGCTCAGCATCGGCAGACGGCGGAATGATGCCGAATACACCGACGCCACAATCGGGCAACGGGATGGGAATGGGCGATCGCGCCTGGAACTGGTCCGACGGTCAGATGTGGCACGACGGCATGGGATTCATGCACGGCGGCGACCAACAGCATATGGAAGAACAGATGCGAGAGATGATGCAGGAGGGAATGCGCTACGCACTCTTTGCATCATTCTCGTACTCTAATGGAGTTGCTGACGGATACTTCATCGATTTCTTCTACGATGAGATGACCGGCACGGTGACGGATTACACCCTGAAGTTCAAAAATGAAACGATCAGATTTTTTGATCGAATTCTCATCGATGATTTTGATCCTGACGCACCCGTTGTTCGCGGGGCCGTGTTGCACGCGGATAACGGGTCGGTTCAGATCATCATTCATGATAACCCAACAGGCATGTATCATGTTGTTTCAAATGTCACGCGTGTTTTTGTCTCCTTCCAACTGGCAGATGACATCGAGATCACCCGGATCGTCGGCTCTGGAATCGGTGGACAGTTCGCTGATAGAGAAGCTGTCATTCTTTCAAAGGGATCGGCACGTGCGATCATCGCGACCGATGACGGAACAATAACGACAGAAATGGGAAGCGATGGAACTTTCGTTAATGTGACGACAGAAGGAAATCACATCATGTTCAGGGCGATACCAGCGTTTGCCAACAGGAGTCTGACCGCGGAGGAGGCGCTCTTCTATGCGATCGTGCAGAACAGACTGGGCTGCGAAATCTCGCTGCTCGTGCGTAATGGCAGTGCGATGTACGATATCATGGAATACCATCATCAGTTCCGCGTCAAAGTTATGAGCGCTTATAAGAATCGGATTGCGCTCGAGGTTTCTTCGGAGAATCACGAAGGAAAACTTGTGCTGCTCAATATCGACGAAAACACAATCGAAATGAAAAAAGCCAATTTGATCGTGAAGATTGATGGAAAAACGATCAAGGAGACGACGAAGCCGTTGGAGGTTCTTTTCGCATCTGGATCCGGGGAAAGCGATGCGATGTATACAGTGTTGCATAACGACAAGATTTCTCAGATTCTCATTTATGTGCCAAGTTTTTCAACCCACACAATCGAAATTGAAAGTGTTTCGATCTTCGCAAATATCTTTTCTCCAGTAGGAATTGGGGCGATCCTATCTGCAGTTGCAGTCGTTTGTATTTCGGCGATCGTACTCATCAAGAAGAGACAATAAATGGGAAGTTTCGAAAAGGAATGTTATCGACTTGAGTAATCCGATTTAGTTCATAAGAGTAGATCATTCGAGGCATATCATCTATTCTGGGTGCTATTCAACTATCGAGGATCTAATTTAAATATGCTTGTGGTTTATGCAACGAGCAACAGTCGGCATTTAACGAACAAAGTCTTGACGACAAGTAAATGGTAAAAACGAGTAAAACGCTTTTATTCCCTTAGGAGAGCTATTTTTGGTAAGTGAATGGAAATTTCTGTAGAAGTTGAATGATGGCTTTTTGAAACTGGGGATCGTTTATCGTTTGTTTTGCATAAAACTAGATCTCCGAAGACAGGGCTCTTTAGCTTGCACCGCAATCCAGTAATAAAGGCCTTTTGTAGATTTAGCGTAAAAACAGCACTCGAAGATCAATTAAAACGCGAAAAATCGAGTCGATTTTGAAGGAAAATTCATTTGATTTACAATATTATAAAATAGCCGCCAACCAATGCAGCCAAAGAAATGATTGTAGAGTTCTTGTTGGTGGCAATTGGGACGATTCTCGTTTATTTCCTTCCGGGATTTGTCTGGTCCTATTTGCTGCTGGGACAGGTAAATATCGCGGATAAATCTACACAAGAAAGATTTTTTAGAATCATTGAACGGATTGCGGTTTCATTCGCTCTATCTCTGGTGCTCATTCCTCTCACAGTTTTTCTTCTGAATTTGCTCATCGATGTCGGCCCTTCGATTCTTGATTCCCTGATGATATCATTGATACCGATTGTTGTCGGGGCCTTGCTTTTGCTAGTAAAGAAGAAAAAGATACTGCGAGGTATTTTAGGAAAAATGAAAAGAGTACGCAAAAATTGATGTTTATTATCAATCCAATCAATCACCGAAAGAGCCCACATATTTGTAAATGCAAAGGACCTCAGCATATCCGTGATAAACACACTTGAAGTAAGGACTGGAGGCGTAATCTTCGATAGGAATTAATTTCTTGGTCATCACGAGGGGGCGGTCGAGATCCCAGGTCCCCCACAACACGTAGATCTCCTTATCTTTGTATGCTGGGTTATCAGTCAGGAATTGCTCGATATATGTGAGATTTGTTGGCGCATTGAGCATGAATTCTTCTGCAATGGTCATCGGATGTTCGTTTTCTCTGGCCAAGGAAAAGTCCCAGACAGCCATCAAGTAGCCAAGCTGAATAAGATCGGCAGAGAGGTAATCCGGTGCGAAGATCACCGAGTTGTCCTTAGAAATGTTCTTTTCGATCCAATCAATTGCCTCGATGTTTTCTGTTATGTAAGGCGCCTTATTGAGCTGGCTATCAATCGAAATACATGCGGATGGAACCACAAGCACCGCAGCCATCAAAACGACGCCTAGAACCCGTATTCTCCTCCTGTGTTTCCTTAATGTATTTTGATAAAGATACACAATTGCAACTGGTGCGATGATGCAGAGTAATAGATCGAGATTTAATATAAATCGATTTCCAAAGAAGAGCCAAAGGCCGATATAAAACCATAGTATGATTGAGAGAGCTGGTATCGTGTAATGGAGCGCGTGTTTTTTCCAAAGAATGTAATAACTTATAATCGAAAAAACCACAATAGGGAAAAGGAACAACAGATATCCAATTAAGATATGTGGATATGACCAAAATAAACTTGGGATCGCTCCCCCTCCAGCCCAGAGACCTTCTCCAGAAGGAAGGGTTGAAGTTCTCCAGACAGATGTCGAAATCGCTGCAACGAATGTATTCAGGATATCTCCAAATCTCGGTATCCAAGCGGGTGCAGACAGCAGTATTGCAGAAATAATTGAAAGAACAATTGACCTTATCGCTTTTCTATCTTTGATCCAAATAAAAAAGATGAGAGATATCAAATATGCAAAAAAAACGAACAAGGACACAGCAATATGATAAGCAACTGTCCCCAGAGCGAGGACGGTAAATAATGCGAGATTGCTTGTTTTTCTGGTCTCAAAATACTTGTCTAGATAGACGAGCGACATAACGAGTATTACTGTGGCGAAAATTTGTCTATAATAGGATTCTGTTACCGCATTGATTTGAATGTAGGAAAAGGAAACTAATAGAGCAGAGATTCCACCACCGATGTTTGATCGGGTAAGATTTCTACTAGCCACAAACGAAATCAAAGTAGTAATTACCCCTACAATTCCCGGAAGATAATATCTGAACAACCAATGGATGTCGGCACCCATAATCCCATTTGAGACAGAAACCGTAACGAAGAAGCCAGGTTCCATCCATTTAGTATATGCTTGATACGGCATAGGGAACTCAGGATAAGCGGGTAATACTTTCCAAGAGTTAGAATTACTATAAAGTGTGATTAATTGTTCATACGTACCTGTATCAAATCCAAGTTCAAACTTATAATCGTGAACGCAATAGGGAAGAACCCTAGGGAAAATAGAGATTATCCAGATTACGGTAACGAAGACGACTATAATATCAAGTACACGATAGATATCAACATGACCGCTTTTGGACAATTTCGTCACCGAGGCGATCGCACCTTGAGCATAGTGTCAAAGGCACATTAAACATTGCCTTCGCGTTCCTATCTCAAAAATGAATTATAGTTGGTGTTTAATCGGAGCGTATTAGAATAATCAAATTTTAAAGTAAATCGAAAATTATCAAACATCCGTCGAGACAAACATCTTAATAAGTAGCTAAAAATAATCCAAAAGTGGGAAAATATGAGAAGTACCCCGCCGAAGGTCTTTATTGTAATATTAAATTGGAACGGACTGCAAGATACAATTGAATGTCTTGAATCGCTCCGAAATGTAACCTATGCTAATATGCACATCATTTCATCGATAGATAATTAAGAAGAGAGTATTAAGCAGGAAAGCGTTGTTGTGATAGGATAGAACCGCTGAACCCTTGTTGTCACGATAAGAGGTATTTACAACATAACGGTTTAACCCTCGCCTATTTCATGAAGGAGTAAGCTAAACTGCTTCCTGAGGGTAAAGGCAGGAATTCAATGAATTGCCGATTAAAAGCATGTAGATAGAGCAGAAAATCCATGCAACTTGCGAATCAATTCCCGAAGGTAAGACGAGAAGCACTCACTTATCATCCCGAATGGGAGGAGGACTGTCCCGCATGCGTGTCAATTCCTCCACCCTTTAGCAAGGAGACTCCACAATAACCCCATATAGATTAGAGGATGGAGGAGTATTATCACACTTTGGTTTGCTAAGAAGGGAGAGAGGAAGATGCAGTCGGCGCTTACGGGGCAGCGGGGAAGCTGCTCGAGACCGCGGACAAATTGAAGACGCTCTTCAAGACGAGCCCCGAGGTCTCGGCGTTAGAGAAGACCTAAAAAAGGAGGCGACACGCACCCCGACACACTTCCGACACGGGGCCGACACACCTTCTGCCCAGTCTTGGTGCGTAAACGTGCATTGGCAAATGATTTCCGATGCGCCTCATATACCGGGCAGAAATCAGGCTCTACAAAAAACAACGGGAAAAGAAGTGAGAACGCCGGCGGATCATCTCGCCGGATACTTGCACTGCCGATTGCGACACGAGTCGGCAAGTTATGAACGTGAAAAAATCTAGTTAGCATACGCTTGTGCGCGCTTTCCTTTTTCGAGCGATAAGTGCCTAACTAGATACGATTTTTCGCTTTTTCACAAAAAATTCGAAATGAGACGTATTGCAAGAAAAATCCTTCACATATCCCTTGAATGAGTGTCTGCGTAAACTCGTACGCCCGATCATTGCAAGATGCGGACACGGAAGGACGACGTAAAGGATTCGATGAAGACGCACACCTTTCGATACAGCCTTTTGAAACGCACACCCCTTGAACGCGCCCGCAGACGCAAGACGCCAAGACCTCGATAGCGTAGCCAACAATAGGAGGCAACAATAGGAAACGGCGGACAAACTCGATGCTCATGATACGCTTCGGCCTACCGGGGGGTGAACGAAGGGTACACCGCCGACACTCCCTCGCTAATGGGTGAGTCGAATTGATAAGGCCATCGAGAAGGTATCGTTCTCAGGCCTCGATCCTTGCTTTTCTGGATTGTTAATTGCAACGAAAACAAGCGGAAAAGAATCAAGTGCATAATGCTCGGAGGAGTACGCGAAGGAAAAAGGACATGTAACCGCCATTGACGCGATTAAAGTCCTCGTAAGAAAAGGCTTTGACGTCAAACTGGCAATAGTTGGAGTGTGGGATGAGAAATATAAATGCCATTTGGAGGAGTTGGTTTCGACAAGCAATCTCAAGGATCGCATAACTTTCACGGGTTATGTTGAAAACCCAACCTCTTTGATCCAGAACTCTGATGTACTCCTCATATGCTCCTGATGTGAGGCGTTTGGTCGAGTACCGATTGAAGCCATGATATGCGGAAGACCCCTCATCGGTGCTGCATCTGGAGGGACTCCTAAACTCATAGAGAATGGAAAGAATGAATTTCTTTATTCTCCAGGCAGTTCTGATCAGTTGGCTTCGTTCATTGAATTTCTACACGATAACCCTCACAAATGCAAGGAAATGGGTCTCAATGCGAGGGAATTCGCAGTTAAGAGCTTTTCAAGGGATAGATTCATCTCCAGTATGAGGGAGATCGCAGATGATCTCTCACTTATCAGCTAGATTGGGTCTTGACGAGATCGCTCCTAGAGCGGTCTTGAAAGTGAATTTGTCAAACAAGTAACATGTTGCAATGCTAACACAATTGCAATACTAACACAAGAAAACGCAATCACAACTTTCCAGGGAATTCCAATATCATAAGATATCAAGTTAATGATGCAAAGATAAATAATTATTGAACTCCTGCGCGCCATCGTTGGCACGATCGTCGTCTTTTTCCTTCCAGGATTCGTTTGGTCTTACTTGCTTTTAGAGCAAGAAAAAGGCAGCTGACGATTCTCCACAAACAAAGTTTTTTAATGCCGTTGAGCGCATTGCCGCATCAATTGCTTTATCGCTGGTCCTTGTGCCTTTGACCACATTCATATTAAATTTTGTCACCGATGTGGGACCATCGATCACAGATTTCATTATGATCATCCAATTGCCTACTGGTATTAGAATCATCCGTCTGATTCCGGAAAAGAAGGGAGCTTTCAGCAGGATCTGGAAATGCTTGATGACCATTGGATTAAAGAAAAGATCCTGATTTATTATTTTCTGGAATTTTTGAACAGGGTACTGAGTCAGAAATCAGTCGGACCGATGTCTGATGGATATAAAGAATCTCGGCATATCCATAATAAGCGCATTTGAAATACGGGCTTAATGCATAATCATCAACTGGAATGAGTTTCTTCGTCATGACGAGAGGCCGATCGAGATCCCAACTACCCCAGAGACGTAGATATTTTTTCTTTGTAATCCGGATGATTGCTGAAAAATTCTTGGAGGTATGTCAAATTTGAAGGCGCATTGACCATGAATTCTTCTGCAATGATCATTGGATGTGTGGTATTTGAAGGGGAGAAGTCCCAGACCGCCATTAAGTATCCTAGCTGGATAAGATCGGCTGAAAGATAATCAGGCGCGAAAATTGTGGAATTACTTGTAGATAGATTGCTTCCGATCCAGCTGATCGCCTCGATATTTTCAGTAATATATGGCGATCTTTCAATTTGGGTTTCAATGGAAGTGACTGCGGATGGAACGAACAGAATCGCTGATAATAGCACCATACTCCGCAGTTGGCCAAATCTGTTGTACCTCTTTAGACGGAACCACCTAACCAGAGACCCTCACTAGAGTATAGCGTTAATGATCGCCACATTGAAGTGTAGATGAAATGATGAAGCGTATCAATTAAGTCGCTCACCTTTGGAGTCCAAACGGGAAAAGAAATGAGCATTAATAAAAAAAATGATGAAGAGAAGTTTCAACAGTTTCCTAACAGTTTCCTATTCCTTTTCCTTAGGACTACTGATAGTACGAAAATGCAAGTGATGAAGATCAATAGAATCATAGAGATGTGATATGCGGTGGCACCAGCTCCAAGAAGAGCAAAGAGCATGAGATCCCTGTTATTACAATTGGAAAGGTACTTGTCAAGACAATTGATTGCCATAGTGAAAATTACTGTGGCAAAGAATTGTCTATAATACGATTCTGCTATCGCATTTACTTGCACATAAGATAAGACGACTAGTGTAGCAACTATGTATCCCCCGATGTAAGACTTACTGATATTCTTGCCCGAAACCAATGCTACCAACAACAATGCAATCCCGGCGAATCCTGGTAAATAGTATCTGAACAACTCTCTAATACTGATGTTCGAAATGCCGTGTAACATAGAAAAAACAACATAAAACCTGGCTCTACCCATTTTTTTAGGCTAGAAGAGGGTCGGGGAATTGCGGATAAGTAGGTAATATATCCCAAGATTCAGCAGAATTGAATTATAGATTCACAAATGTTGTTCGAGCATTCCAGTATCGAAGCCAATTTCAAATCGATAATTATGAATCAAGTACGGAACAACTTTTATCAGAATTGTAAGGATACATAGAAAAATCAATACGAGTATTATTAATACGAGTATCGATAGAGATAGATGTCCTTTAGAGAAATTCGGATGGAACTTCCTTCATCAATGTGGTCTTGCATATATAATCACTTGATAAGATGTCTCAATCATTTTTTTTAATGTCGACATCATGCTCAATACATTTATTTCAGTGCTCGCTATTGCGCTAATGACACTAATGAAATCGAATCATTGGAACCATATAACAGGTGTTTCAAAGATTAATATGCATGGGGTCATTAATCGAGTCCGCAGTTGAATCCATAGAGGGTCATATAACGTGATGACTCCGTGTATTGATGAATTTGAAATCGCATGAATATGAAAAACATGGTTGGGGTGCGAGATTGAAAGAAGAAGTGAGCATCTCAGTGCAGCTAATCAACTATAACACTGCAGTGGAAACAATCGAATGCGTGGAATCATTGTTGAATTCAGGATTCAAAAATTTTGACATACTAGTCATCGATAATGGATCCAATAATAATGAGAAGAAATTACTCATTGACAGACTAAATAATAAGGTCGAATTATTACTTAACGAAAGAAATATCGGCTTTGCCCAAGCACATAGTGTTGCCTTGGAGTATCGTAGAAAAAAGAAGAATTATGATTTCCACCTGATAATAAATAACGACGTCACAGTCTCTAAGGGCTTCATTTATCCGCTCCTACAAGCATTTGAATTATTTCAGAACGTTGGGATCTCTGGCCCTAAGATCCTTCTATCAGGAACGAATTTGCTCGACAGTGCAGGATCGATATTCACCAATACTGCATATGCTTACTCGAGGGGTAATTGTGAGTACGACGAAGGGCAATACAATAAGCCGGAGATAGTTCCAATGATAACTGCGTGTTGCATGCTCGTAGCTGATGAAGTTTTCGAGAAGACATATTTGTTTGATCCAAAATTTTTTATGTATTTGGAGGAGTTGGATTTCAATTTAAGAGTCAGGAATTTTGGTTACCAAATTGTATACATGCCCACCTCAATTGTTTATCATAAATATTCTTCCTCCGTGAAAAAGACGATCCGCGATCAAAAACTTCTAAACTTCTACAAACATCTATATGCGGAAGCGAACAGGACGAGAATTCTCCTCAAGCATTTTCCTCTCTCGGAATTGATTAGAAATGTTCATCTTATATCTTTAAATTATTTGTACTGGGAGCTAAAAATAATTAGATTTTGTGGTCTGAAATGGTTTAAAAAATTGAATCAGCATATTTTTGATGCAATAATTGATGGTTTTCGATCTAGAAAAATAGAAAAACAGCACAAAATGGCGAAATGGCTTCCATATATGGAAAGATTAACTTTAGCTGAATATTTAGAGAGAGCCAAAAGAGCTGAGAAGAAATGGGCGAAAAATCAATGATTGAGTGCGGAAAATTAGCAGTCATCATCCCAAATTATAACGGGGCGGATTATATTTTAACATGTCTTGATCGCATAATGGAACAAGTTGTGGCGGATCTATGGGTAATTGTGGTTGACAATGCATCAACTGACAATTCGGTTCAATTGATAACAGAAAGGTATTCGCATGTAACAGTAATAACGCTCAATGAAAACAAAGGATTTTCCGGTGCAGTTAACGTAGGCATCAGAACCGCTTTGCAAGATAAGAGAGTTAAGTTCTTAGCCATCATAAATAATGATGCGTTTCTGGAAAAGGATTACCTCACCACCTTAGCTGAATTCATGGTAGAGAATCCTGAGGTGGGTTCTTGTCAGGGAAAGATATTATTTATGGCAGATCGACGGATTAACACACTCGGAATTGCGCCTCTTCCAGACGGTAGTGCAGTCAATCTTGGCATCTGTTTAGAGGAGGATATGGTCACCCGAAATTTTGAGATCTTCGGAGTAAGTGCTACTGCGGCTCTCTATAGAAGGGAAGCACTTGAAATGGCAGGTTTTTTTGATGAAGATTTCTTCGCATATATGGAGGATGTCGATTTGGCGTGGCGTTTGAGATATTTCGGTTGGAAATCGTATCTCATCGGAAATGCTGTCGCTTTACATGGCTACTCTTCAACTTCAAAAGATCCCAAATTTAAATTGCACTTGATTTTGAGAAACTCAAATTACGTTCTGTTTAAGAATATTCCATTGGCGATGTGGTTCATTTATCCGCTCTTTTTCTTTTATAGATTCAAAATAGGAATGAAGAAAACTGAGAGGTTAAATGCATTGGTCGGAAAATTAGAGTTTCGCGAACTCTTAAGAGTCTTGGTAAATTCTCACATGGAGTCCGCAAAGAATATGTTCTTGATGATAGAGAAAAGAAAGGAATTATTCCACAAATTACATCCTAATAATAAAAATCGTAAAAAATGGCTAAAACATTTTTCACGATCTCGTTGGTTCGATGACATACAGTTGAAGGGTCAATAAGTATGTGACCCTTTTGTTATTGAATGTTTTCCATTCCCATTCAATCTTATCTATGGTGACCGAATAATCCTTGACGTGAACGAAATCATAGTGGTCCGCGACCAGATTCGATACAGCATTTAATCGCGATGTGCTCGGAAATAGAAAATAGACGGTGTAGTTGCTACTGATCAACCAATCCAAAGTTGAATTTAATTGATCTGCCTCAATTTCTTGTTCCCACATGTAGATCGAGTTCAAGCCGTAAATGTATTTTAACGGGAGAGAGACAGCACCATCTGTAAATCTACAACAGTCGAATAATACATCCGCAGAATCAAAATCGTTGGCCATCGAGTCTACGAAATCGACATACCCATTGAATTGGGATTTTGTTAAAGGAACTACTAAGAATATTGAATTTGCCGAAATCAACACAGTGATACCTATTGCGATCATCTTAGAGATATTTTTCCTAACTTTAGATGAAAACTCGCGAGGCATACTTACGAGAGCGTGACCCATGAAAATGCAGAGCACTGGTATGACAACGGTTATGTGCCTTCGCATAAGCCATGGGTAAACTGGATTGTTTGGTATAGTATACAAACACAAGGAAACAAACGGTGCGGATATAAGAAGCAAAACCAGCCCAGACAAGTTTCTCCTGACTAAGACGAGTAGTATGCCCATGAATGACACGATAACTCCAATAGGAGTGAAAAAGTGCGATAACGCTATCATGGGATCTATATCACCTCGAGGAACTGGCAAGAGACTTCTGAGTGGTGCGAACTCTGCAATCTCAGGAGATGTAAGAAATAAAAAAAGAATATAAGCAATAAAAAGTATTCCCGCAGCATACCAGAGTTTCTTGCCAAAGGAATGATTCTTTATCAACTCTCTATGTTCGTCGGGACTACTGGACCAAAATAGCAAGAAAGCAGTAATAATTATAAGTAGTAACATCAAACCGATGCACAGATACAAAAGTGTGCTTCCACCGACATTTATACCATATGCAGCATGCAGATTCCTACCAATTTGTGAGTAGTATGGTAATAAGAAGAATTTAGCGTAGAATAAATATCCCACGCTCATAAACCCCAATGGAGCTAAGAAATGAAGCCACCTGGATGAGAGAACATGTCGGAATGCGCATACGCACAATAACGCAGCTATGAAGGCGATTAAAAATGATCCCTCAATTCTTATAAATGGCAGAAGACCAAATGACATTGATGATAGCCACCCCCAAATTTGATCCTTCTGTGCACGAAGAAAAAAAACAAGCCAAGAAGTTCCACTAATGAAATAAAATTGAAAGAATATCTCTGGGCTAGAATATTGGGAAAAGAAAACCTGAGGGTACGAAACTGCAAGCAATATAGATGCAAGAAAACCGGTCTTCGTCCCAAAAACGCATCGAGCTAGAAAGAAAAGCGATATTATTGAGAGGACTCCAAAGAAGGGAGTCGCCCAAAAGGCACCATTGATTCCGAAAATTCCAAAGAAAGTAGCCATCCATAATTGTGAAAGTGGCGGCTGCAAAGGAAGGATTTCTCCCTTTTCGGGATCTACAATAGCAAAGTCTGGAAATTGTAATCCCTGCATTCGGCCTTCTTCGTCTTGAAAAACTCGATAAAGAACGGTGAGCGAGTCGGAAGGCATACTAGAGAGGAAATAATCATGGATTCTTATTGAACCTGACTTCCCGATGCTTACAGCAGTGTTAATGTACACGGCGATATCGTGTCGGGCTCCGATTTCGTAAGAGGGATGACAGTAGAGGGCTGTCGAAATAACTAAAAGAGTTAGGAAAGCCAGTATTTCAATTTTAGAAGGGCGTCGAAATCTCTTTACAACATTTTTTCCCTTTCTCAGAATTACAAGAGAAGTCGCAAATAGTAAATTTATTATGATTATATTGGTGATTTGAAATAAGCCAATTGTACCCAAGATCAAAAAAATGATGCTCGAAAACAAAATACTAATAAAAATTGAAAGAAAGAAGGCATCTAGCAAACCGAAATCTTCTTTTTCGGATGGAATTGCCCGTAGAACAAGTACAACCGCCAAACCAGGAAGAAGAAAAATTGCTAGAATGGAAATTACCACAAGAATCGCACTTTCAAGAAGCATTATTGGCAAACACCCCCATCAAGCAACTCATTTAGTATTGATAGCATTTCATTGCCTATTGCTTTGACTGTGCCTTTCTTCTTGAATGTATTGTAACCTTCTTGTGCAATCGATTTCCGCAATGCGGGATCATCTCTTAATCGCAAAACTGCATCAGCTAGTGATTTAGCAGAACCCACGTCGCACATTACAACATCCTTTCCGTCGATTAGAAGTTCCTTATTTGCTTTTGTCCGCCCAACAATTACTGGCTTCCGCATAGCCAAATATTGAAAAGTCTTACCTGCGATTACGCGAGAGGCCTTACCGTGAGTTGAAAATGGCCCCCCAAGGCAAACATCGGCTCCATGAATGTGGGCTGGTAGCTGCTCGTAAGGTGACCAATTGAGAAATTCAAGATTTTTCAATTTCAAGTCTGCTGCCAGTTTCACAATTCTGTTCTTTTCTGGACCGTCGCCAATTAGCTTAAAAACTATGTTCTCTGCCTTTAGAATATCTGCGGCCTTTACAATGACATCTATTCCCTGCAAGGGTCTATAAGTGCCATGGAAAAATACAGTGAAACAATCATTCTCGACGTCGTGTTCTTTCGGGAAAAAAATGTCATCATCTGCTCCCACGAAGACCCTTCTGAAATCGACTTCTCGGAGTTCAAAGGTTTTTCTGAAATATTCGATGTGAGCATTTGTATCCGTAATGACTACATTGCTGCAGCTACAAGAAACTTTGTCGAGCCAATAAAAAATCTTGCATAGTGGCGAGTCATGCGGAACTGATTTTCTTTCAAAACATAGAGTATCATATGTTGAAATGAAGGCATCAAAGATTATCGGTAGATCAGTCATCTTCCGCACTATCGGAACCAATGGGTGGCCATAAAAACCAACGATAACTGCATCTAATTTTTCTGAAGACTTTGCTGATGAAAAGTTCAATACGCTTTTGATCATTCTAACAGGATATTTTGGGGCAGAAACGCCACATTGCACCACTTCGACTTCATTCTTTTGAAGCCCCTTAACCAATATCGAATTGCGCACATAATCAGGTTTCTGACCAGGTACGAATGCGACACGCATTTGATTGCACCTTCCAAAGCACCGATGCTATTGCTTTCATATCAGTTCAGCTGATACTGCAGATTAGTCCACACTTGATTGGCCGGAGCATATGTATCCGATCAATTAAATTCTATGGTTGTTTTCAAGCCGTTCGTCAACAAGAACTAGCATTTCCAATTCGCCGTAGCGAAACTGTAATTTTGACGATGAAGCTTGGCATTTTGGTCTGTTGAAAAGGAGTAATTATCAAGCCCGTCTTTCGAGTGTGCCTATGAATTTGATCGTGATGATCCCAATTCATAATGAAGAAACGACCACCGCGATTATAATTAACAGAATTCAGTGCTGGTTTATGATATAGATGATGTGAGAGTATTCCCCATCGAAGATTGTTACGCAGATAAGACTCTCATGGTTGCACAACTGGCTGATCCCGATATACTTATCAGCAGAGAAGATCGAGGAGGAGCAAAGGCGTTTGCGGGAGCCAATAGATACGACTATTGAAATGAACGCGGATATGACCGTTAATATCCTAGCTGTTAACCAATAAATCCAAATGGGATACCAGAGCTGATTCAACCGATATTAGATGGGACAGCCCATGTTGTGCTCGGCGACAGACAAATTGATAAATTAGACCACGTGCCTGTTCTGCAAGATTTATCACCTTCACAGGTCTCGATAGAGCAATAAGTTCCAGCTTTTATAAGATTGCAGTAGAACGAGTCTATAATATGATGATTTTAATAAGGTGGCCATTCCCTAAATTCAAAGTACGAATGTTCTTACTTTTGTTAGTTCGTTGAAACTCATAAAAAATGCCCAATTGAGGAAACCTAAAATTTAAACAAAGACACACTCAATAGACCGATTTTGGGGTTCGTGCTACTCCCTAGTTAACAAAATATCACAAATCAAGGCTTAAGCTTCTAATTTTGCTCATGGCCATCTTATACGAGCGTATATAAGGATAGCACATTTGATGAATGCTACCCGAAATAAGGCAATTTGACTATCAAACTGCGGAGTTTAATTGCTAGATGAGAATCCATAATTACGATCCTGGATATCGGAACAATGTTGAATGACCCAGCAAAAGATCATAGCAATAATACCTGCCTTCAATGAGGAATCCACATTATTTGGCAATTTCAGGAAAGACAAATTCTGATTAGTGAGATGATAAAGATCACATTGTGGTATCTTTGATCTTACACTTGCATACCACAGGTACTTTATCCCTGGAAGATGAATACTCCTATCTCCATTCGGAGCGACATTCGGTTCATCCTTCACATCTATTATAGAACGATTATTCCAATCAAGATAGATATTAGAAAAATCGTATAAACAGGTATCTCGCAAATGCGAATAAATCGTAGCCGCATAACGTCCTATGCCAGTCCAGGGGGGGCTATTAGTGACTATTCCTATCTTCACCAAAAATCACCCTGCGATTACAAGTTAATTATCGTGTTTCTATCAGAAGACCTTTTCTATGGGAACAATTTCAAGACTCATCCTACACCACATTTTCATGTGTTAATAATGATGAGAAAAGAGTTATCTATGAAATTTGAATTGTGGAACTAGACCCATGAAATTGATAGTGATGATTCCAGCTCATAATGAAGAGGGAACGATTGGTAATGTTATAAGAGACATCCCTCGAAAGATCGATGGAATCGACGAAGTCCAAGTCATAGTGATGGAGGACGGTTCAACCGACAGAACGGCTGAGATCGCGAGAGATGCTGGTGCGGATTACGTAATTAGCAGAAAAGAGAGATTAGGACTCGCGAAGGCTTTCGAAGAAGGTCTAAACTTAGCTGTTGAAATTGGTGCGGACATAATCGTAAATATTGATGCTGATAACCAATATAATCCAAATGAAATACCGAAATTGATTCGACCCATACTAGATGGAGAAGCCGATATTGTACTCGGTAACAGACAAATTGATAAATTAGACCACATGCCACTTTCAAAGAAAATGGGGAACAAGATTGCGACCTTTGTGACAAGCAAGCTTTCGGGTATTCACATTTCTGATGCCCAAACTGGGTTTAGAGCTTTCTCCAGACGGGCGGCAATGATGTTAAGTATCTCGTCGGAATACACATATACGCAGGAGACAATTATACAATCTGCCTATAAAAAATTGAAAATCGTGGAAGTGCCCGTGGAATTCAGAAAAAGAGATGGGAAATCACGACTGATTTCGAGTGTGTGGAATTACGGAAAGAAAGCAGGAGCGACAGTTTTGTTAACTTATCTTAATTATAAGCCTCTAAAGGCATTCTTCATTATGGGGTCACTTTTAGTCTTGGCTGGTTTATTATTGAGTTTGAAAATCATAATACAGTTTTTCATAACAGGCTCTGTATCGCCTTATTATCCGACCCTCGTGCTCATATCAATACTGGTGGTCATAGGCTTTCAAATAATGATTATGGGCCTCCTAGCATCGATGATCAAACATAATAGAGAGATCTTGGAGCATGTACTATTTAGGATTAGGGAGATGAAAAAATGAGAACATTGTCTGTTATTGGAGCTGGCTACGTGGGACTTTCACTTGGCGTAGGATTCTCTGATTTTGGATACAGGGTTATTCTCGTCGATGTCGATGTGAATAAGGTAAAAATGATAAATTCGGGTATTTCGCCAATGCAAGAAAAGGGAATTGATGAAGCATTGCGGGAAGTTTTAGATAAGGGAAGACTTGAAGCCACTACGAGCATAGATTATGCGATTGAGAACTCGGATGCAACATTTGTGTGTGTACAAACACCATCTAATAAGAACGGGAGTATAAATCTGAAATTCGTATTAGGGGCAGCAAGGGAGATTGGAAAGAATCTCATGAAAAAAGACGAACACCTTGTAGTTATTAAAAGCACTGTGGTTCCTGGAACGACCGAAAATAAAATAATTCCGATAATCGAAAGGCGATCAGGAAAGAGAGCAGGGAAAGATTTCGGAATCTGTATGAGTCCTGAGTTTCTTTCAGAAGGTACCGCACTTTGTAACTTTTTTAAACCAGACAGAATCGTTATAGGTGAATTTGACAAGAGATCTGGTGATTCTTTAGAGTCGATTTACAGCGTATTCGATCAGAATATTCCAAGAATTAGAGTTGATTTGAAGACTGCAGAAATGATAAAGTATGCCTCGAACGCGTTCATAGGGACGAAGATATCTTTTGCCAATGAAATTGGTAACATGTGCAAAGTTTTGGGAATAGATGGTAGAAAGGTCATGGAAGCCGTTGCTCTTGATCATCGATTCTCGAAGTATTTCATGAAGCCGGGAATGAGCTTCGGTGGCCCGTGTCTCGAGAAAGATTTGACTGCAATAATCTGCTTAATGAACAGGAGAGGATATAATCCAAAACTCCTGAAAAGCGTTGTTGAATTGAATAGGATGCAAACAAAAAAATTAATTGGTTTGGTTAAGAATAAGATAAAAGATAAGAAAGTTAGAAGAGTCGGGATCCTCGGCCTATCATTCAAGAGGGGAACTTCTGATGTGAGAGACGGATGTGCAATAAGAATTATTCCTGAGCTGATAAATGAAAATGTAGATATCATTGCATATGATCCCATTTCAGAAGAAAATATGCGTGCGATTTTCCCGCAAGTTGATTATAGAGATGGCCCGCAGGATGTTATTAATGATTCAGAAGTTGTTATTATATTGACAGATTACGAGGAATTTATTGACCTTGATTATGCGGGCAAGATCGTTATTGATGGCCGTGGCATCATCCCGAGTAGAGCCTGCGGGGAGTATGAAGGGATGTGCTGGTAATTCGATCGAAACATTTCGATATCGCATCATTACAACATCCACTTAATAGCAAGTATGTAAAACCTTTACAACTTTACACGATGCTTTCAATTAGGCTTATTTATTATTAGAAATACGGTTCATTTCAAAGATTCTTGATGCAATGATAACATTAATTCCTGGAGAGATAATTAAGAAGAATATATTTCATAGGTAGAAGGTGGAAACAATCATTGAACGGCACTAGGACTTTGAAGCGAATAACCTCACCCGCATTGATCGTGCCTCTGGCTGGAAAGTTAAGGTCTTCTTTGGCGGGAATTACCCCTATTATTTTTGATAAAAAAATATACATTGGAGAATTGATTGAAGGTCTCAATGAAATGATGGGTATGATATGTCACATGGTCGATGGACGGATTGTTAAAATCAATGAATAACAACAAAAAGAATCAAGTACCAAGATGTTTCTCAATCGAACAATACCGTGCGTCAACTACTGTTAGGAAATTTGCAAAGATATTTATTTAAATTATAAGATGAAGAGGGTGAGAAATGAAAATCTCATCAAGTATTGGCAATGAAGTCACGATAATCTTGCCGACTCTCAACGAAGTACAAAACATTATACCGATGCTCGAATCCCTTGCCTCCCTTTACCCATCGACAAAAATCCTTGTCGTCGACGACTCGTCAACGGATGGCACACAAACAAAAGTCAAGGAATACGCGCAACTCCATAGTCAGGTTTCGCTAATTGAGAGAGAGCGAGAAGACCGCGGTTTGACAGCGAGCGTCATGGAAGGCATTCTTTTGTCGGAGACGCCTTACTTCGTTGTCCTTGATGCCGATTTTCAACATCCACCCGAGGCAATTAAGGATATCGTATGCGCGCTGAGAAAAGGAAATGATATCGTTGTTGGCGTCAGGAAAAACAAAAGAAAACTCTCGTTCACGAGAAAAATCTCGTCGTGGGGTGCGCACTGCCTCGCGTCCTTATATTTACGGGTGAGGAGAAAAAAGAGATCAAGGGACACGATGAGCGGTTTCTTCGGCGGGAGAACTGAGTTCTGCAAGAGAATCGTGATTGAAAATTATGAGAAGTTCGAGCGACGGGGCTTCAAAATCCTTTTTGACATCCTCAAATTTTCTCCTAAATGGACAAAAATTTCCGAAATCGAGTTTGAGTTCGGAGAGCGACGTGGCGGTTCATCGAAACTCGACGCAAAGGTCGTTCTATCAATCATGAGACAATGCGGTATCTTCGGTAAAGGACTGGCCGCAGCAACGTCATTCTTTTTGTTGAGCATGCTTGGCCGATTTCTCGCTGCATTCATCCTCGGAATTCTGACAACGATCGTGTTTCTCACCATGACTGGTCAGCCCTGGCACACGTTAGGAATTTTTCCGACGGTCATCTCGTTTCTTCTCGCAGTCGGCTATGTCGTCGTCGCCAACGAGTTCTTTGCAGGGAGAAGAAAGAAGGCAGGGTTGATCAAAGGCATGCAAATCATGTTCACGGCGTTCAGTGGATACCTCATCAACCTTGGCCTCTTCTACATCATTGCTTCAGAGTTCCCAGATCTCCAGCTCGTGCCGATGTTCATCGGTTTCGGTTTATCCGCTTTTTACGATACCGTCGGATGCAGCATCGATGCTGGTTGATCTGCGTTTCAAACGAAAATTATCTATTGAGAGTGTGACTTGTAGAGTCGATGCGATCTGTGACGGTAGGCGTCTGCGCTCATAACGAGGAAAAAAACATTGAGAATTCACTGTGCGCGATCTCGTCGCAGCGCGTGAAAGATTTCAGGATCGATGAGATTCTCGTCGTCTCGAGTGGCAGCACCGACCGGACCGATGGAATCGTTAGAAAGTATATGGAGAAAGATCAGCGTGTCAGACTCATCGTTCAGGAAAAGAGGGAGGGGAAATATTCCGCCGTCAATCTGATCATCAGAGAAAGTAAGGGAGAGATCATCGTGCTTGTGAACGCTGATAACATCCTCGCGGAGAATACCCTTTCGTATTTGCTCTCGCCCTTCAACGATGATCACGTCGGCATGACAGGCGGTCATCCCGTCCCTATCAATTCACCGGAAACAATTACCGGTTTTGCTGTGAGGATGCTCTGGGACCTCCACCATCGTCTCTCCCTGATCGCGCCGAAAACGGGAGAACTCATCGCTTTCCGCAATCTCGGATTTCAGCTTCCAAAGGGCACGAATACTGATGAGGACTGGATAAGGATGGAGATCGAAAGGCGTGGGTACAGAGTTGTGTATGTACCGGAGGCGATCGTTTATAACAAGGGACCAGAAACGATCAAAGAGTTTCTCAAGCAGAGAATCAGGGTCAATATCGGCGAGATGTACATGAAGAAGCGATTCAACTTCACGGTCCCGACATGGAATCTCTCGTACCTCATGCCGGCGTTTGCCTCATTCTGCAAGGAGCATCGATCACAAATCGACAAAGTTACAGCGACGATCACTCTCGAGGCGATCGCGAGAATGTATGCGACGGTGCACGTCGCGCTCAACCGATCTGACAAACATATCTGGGAAATAGCTGAATCGACCAAGAAATTTTCTCTTTAATAAGCGTGAATATCAATGATGTCTCTCGCGTAGATCACCATGGTGTCAATTGTTGAAAGAGCGAGAACCGAAATGAATCGTGGATTCTCGAATGTCACATGCATAACGCCACTGATCTTGCCGGGCTCTCCCTTCGCATTCTCGAATACGATTGGTCCAGATATCCATTGGAGCTGGCTCACAACGATCTTCGCAATGTCGGAGGCGATCGCATCCTCAGCACTTGTTATATAAGGGACAGAGATCGGGCTCGAAAAGACGATGAGCGCTCCATCGCCGATGTGAAAGAGCGCCGCGGATGTGAGGACGCGATTCCTCTCGTAATAATAACCGATGACCATGCCGCCATAATGCTCAACATCTGCAACATCAATCCCCATGATGGGGGCGATGAACCTGAAATCGAGCGCCTCGGCGACGCTCGATGGTGTCATACGATCACCGCCAAGAAAATCAAGGGGGTAGAATCGAAGTCCGAGAAATCCTTCTTCATTAACTCCTCCCTCAGATTCCTTCGCGAGGAAAGGGATTGATTCATTCCCCAGGGTAATCAAGACCCCGCCTCTTTCGACCCATTGAAGCGCAAGATCGGCGAAATCCGTTCCGTTGGGAATCCCCCCGGCAAGAACGACGGTCGCAGGATTGCCAGAAAAGACTTCAAGCAGGGATTCGAGTGCGACAATCGAGACCTCGTTCTCCGCGTTTAAAAGATCGATCTCCGCACGCAAGTGATCATAGAGACCGTGGACGCACCTTGAAAGGTAAATGTCGACGTATCTTGAATCATCGAATAAGTAAATTCGATCGAATCTCAGTTTGGATATGGGAAAGCAGACGATGTTGAAATCGCCATAAAATCGAGACCCACTTAGTGCGTACGAGACATTGAGTTGAACCTGCTCACCCTCTGAGACCTCGATATTAAGGTCGATATGAGGCCTTGCGACACCGCCCTGGATGAACGCACCTCCGAGAAAAAGAAAAATGACGAAGAGTGAGAACAAAAGATGACCTCGACTCATTTTCTCCCCCTTTTAATTGAAATTAATCGATCCCAAATTCGATTGATAAAGTCGTACTTCTTTGGAAGTATAATGGATAGGACAGTGAGACCGCCGAGCATCGCCGACGCGATGACGAGCGATTCTCTCGAGAGAATGCCAGTGGTCATGTAATAATTGATGATTGTTGTGTTGAGAGACTCAAGATTCATGAGATTACCATAGATCGCCGCAGGATAAATCAAAGCGTATGCCGACTGAAGCCATATGAAATAGAGAAGCGCGAGAATCGTTAAGAGGTAAAGCTTCCTCTCCCAGCGTTTGTCGTCGACAAGCGCGATCGACAACACTGGGAAGAGCCAGAGCATGTGCTGGGGGTTTGTGACTGGCTGCAGGAACATGATGAGGCCGATCACAACGAGATTGCCGATAGTCATCGAATTCAATTCGTCAATCTTTTTTCGGGTGTATTGCCTTACAATTAAAATGGAGGCTAGAAAAATCAGAATAATCATGAGAATGAAAACAAAGGTCGGAAGGCCGATGACACTTGGCAAAATATCTGGTAGGAGACCCTCGCTGGGAAGCGCAGGAACGAAGAACCAAAAATTCAACCCACCATAGTTCGTTGATCCCGTCCTCCTGAAGATGAAGTCAAGCATTTTGTCTGAGGTTAAGAGAGAGGGAAGGACGACGATCAAGCTTATCAGGCCTCCGATCAACATCGTGTAGAACCCCTCAAGTCTCAGGAGGCTCGCCCGCACATGCCGGTTATCAAACTCTTTCCAGAAGAGGAATGTTAAATAGAAAATAAAGAGGTAAATCGGGTAAAGCTTGAGGAAGATCCCAATGCCAAGAGCCAGACCTGCGAACAGATATTCGCGCCGGTAAAAACTGATGAATGCGATCAGGGTCATGAATGCTGGCAATACATCGATTTGGCCTGCGATAGAGCTGATCCAGATAACAAGCGGGTTAAGAAACCATAAGATAAACACTTTCTTCGCTGAGTCCTTGCCTCTTCTCTCGCGCACAAATCGATAAAGCGTGATGCCAAGCAGAAGATCTGAAATGATCAAAGGGAGCTTGAAGGACAGGTTGAAGAGGGGATGAGTTACGAAAGGAACGAGCATGCCCGTGATTTGCGCGGCACCAACCATGGAATACTGGACAGATCCAAAGTTCGATGGGTCAAGAAATAGCGACAATATTGCGATGAACGGATAGAAGACAATGGCAGATAGAGGAGGATAGGAAAGATAAGCATGCCCATAAACACCTGCACCGGACAGCATGTCGACTGATGCCCTGTAAAAGGGATAAATGTCATATGGACAGGAGGTCCATGGCGCCACAATTAACCTCACGAGTAGACCGACAACGATAATCGGCAGCACATCGCGCATCCCGCGGAAGTGGAGTGAAAAGAAGGATGCGATTCTCTGGCGGATCGGTGCTAAGAAGGCGCTAATCTTCAAGGAGCTTTCTCCCTCCCACAATGAATCTTAAGCCATCGACCATTCCTCTAACGTAGGCCAGATGAGCTCCTTTCATCTTTTGCATCGCGATCAGACAAAAATAATAGGGAAAGCTGATTGCGAACTGTCCAATGATGCATGTGATGAATTTTCCTCCTTTGATTCTCTTCGAAATCAAAAGAAACATGTTTCTCGCGTAGTGGTATGCTCTGAGCGGCGTCATGAGATTTGAGCCAGCAATCCCGGTTGAACTCGAAACCTCGTGATAGACCACCGAGGAAGGTATATACCAAGATTCGTAACCTCTTTCTGCAGCGCGGAGACAAAGATCGAGGTCTTCAGCGTATATATCATAATCTTCATCGAAAAATCCGACTCTCTCGAAAACTTCTCTCCGAACGAGCATTGTACACCCTGTCACGAAGTCCACCTTTCTATCTTTCTGATCACCATCGTCTTCGGAATCCATCAGTGGATGCTTGCTGTATCCCCACCATTCATTAAATTCACCACCGGCGTACCAGATTTTTCTCCCATCGGGATAGAGGATCTTTGGTCCTACGATACCAGCATTCGGATGGCGCTTCATACCATCGATGAGCTCAGCGATAAAACCTGGCGAGCCGTAGGCATCGTTGTTAATGATCAGAAGAGAAGGCGGCTTGTTTTCCATAGCTTTCGATATACCCGCATTGATCCCTTTTACATAGCCGACATTCCTACCCATTTCGATGATCTCAACTTCAGGGACCTCTTGCTTAATGAGATCAATATCATTGCCATCAGAGCCGTTATCGACAACGAAGATCGTGATATCTTCAATCCCTCCATTTTTTAATGATTTAATGCACCGTACTGTCTCGACGGGCTTATTCCAGTTGACAGTAATCGCGCTGATTGATCGGAAGGATTTCATTGACAACGCATCGCTGATGATTCTATTAACTTCTTTGCCATTCTCCCGATAACAGAGCCGGAGACTATTTTAGCAGGGAGGATCAATATGTTTGTTAATGATGATGAGGCAATTCGAAATTTATGTGCAAAACAGGCCTGGGGAAGTGGCCTGGATTGCGGAAATTCTAGCGAAAAACTCGGTGAATATTCGCGGTATTTCGACTGATCTCGGCTCGAATCGGCCAATGATCCGCGTCATCACCGATGATGAAAACAGTGCAAGAAGCGCACTAAAAAATGCGGGACTCGAGTTCTCCGAAAGAGACGTGCTTGTTGTTTCCCTGAGCGATAGGCCCGGGGAGCTCTCAAAATTGACGAAAAAACTGGCAAGGGCAGGTATTAACATCGAGTCGATTTTCATCCTCGGCGCGAGAACACCGAGGGAAGAAATTGCGATAGGCGTCGACCAGCCAGAAAAGGCCGCAGAAGTGCTAGCCAAATACACATCCTAATCGATTCGCCAACATCATTCCTCATTTTCTATTTCGGTTCATCGATATGACAGCAATAGCAAAGATGATGAATCCTCCTCCGATCCAAGTAGCGACAGTCGGGATTTCCTGTAAAATGAGGAAGGCGAAGATCATCGCGAAAATGATTTCGAGCAGAAGAATAATCGAGGCCATCGTCGCTCCCATTCCTTTCAGCCCATAATTGTAAAGAAGGAAGGCGAGGCTCGTGCAAATGATACCGGTATAAATCGCGCTCACACCACCAGGTACATCGATTTGATAATCACCAGTGAAGAGAAAGGTCAAAGGAAGCAGGATGATCGTTGTCGTAAGAATGACAGCGCAGGTGACAAGGAGGATATCCTGCTCCCTCATGAGAACCTCTTTCTGATAAACGATATAGAATGCCCAGAGAACGCCGGCACAAAAGACCATCACATTTCCGAGGAAACTTCCAGTGAGGATTGCTGACAGGTCGCCATTCGTCGAGACGATCACGACGCCAATGAGACCGCTCGCCAGACCTAAAATAACCTTCTTAGAAATCTCTTCAACAAGAATGAAGAAAGCGATGATCGCGACGAAAACGACATTGATGTCGATGAGAAGCACCGCATTCGTCGCGCTCGTCATCGTCATGCCAAGATGCTGCAGTTCAAGCGCGACGGCGTTGAATCCCGCAATGGCCCAGATGAGTTTGTTCTCAAAGAGTCGCCAGCTGAATCTCTTTGTCACAATCAAAATTAAAAGAAGAACGAACGATGCGAGAGCGAAGCGAAGAAGCGAAAAAAGAAATGGGTCGACATGTTCGACACCGATCTTCGCCGAAACGAATGAGGTGCCCCAGATGAAGCTTGACGCGATCAGGGCCGCTTCGTGTTTCGCCTTCACCCCGCGGCAATCCCTGCAGAACTATTTAATCGAAGCGTTCAAGATCGATCGCGCCGAATCGCCCGACTCATTCTCTCACAGCGCCCTCAAGTGAAAGCGGACCTTCGATCCTGATGCCATCGCCTAACACGCTTCTCACGATTTTCACGCCTGGGCCGATAACACATCCTTCTCCGAGAATACTTTCACTAATCACGCATTTATCTGAAATCTGGCAGCGGCCCAGTATCAAGGAGTTGACAATTTCGCTCCCATCGCCGATCACGCTTTCTTTTCCGATCACCGTTGAAGACACTACACTCCCTTCGCCAAGGCAGACATTCCGACCGATGTACGAGCTACCGACAATCTTCGCGCTCCTCTTGATCATACGATCACCCAGTTGCGTCAATTCGTCAAAGGAATGCGTTTGCGCGTGCGTTCGCTCCGCCATTTTGAGATTCGCCTCTAAAAGATCAAAAGGTCTTCCAATATCCTTCCAGAATCCAGGAATCCTGAGTCCAAATAATTTCTTTTCCGCTGCGAGGAGTCTCGGAAACAGATTCCTCGAGAAGTCAAATTTTTCGCCAAAAGGAATCTCCTCGAGGGTCTCCTTCTTCAATACATAAATTCCAGCGTTAATGAGATTCGAAAAGACTTCTTGTGGCGAAGGCTTTTCCTTAAATTTCAAAATCCTGCCCTGATCGTCTAAACCGACGATACCAAATTCCTCAGGTCTTTCCACCTGTGTAAGGGCGATCGTGACATCCGCGCCACGACGCTCGTGGAATTCGATGAGCGATTTTATGTCGACATCTGCAAGGACATCCCCACTCGCAACGACAAACGTTTCCTCAAGTTTTTCTTCTAGCAGCTTAACAGCGCCAGCGGTCCCCATCGGTTCTTCCTCGAAAGAATAGATGATGCGGGCACCGAGCTTCTCGCCATTTCCAATGGCGGCGACGATGTCTGCAGACCTGTATGAGCATGTCAAGAAAATGTCATCAATACCAGCCCTCGACAGGGATTCGATTACGTACTCGAGACATGGCCTATCGAGAATTGGTAGCAACGGCTTTGGTCTCGTGTTCGTCAGAGGCTTCAACCGCGTGCCCTCGCCGCCAGCGAGTACGACTGCCTGTCTAATTTTCTGCATCAACAGATCGCCTCCGGGATAAGCGTTTGAATATGGATATGCGCGGAAGTAATAAAAAGATGGCACAAGGAAACACATCGATCGATTCAATCGAATCTTTCCGTCCTCGATCGATAGTTCTCAATTCTCACCCCTGATCAAATCGATGCCAAGACCTGGAAATCCACTGGTATAAAGCCTGCCATCCTTAAACTCGACGCCCTTTGTCGGATCGTTCATGAAAGAAAAGTGCGAATCCAAATCAGCGTATTTAACTGCCTTACCTGAAAGAGCAAAATGAAGACCACCAGCGATTGACGCCTCGCATTCCGACATGCAGCCGACCTGAATGCTGATATCGTGATCCTTGCAGATCGCATCAACAATCGTGCCCGGGTAAATTCCGCCAAATTTGACAAGTTTGAGGTTGATCATCGATGCACAATTCTCCCTGATAATCCGATTCACATCATCCAGTGTCTTGGCGGATTCATCGGCCATGATTGGAATCGATGAAATCGAAGAAAGTTTTCTCATCGACTCGAAATCGCTTGCAGAAACTGGTTGCTCGACGAATTCGATATTTAGGCAATCAAGCTCTTCGACAAATCGCTTCGCTTCTTCAAAGCTATACCCTTGATTGCAGTCAACCCTCAACCTAATTTTTGAGCCGACAACATCCCTGATTGTCCTAATCCGACGAATATCTCCATTGACATCCAACCCAGTTTTGATCTTGAGAACGCGAAAGCCTGACTTGACAGCAATCACCGCTTTATTAACAGATGTTTCGAGATCCTCTATGCCAATCGTCAACGATGTTTCGATGCAATCGCGCATTCGGCCGAGCATCTCACAGACCTCAAGCCCTTTTGATTTTCCAATGAGGTCGTAAATTGCGAGGTCGACTCCGCATTCAACCGCAGGATTCCCTGAGATTTCTTTGCGTAGGATTTCATGAATTTCATCGATATTCTCGGCATCGCGACCGATGAGTATGCCTCGAATTTTCAAAATCGAGTGCTCAATCGATTCCGCTGTTTCCCTCGTGACAGAATTTGGCACGGCCACGCCTATGCCATCAATGTCGCCAGCATGAATTCTGATCAAAAAATTGACTGTATCTTTCGAAACACCCGTCGCAATTCGGAAAGGTTCCTCCCTTTCGAGGTTTATTTTGTTGAAATCAATGGATTCAATTTTCATCGCTTAACACCGACAGGATCGATCATTATTCAATGACTTTCACGACATTGTCATTAACTTTCGCGCCTATGGCCCTCGCAACTGGTCTACATTTCGCTCGGAGAACATATGCAATCGGCTTGAACGCGTGATCTGAAAGTGCTTCGAAGTTTGCCATTCCCTTCGAAACGATGAGGTCTGCATTTTCGAATTTTTTCCTGAGCTCCGCAGACATTCTGGAAACGTCGATGCCAATGGCAAACATACCTGTTGTGTCCAGATCGTCAACGAGGGATGCGACTGAAGTTTCAATCGCATCTTCTTGCGTCGCATCGGTCAGGATCGCTTCCCCCTTGACGATGCCTATCACCTTCACTCCAAAAGACTTGATTTGCTCGATCAATAACTTATCGAAAACGATTTCTCCGCAATTGTCGAAAAGATAAATTACGTTGTCTGCCCCGTCAAGAATTCTTTTCATTCTGGGAGTGTCATCCAAGTCAAGTCCTTGCGCAACGATCGATTCGAATGCGTTCGAAAACAACTCGGGTCCTTCTACCGACGCACGAATGCCAAAATCAAGGACATTGCCGGCAATTGAACATAAACAAGCGGCTTTCAATTTATCGTTAGCAGAATGCACATAAGATCGTGCTCTCTCGAAAATTGAAATCGCGGCCAGATTGCTCTTTCTCTTCAGATCTTTATATGGATCAGGGCAAAGGAGTTCGTATGCTCGCCGATGCACATGAGTCGCCACCTCGGCCGAATTCACACCGATCTTAAATTTCTCGCAGAGGATCTTCAGGCACTCTGCCATCACCTCTTCTTTTCGATCAGGAGCGCAAAGGCGGGTTTCGTAAAGCACGCGGCCGAGCAGGCAGGGCACACACTCCGCATCCATCTGCATGTTCGGGACTCATGTTTTAACCCCGCATTAATCCTTTGCGTTCAAAATCGGAATTTTGGGATGATTAAGAAGAGCCAGAGGTTAGGAAGGTTTAAGACCCGCTGAAACATTGTGCAGTCAAAGAACGTGGGGGTAATATGGCAGAGTCCGTAACCCTGAGAGTGGCTCGTGCTCAGCATCAATCGGAAGTTGGACTCGGAAGGGCAAGAATCGACGCGAAGACGAGAAAGGAATTGGGCGTTGAAGTCGGAGACGTGATTGAGATCGTTGGAAAGAAGAAGACTGTCGCGAAGGTATTCAGGGCGTCTCAGGAGGACGAGGGGAGGGGCATCATTCGTATTGATGGAATGATCAGGTCAAACGCTGGCGTCTCGATCGGGGAGAAGGTCACTGTCTCCAGAGCGGATCCGCAACCAGCGTCAAAGGTTGTTGTCGCACCGAAAATCCCCCAAGGGAAGAAAGTCAGATTCGGTCAGGGTGTTGAGGAGCTTTTCAGAAAGGGACTAATTAACAGACCGCTTATCAAGGGCGACGAGATCATCATCCCGAACATCGCACTGATGGGCGGGTTCCTGCCATTCATCGTCGTCAATACGCAACCGTCAGGTGTGGTCGTCGTGGGGGAGCACACCGAACTTTCCGTAAAAACAGAACCAGTTGAGACAACAGAGGTCGTAACACCATCTGTCACATACGATGACATCGGCGGCCTCGAGTATGAATTACAAAGGGTCCGCGAAATGATTGAATTACCCCTGAAGCACCCCGAACTTTTCGACCGCCTTGGCATCGATCCCCCGAAAGGCGTCCTGCTTTTCGGTCCACCAGGGACCGGAAAAACGCTGATCGCCAAAGCCGTGGCGAACGAAGCCGGCGCAAACTTTTACGCGATCCAGGGTCCAGAGATCATGAGCAAGTATTACGGCCAGAGTGAGCAGAAACTGCGTGAGAAGTTCGAGGAGGCGGAAAAAAATGCGCCGTCAATCATTTTCATCGATGAGATCGATTCGATTGCGCCAAAACGTGAGGAAGTTCAGGGCGAAGTGGAGAGGAGAGTCGTTGCTCAGCTGCTGACACTTATGGACGGGCTCGGGGGGCGTGGGCAGGTCATCGTCATTGGTGCGACGAATCGCGAGGACGCGCTCGATCCTGCGTTGAGAAGACCTGGGCGGTTTGATCGAGAGATTGAGATTGGCGTTCCAACCAAGGAAGGTAGAAAGGAGATACTGCAGATCCACACGCGCGGGATGCCGCTTGCTGAGGATGTTGACCTTGATAAATATGCGAGTGTGACGCATGGTTTCGTGGGAGCGGATCTCGCAGCTCTTGCAAGGGAGGCCGCTATGAAATGCCTTGCGCGTTATGTGCCAGAACTCGATCTCGACAAGCCCGTTCCGCCAGAATTGCTAGAAAAGATGAAGGTGACCGCAAGAGACTTCGATGAAGCTCTCAAAGAAGTTGAGCCGAGCGCGATGAGAGAAGTGCTCATCGAAATCCCAAGAGTTACGTGGGACGACATCGGCGGACTCGAAGATGTGAAACAGCAATTAAAAGAGATGGTCGAGATGCCCCTCGAAAACCCCGAAGCCTTCCGTAGGATGGGCATCAGGCCACCGAAGGGGATTCTTCTTTATGGCCCGCCTGGTACTGGAAAAACGCTGATCGCCAAAGCTGTGGCAACGGAGTCGAAGGCGAACTTCATCTCGATTAAAGGGCCGGAGATCATGAGCAAGTGGGTCGGAGAGAGCGAAAAGGCAGTTCGCCAGATTTTCAAACGCGCGAAGCAGGTTGCTCCCTCGATCGTTTTCCTTGATGAGATCGATGCAATCGCACCGAAGCGGGGCCTTAGCGGCGATACGAAGGTTATTGAGCGGGTCGTCAACCAGCTGCTGACGAGTATGGATGGACTCGAGAGTCTCGATCGGGTCACCGTCATCGCCGCAACCAACCGTCCAGACATCGTCGATCCTGCGATTCTCAGACCTGGAAGGTTCGACCGTCTTGTTCTGATACCGGTGCCTGATCTGGAAGCGAGGATCGCGATCTTGAAGATTCATACGCGATCGATGCCGTTGAAAGACGTCGATATCGAGTCGATCGCCGCGAGGACTGAGGGGTACGTCGGAGCGGACCTCGAGAATCTTTGTAGAGAAGCTGCGATGAACGCGCTGAGAGAAAATAAAGATGCATGCCAGGTCGAAATGCGTCATTTCGAAGCGGCGCTCAAGATCGTTCGACCGTCAACAGACAAGGATATCATGAAGCAGTACGAGAGTATCGGCCACACACTTCAGAAGGCAAAAACTGGCTGGGAAGAACTTGGCGCTTACAGGTGAATACCCGTTTCCAGCATTTCCGGATCACGAAAGCATCTTCTCCATTCTCAGTCCGTTGACTCCCTTACGATAATAATCCTCGAGCTTTCTGATCGTCTCGAATCCGAGTGATCGATAGAATGCAATTGCATCGGAATTCGATTCACTGACTTCGAGCGTCATCTTCGTGCACTTTCGTTCCTTGGCCAGTTTCTCTGCGGCACGCATCAGCGCCGCTCCTATGCCCATTTTACGATACGCAGGGTGAACGCAGATCGAGTAAACGCGAGCAGCTGATGTATCCTTTCTGAATAGCAGAAGAATATAACCACGGATTCCGCTATTGTCATAGACCAGCGTTGCCGATTTTGCTTTTTTAATGAGATAAGCTATTCGTTGATGTGAAAAGGCATCGTCGGTGAAAGACTCGTCCTCGAGTCGTTGAATCTCAGGAATATCCTGAGGGGACGCTGTTCTGATCAACTTTCACTCACCAGCTAGGTACCGTATGATCCTCTCGTAGACCTCTGGGTTCTTTGCGTCCTCGCCACCCGCATCGATGTTAGGATTGTCGTTGACCTCGATGACCAGGTATTCCCCATCGACTTCCTTAATATCAACCCCATAAAGGCCTTTGCCAATCGCAGCGGATGCTTTGATACCCGTTTCGATTAGCTCCGGATCAACCTCGTTCAGATCCATCGCCTGGATTCTCGCCCACGTCACATGACCGTTCTCCCTATGCTGGATTTTCCAGCTGCTTGGCGGCATGATATATTTGCAGACGAAAAGCACTTCTCCGTTCAGCGTTGTAACACGCCAGTCGAAGTTGGAAGGGACAAAGCGCTGCGCAACAATGGCACTCGTTCTTCGGAAGTATCTTCTCGCGGTCTCGTAGAACTCGTGCAGATTTTCAACCTTCTCGACGTAAGTCGAGAAACTGCTGAACGGTGCTTTCAATACAACTGGACATCCGAGTTCTTCGAAAATCCTTTGTGCGGCATCGACATTCAGTGTGTTCTTGTCGAGGAAGCGTGTCTCTGGAATTTTCAGCCCACTCCTCTGCAGTCTAAGATACATATTGATCTTGTCGCAGCAGATGATGATCGAATCGGGATCGTCGATCACTGTAAGACCGTTCATTTCCGCGATGCGCGATGCGACGTATGATGCGTTCATCGGATCGGTCGTTGATCTGATGAAGAGTGCATCGAACTCAGGAATCCTGTGAATGTCCGACCTGAAAATATAGTCAAAACGATGCCCTAGGTTGAGCGCTGCGACCTTGAAATTCGTGAGAGCGTTGAGTTCCTCCGATCGATTAATCGTATAGCGCTCGACGAAGCACGCTATATTTGCCATTCGTTCGCCTTCCTGAGAAGCTTCAGCTCCTTGCTCTTGAGCTGGTGGAGTGGTAATGGCTCGATTGCGCTGAGCATGACTTCGCCGTCCTCGATAACCCTCACCTTGCAAATTGGCAGGTGAAAGAGATTCCAGATTCGATCGGCGATCTTTTCGAATTCATCGGTTGTCGTAGTGCCGAGAATGCATTTGAATTCCCTGATCGATGCATCCTCTCTGATTCTCTGGACAAGTATTGGATACTTGTAATTCCTTGTCAGCGATTTGCTGATAGTCTTCACATGCCCCTCTTTATAAACAACACTGTGTCGTCGCATGAAGGGATTGATGGGATAAATGATCGCAGGGGGCTCAAAAAATCCGTTTGAGATATAGTATTCCGGAACGGGAATACCAGCCCGTTTGGCTCTCTCCATACATAATGGGACAACATACGCATCGAGCGCTTCTTTCACTCGTGGATAAACAGGGATTCCCTGTATTTCGGCTTCGATGCTCTCGTAGTGCCCCTCGCTGAGATATCGGTAGTCGCCAGCGATGTTGACGAAGGCACTTTCTTTTGATTGGTAATGAAGCCTATGGCTTAAACCCATGGGTAACGACCCGTTTCGTGAGACTTATTTGATCTCCTTCGGGAGAAGCTTAAGAAGAAGCTCAGCTAATAAATCTTTCCGTTCTATCGTCCAGCATTCACTCATCCGTATCGTTTATGTCGAATGTAAGCTACCAGTTAAGATTATTTCATGGTTCGACGACTAGGGTATTGAGGGATACCCACAACGAGAGAACCTCGAACACCACCACAAAATGATTTGAATTTTTTTAAAAAAGCGATACCACCACATGTCACATCCAGATATGCTGAGTTACCCAGATACCATGAGATAAAGCTAAATATGGACAATATCATTCATATTACCAGCTATCAAAAAAATCATTATAGAAGGTGCTTGTAATGAGAAAGTTCATCACGGAATTGAAGGGTAAAACCGTAATGACAAACGACGGACAGATCTTGGGGATGATTGATAACTTTGTCATCGAGACGACGACAGGGGAAATTCAACATGTACTTGTAGTGCCGGCGGAAGAGATTGAAACACGATTGTACAAGACTGATGCACAAGGCAGACTCATCCTACCCTTCAGCGAAATGCGGGCTGTGCGCGATGTCGTCGTGATGAACATTAGCTGAAATGGTTTTTGACGAACTTGAGAACTTTATCTTTTGCCCTCTTTGACAAGACCTAGCACACGATCGCGATTCACAATCGCATCGTGAAATTTTGGATTCTTTTCAAGCGCCGCGTTGTAAAACTCAAGAGCCCTAATAAACTCCTTTTTCCTCTCCGCCACAATTCCGAGGCAATTGAGCACGTCGGGACTCTGCTCAAGACGCAACGCGGAAATAAAAGAATCGTTTGCCCCTTCGAGATCGTCGATTGCGAGCTGGCACATCCCTTTGTTAAGAAGGAATGAAGGGCGCTTCTCGAGCAACAGCGCTTCTTCAAAGCATTTTAACGCTTGCTTATAATCCGCTTGCAGATAATTAACACATCCAAGGTTGTTCCACGCATCGGCATACGCCGGAGCGAGCGATATCGCATCTCTGAACGCCTTTGCAGATCGCTCGAAATCTCCCAGAAGGCGATAGCATACGCCAAGATTATTCATCAACTCAGGCGTGATCTCCCCCTTAGCTATGATCTTCTCGATTTCCTCGGCGGCCTCCCTGTATTTTCCAGAGGCAATCAGCAGAAGAATGCGCAGCTCACGCATAATCCATGTTTCATCTTTCACAAGAGAGAAATCAAGGCGCTCGAGGCGATTCATTTCAAATAAGAGAAGCGATCGCCTGGCATCAGATTCAACGGAGTCGCGAAGACCGTCTAGGATTTTTAGACACTCCTCTTTTCTCCCAAGGCGATAGATAATTGCCTCGAGATCAAGAAGATTGAAAATATCTCCTGGAATCTCTCTGACGCTCTCTTTGATAGAGACGAGCGCTTCCTCGAGTCGCCCGAGATCGAGAAGCAACTCGCCGCGCAGTCGATGCGCCTCTGGCGTCAAAGGTTCGATCTTGAGACATTTTTCGATCTCGACCAGTGCCTGCTCTGGCTTTCCCATCGCTCGAAGCAGGATCGCTGCGTTCAAAAACTCTCTAGCTATGCCCATCTCTCTTTTCTTTTCAGGTGGAACAATCGTATCCGCCGCCGCTAGCGCCTCATCACGCTCGCTAACCGCTTCAGAAAGATTTGGATTCAGATCAAGGGCAACGCCGAACGACTTGGCGGCATCTTCGAAAAGACCTGCCGCCTTCTGCGCCCTCCCAAGATTTAGCCAAAACTCCGCCTTACCACCCTCGACCCTAACGACTTCCTGCCAGGCATCGACAGCTTCGCTGACCATGCCGAGTTCTAATAGAAGAGATGCGCGATTGATCAACGCCTCGAGATTCTTCGGATCATTCTTGATCGCGAGCTCGAAGGACTGAAGCGCGTCATTCAATCGACCAAGGGCTTTGAGAGCGAGGCCGCGATTGTTGAGGGCTTGAGCATGCCCCGGGTATGATTTGAGCATCGTTTCATATACACTGAGAGCTTCGTCAAACATGCCGAGCTGGTAGAGTGCGGCGCCTTTGTTAAGAAGTGCTGAATGCATCCGAGGTGACAATTTCAACGCGTTATCGTATGCATTTAATTCGCCCTTAAAATCACCAAACCTGCTGAGGATAACTCCAAGCAGATACCACGAATATGCGTCATCTGGCTTCAGCTCTACCGCTTTCCTGCAGGCCTCTAATGCCTTTTCATTCCTTCCCACTTCTACCAGAACGATCGCTTTCTTTTGCCAGGCAACGAAATGATCTGGCTTTAATCGCAGTGCGTCTTCTAAGTATACGAGCGCTTTCTCGTAATTCTTCTGCCTAATTGCCTCTTCCGCCGCACCGAACGCCATGTCAAATCTCCCGATACTCGGAAGATACCTCACGCCTTCCCGCTCGAGTATGCGACGGTCAATTTCTTTGAGTAATTTCTCCCCAATTCCAAATTTTTTTAACAATAAGAGAAAACGCGGCCGATCTGCGTATGCGATCTCATTAGCGGCTGCAAATTGCTGCGCATCTTCATCAAAATCACCCAAAACGATCAGAGCAGGGCGTCTTCCCTCAAGCTCTGCCTTTTCCTTGATCTTCTTGAGTCCTTCCGTAGACGCATCGCTAGCACGTTTGGAAACCATGACAAGATATTTTCCTTCCTTGCCTTCGCCTTCGACAAACACAGTATTGTCAGAAGAAATCGCTCCAGTAATCCTGAGTTCCATAAGGGTGAGTAATTCGACGACGATATCCTTGAATTCCTCATCATTTAATGTCCTCAGCGCATCGGAGATTCTCGCGTCAAGCCGTTCCTCGAGGATTTCTTCCATTTCTTTCATTTCAATCCGCCCAAGAGCAAACGGAGTTTCTCAACTCTCTTTTCATGAAACTCCTTCGGCAATTCTCCGATGACTTTGATCGCTTCCGCATCCCTACCCAAATCTAAGAAAATGTTGGCCTTCCATATCAGGATATGATTCTTCTCATCGACAAAATCCTCAGAATCGAGGAATTGATCGAGCCTTTTGATCGCATCATCGCTTGATCCGATAAAATGAAGAATGATCGCTTTATTCACCTCAGTTATTTTTTTGAGAGAGGAAGAAAGCGCACCGCGCTCATAGCGTTTCATTGCATTTTCCGCCATCGATTTCGCATAAGGGATCGAAACCGATGGTTCAATTGGCAGTTTCATCATCTCTCTGGCTGTAAGTGCCTCAATATTGCCCAATCGGATCGAAGCACGTGCCCATGATTCACCGGAAAAAGCCAAATCTGAAGTCACATCAACGATCTGACGCAAGATACCTCTTCGCGGCAAACGTTCGTCACCACTTAATCTGAGATCAATACCGAGCATCGAGAGATATCGATCAATGAGAATTGGCAACTGATCTTTATGATTTGACATCAGAAGCTCTCTCAACCTTGTGATCATCTCGAGGCCTTTGCCGAAGGTAATGTCAGAATTGGAGAAAGGGCCGATCCTCATCGATACGCTGCAAAAATGATTTAACCTTATATCCGCGGTCGGATCGAGAAGCGACGGCAAAAGAGAAAAGGGGTCCTTCAGTCGTTCAGAACATGCTCTGCATAATAATACATTCTCGCCCGTTTTCTCGCCGCAGCTGATACACCCCAATAAAACACCAAATTAAGTATCAGCACTATGAAATAAAAATATTGGTTTTTGAGTCGCAAGTGATCAGAGCTTTTTTGCCATATATACGCCATCCCGCACGTATCCGAGTGAGGAATAGTATCGCCTGACGCCGACACCACTTGTAACCTTGATTTCCTCGCAACCTCTTTCGCGCGCGATTCGCTCCGCCTCGGCCATCAGCTGTCTGCCAAAACCCCGATGTTGCCAGGATTCTCCGCTTTGACCGACGGGCAACATCTGGCCGAAAACCTTTAATTCTCTCAGAGACGCGAACTTGTTCAATGGCGAATCATTGAGTCTTAGCCTTGCATAGCCGACAACTGCGTTCCGATCTGGAATTTCATAGGAAATGAAATACTCGTCACCGCCTGAAGCCCGGTATTTGATGATCTCGAGTTCTGCATGCAATTGTTCGTTAAGCTCAACGCCGAGTAATCCTACTTCTCTGCATCTGATGCACCGACAACTCGCTCCATCTTTCTTCATTTTCTCTCTGACAAGTTCCCTCAAGTGCCCCTTGTCGACCCCTGCCTCGATCAGCGGCACAGGTATATCTCTCTGAATCCTCTGGATGCGGACATATGGTGGCACAATTTTTTTCATTTCAGCAATGACTTCCACCGCTTCTTCGGTGGAATAGGGCCTGTATTTTCCATCTTTCCATAGATCGTAAAGCGGTGTCCCCTTAACCACAAGCGTCGGATAGATCTTCAGCATATCAGGCCGAAATCTTTCATCCTCGAACATCATCGAAAAACTCGCGATGTCCTTTTCTCTTGTCGAGCCAGGCAGACCAGGCATGATATGGTAACAGACCTTGAGCCCCAGTTCCTTTGCGATGCGTGTTGCTTTCACGACCTCCGAAACACCGTGTCCTCTTTTCACCGCGCTTAGGATCTCGTCATCAAGTATCTGTACGCCAAACTCAACCCTCGTGGCACCAAGATACATCGAGAATTCCGCTTTCTCTCGATCAAATGAATCTGGCCTTGTCTCGACGGTCATTCCGATACATCGATGATCAGCCGTTTCATTGATCTCATGCGCTTCCTCGAGCGACTCACTGCTTTTCGAATTCAAGGCATCAAAACATCCTTTCACAAATGACATTTGGTATTCCCTAGGGCGCGTTGTAAATGTCCCGCCCATGATAATTAGATCGATCTTGTCGGTTGGATGGCCGATAGCCTCGAGCTGTGCGATTCTGCTTCTCACCTGTCGAAATGCATCAAAATCGTTGGCAGAGGCTCTCCTTGCCGCTGGTTCCTTTCCCGTGTAGGATTGCGGGGATCCGTATTCGACCCCGCCAGGGCAGTAGATACATTTACCATGCGGACACGGCGCGGGTGAAGTCATTACAGCGACGACCGCCACGCCGCTCAGAGTTCTCATAGGCTTCCTTCGCAATAACCTCAAAACCAATGGATATTCGTCCTCGTCCGCAACTGCCAGAGTTTCCGAGTTAGGCGGTATTTCGCTGAGGTTGAATTGCCTTGCAAGCACAATCTTCGCGGTCTGGAGACTCTTTCTATCCTTGATTACACCCTCGACGATCTGCCTGATCAGGGCTTCATGGTAACTCGACCGATTTTGATCTACCTGATTAATTCCTGAATCATCCCGCCTATAAGGATTCATCATTTGACCGCATTTACCTGAAGTAAACCTCTCTCTCCTCGCTTTCCTTTTTCTCTTCCTCTCTTTTCAACTGCAACAGATCAATCGAAAGAACCGCAATGCAGGGAATCAATCTGATTCTCCCCGCTTCTTCTCCATGAGAATCATCCAGTTCAATACTGATGGCCGTATCATGTCCGAATGCAACGTACCCTTTGAATTCACCAGTTGTCAATAACGGCTGCCCTTCGCCGCCCCTGCTGATCACCCTGCACTTCGAACCCTTTGTGAGATTTGGTTCGATCTCTTTGCCCGACATCTACCTCGCCTCCTCGATCAATTTCTGGAGATGATCGACCGTCTTGCGGTAATTTTCCATCGCCATTTGTACATTTGCCTCGGTGAAGCTCCATGCCTTTCGCAGATCGCCATATCGAATGCGGTATCCCTTCTTTGTCTGCCCATCGCGCACAGTCTCAACTTCTTCAATCAAATCCATCGATTTTAATTTATTGAGATGTCTGTAGACTGTGGGTTTTGTCGTTTTGAGATAAATTGCCAGCTCTTCAACAAGCCAAACACGTTTCATATTTTTCATGAAACACTCTACAAAGAGCTTATAGGGAATTCCTTCTGTTGAATTTCCCCTTTTCTTCTTGGGATCGAAATTCATTGGCAGATAACCTATCTGCTTGAGGAATTCTGTGGCAACTTCATCGACATCATTAATCGGCGTTAGTGGTGTGTTGCTTACGACGTTGAGCTGGAACATAATATCGGATAACTCGAGATTATTAAAGCTTATTAATTTTTTTCTTTCGGCAATGTGATTCTTTTTTTAAAAGACATCAAAAAAATCCAAAAATGCGCCGTTGATAAATGAAATGGATTTGAAATGTAGATAAACATCGCGATCTTAATCTCAATTAAGAATCAGTAACCAGCCGGTCCAAGAGTGAAGCCTCAGCACTACAGCCGTTGTTGGTCCTTCGAGATCAGCCTGTCGAATACCATTATGTAGAATTGTGAAGAAAAAAATGTACAAATAGGCCAATTTTTATCCTTCTAGGGAGAAACCATTTATAGACCCGTTAAAGTATTGAAATCGGTGAACTTATGAAGCGATCGGCAATCTATGCAGTTATTATTGCGATTATTGCAATTCTCGCCGTTGTATCCGCGGCTGTTTTGTACAAGCCAGCCGCGGAGGAAAAAGTCGTATATTGGAGTGCCATCGCACCAGCGAACCAGCGTGCTGCGCTGCAGACCAACACCGTCCAAGGAGCTGTCAGCTGGGAACCTTATGTTTCTGATTCCTTAGTTGACGGTACCGCCACCGTTATCGCCTGGTCTAACGACATATGGCCGCATCATCCCTGCTGCGTCATCGCCGTGAAGAAGAGTTTTGCTGATTCGGAAGTTGCGAAGAATAACGATCTCGTTGCAAGAGTTATCAGGGCGCACATCGATGCGACGAACTGGATCATCGAAACGATTGAAAATGGCGGTGATAATTACACGAAACTTTTGGAGATCGGTGCACAGTTCAGTGACAGAAATACAACGGTCGTCGAGTCGGCGATTGAACACATCGAATTCAACTATGAGATTACAGAACAAGTGAAGAAATGGTTTGAAAACTATACTTCAATGTTCGCCGATCTAGGGCAAATTACTTCCCTCGGCGGATACCCGAATGTGACGGCTTTTGTCAATTCGATCGTCAACACGAGTTATTTGGAAAAAGCGATGGCCGTTGAGCCGAGCGACACGATTCTCGGCACCGTGAAACTGGGATACCTGATGGGCGATCTCCATCAGTTCGCGAGAGCTGTGGCAATGAACGAAACGCTCTGGGGCGGGAAGACGTTGTTTGAAAAGTATGGTGTCGAGATTCAATCGCCTCTGCCTTATGCAAACGGTGCGTTCCTGATGGACGGTTTCGCTCGAGATGAAATCGACATGGGATATCTCGGAAGCCCGCCAGCACTCCTGAAACGCATCAATGCGAACATCCAGATCGAAATCGTTTCACTGGTCAACAGCGGTGGTTCGGCGATCATCGCCAAAGCTGGGATCGCGAGCTTCGACGAACTCGACGGTCAGACGATCGCGACACCGGGACCTGGCTCGATACAGCATCTGTTGTTGATGTTCTACGCAAACGAGCACGGCTACAAGCTCAAACTCAAGGGGACGTAGCGTCCCTACAAACCTTTTTCTTTTTTGATTCAATAAGGGATGCAGATGAGCTCACCCTGGGAAAGGCTGAAAAAGAAATGGAGGAAGATCTCTGAGACCGGGACTTTTCGGATTTTATGGATCACACCCCTTTCCCTGGCTGGATTCCTGATTGTGTGGTGGCTTTTTTCAATAATTATCAACCGTGCATACTTGCCTGGACCCTATGAAGTCTTCCAGGCGTTTGTCGATTCATTTCGTACGCCAGCTCCATCCCTTGGCATCACGATGGGCGATAACATCGCATCAAGCCTCCAGCGGTTTCTCCTCGGTTTTGTCCTCGCATTTTGTGTTGCAGTCCCACTGGGTTTGATGATGGGATTCTTCAGGACAGCAGAAACTGTCGCAAAGCCAGTGATCGAGGTTTTCAGACCTATACCCCCGATTGCATGGGTGCCGGTATTTCTCCTCATCTTCAAGCTCTTTTGGGGTCCGGTTATGGTCATCTTCATTGGCGTCTTCTTCCCTCTTCTCTCGAACGTCATCTTTGGCGTGAAATCGGTCGATCCAACACTTATAGATGCGGCGCGTACGCTTGGTGCCGATCGGATAAGACTATTTACAAAAGTGATTTTTCCATCAACCGTTCCTTTTCTCATGACCGGCATCACGATCGGTTTAGGTATTGGCTGGATGTGTATCGTGGCTGCGGAAATGATCGGCGCTGTAGGAGGTGGAGTTGGTTATTATATCTACTTCATGGAGCAGCTTGGTAAATACGAATACATGTATGCTGGAATGGTCGTTATCGCAATTCTCGGGATTTTGACGGTGGGTATCAGCAGGTATATTGAGCAGTATTTGTCGCGATTGATGGGGATGAAATGACGCTGACCATCGAGAAACTTGAAAAAAGATTTCCCAAGGATGATGAGGAACTCGTTGCGATCACCGATTTCACCCTCGAGGTTAAGGATCACGAATTTGTCTGCGTTCTCGGCCCTTCCGGCTGCGGTAAGACGACGCTCCTACGCATCGTGGCCGGACTCGAAACAAAGACGTCTGGCTCTGTGAAACTTGATGGCGTCGAGATTGCTGGACCAGGTTCCGATCGCGGTATGGTGTTTCAAGAGTTCGCTCTGTTTCCGTGGCGAACGGTCAGGAAAAACATTGAGTTTGGACTTGAAATCAAGAAAGTGCCGAAAGAAGAGCGAAAAGCGATTTCCGATAAATACATCGAACTCGTCGGCTTGAAAGGTTTCGAGGATTCGCATCCATACGAACTCTCCGGTGGTATGAAACAGCGGGTGGGGATCGCGCGCGCACTTGCCAATGATCCAAAAATTCTTCTGATGGATGAACCGTTTGGGGCGCTTGATGCGCAGACACGAAACATGATGCAGAAAGAGCTCCTGCGCATATGGTCTGAGACAAAGAAAACCGTGCTTTTCGTGACGCATTCGGTCGATGAGGCGGTCTATTTGGCTGATCGCATCGTCGTCATGACGGCACGTCCGGGAACGATTAAAGAGATCTTCGATATCACGATGCCTCGTCCTAGAGACAGAGCGAGCGTCGAATTTGCATCGCTCAGAAAACACATTCTGGCAGAACTAGAAAGAGAGGTTGTCAGGCCAGCACCATCGACCTGACTCAATAAACCTTTTTCGCCGCTATCTCAATTGCCCTCAACACAGAGTCGTGCGGAATCACAACTGTCACGGGCACTGAGAGGATCTTTTCGACCGTTGGAGCGACGATGGGCGCGCAGACAACGGCGAGGGCGCCGTCTTTCTCGGCCCTTACAGCAGAGATGATCGCTTCCTCCATCGTCGCTGCAGGATATTCTTTAACCCTGATGTTTTTATCGCCGATTTTAATCGTACGTTCCTCAATTTTTTCAAGAACTGGCCTACTTGCGATGACAGCGATGAAATTGCCTGTCGGATGTTTCTCAAGTTTGCGAACTGCCAGAATAATACTCCTCACAGTTCGCAGATTTGGCTCTCTCCTCTCCTGCATGATCTTGTAAATTGTGCTCATCGAGAGTCCCGTCTTCGCGCAGAACTCAGGGACGCTCATCTGGAGGTCTTCTTCAAGCACCTTCTTCAAAGCCTCTCTAAATCCGCCTTCACCGCGAAGTATCCCCGCGATCAATTCGTTTTCAAGGGCCATATCGAAACGTTAACCCTCCTGGTTCTTGACGAACTCCGCTGCCTTAAGACCTGCAATGCAGCCTTGTCCGACTGCCTTTGCCAGCTGCCATGGTTGGCCAGTCACGTCGCCACAAGCGAAAACGCCGTCGACCTCCGTTTTACAATCATTATCGACGGAAATCAGTCCACTTGGCTCTGGTATGATTCCGATTTCGAGCGCAAGTTCGATCGACCCCATTGCACCGAGCTCGATGAAAACGCCGTCAAGATCGAGCTTCCGACCGTCATTCAGTTCGAGACCAGTGACAACCTCGTCACCGTAGATTCTAACGGGCATTGCAGGCGAGATGATCTCGATCGTCGTCGATTTGATCTTATCGAGCAACGGTTTCGCAACTTTCATTTCTTTTGATATCCAGAAGACCTTGCTAGCGTAATCTTTTAAAAGAAGCGCCGATGATGCGGCAACGCTCTCATCACCTATGACCGCAACCCTCTTGCCCTTGAAGAAATTGCAGTCGCACGATGCGCAGTAACTGACACCCCGACCAAGGAATTCCTTTTCGCCCTTGATACCAAGTTTCACTCTCGAAATGCCAGGTGCCAGAATGAGCGCCTTGGCGATGATTTTTCTTTCATGGTCGGTCTCGATCAAAAAGCGCCTTTCATCCTTACTCAGCTTGATCACATCTTCCTCCAGAATTTGTGCGCCAAATTTTTTTGCCTGATTTACCCCCATTTTCAAGATTTCTTCGCCTTCCGCCGATTCGATCCCGAGGTAATTCTCAACTCTTGACTTCACCAGCGCGCTTCTCTCTGGATGGCCAATGATCACAACCTTCACTTTGCTCCTCGCGGCATGAATAGCAGCCTGCAGTCCAGCGGGTCCGCATCCTACGATCCCAACATCCGTTTCCAAATCCTTCATCAAATGAAAATGATGTTGCGCCGTTATAACAGTTGTTCCATGCAATACGAGAATTTGATCAAACCCAAAAAGTCTGGAGGATCGGCCCTATTTTTTCTCTAGCTTCTTTTTCAGGATGGCTATTTCATCGCGCAATTCATCAATTCTTATCTCGAGAGACGGCTTGGGGGAATGGGCGGGCCGATTTGCCTCCAGTTCAGCAAGTTCCTCTTCAAGTTTCTCGAGCCTTATTCGATGCTCCTCATCCTTCATTTCTACGCCACTACATGAATTTCTGGATTCTTTTCATAATCTGGTCTTTTGGAATAGCGCCAACGATTCTGTCGACGAGCTTCCCATTCTTGAAAACGAGGAGCGTTGGGATGGCCTGTATTCGATACTGCAAGGCGGTCCTTTGATTTTCATCGGTGTTCAGTTTTCCGAACGCAACACGCCCTTGAAGCTCTCTGGCCAAGCTATCTATGATAGGCGCAATCATCCGGCATGGGCCGCACCATGGAGCCCAGCAATCCACCACAACCACGTCGTATTTTTTTGTAAAGCTATCAAATTCAGTGTCGCTGATCTCGACAGGTTCTGGAGGCCATTGAGAGGCTGTGTGCTTTTCCGCCGCTTCCATTAATTCCTTAAGTTTTCTCCTTCGAATCTCTTCCAGTTCGTCCATAATGTGATCACCTATCGGTTGTGTTCGATTTAGACAAAACCGATAATATTATGTCGTTTATTAAAGTTTCTGCCTAACGGTTCGAGGATTTGAATGATCAATCCTCATAAGCTGAAGAAAGTAGGGATAATTGTAGTTGGCTGAGCCCAAAGATTGTATCGATTGCAGTTTTCTCCCTTATTGACTTCAACAATCGATTAATGGGGATTTGTCTAACTCATATATCAGAATCCGAAGGCTTTTTAAGAAGCAACAGACATATGGAAAAGGGATAGCTGATGTTGGAGGAAGCTTCGGAACTCATCGGGTTGCAGGTCTACACCCCGAACGGAATCTTCGTCGGGAATGTCAATAACCTTGTCATCGAGCTGGAAAAGAAATGCATTGATGGCCTTTTCATTAGCGAGACGAATCCGCTACTCGTCGAAGATTCGAAAGCTATTAACATTCCTTACCGATGGATCCAGGCCGTCGGCGATGTGATCATCCTCAAGTATTTCCCAAAGAGGGTGACAACCAAGAAACCGCCTGTGAAATTATAGAGAGTAAAAAGACAGAAGGAGAAGTTTTTTCTTTTCTACTTCATTCGGGGCGTTCATGGCAATCAATATCAAAGGAAAAGTCTTCATTGATCCTACGGCGGTCATTATCGGCAACGTCACCATCGAAGAGGGTGTCAGTATCTGGCCATATGCTGTTTTAAGAGGAGATCTTAATGCGATAACAGTTGGCGAGGGTTCGAATATCCAAGAACACGTGACGATTCACGGCGATGAAGATTCACCGAATATCATAGGGAAAGATGTGTCGATTGGTCATGGTGCTGTCATTCACGGCGCGACGATCGGTGATTACTGTATCATCGGTATGCACTCGACGATTCTGAACGGCGCGATCATCGGCGATGAGTGCATTATCGGTGCTGGTGCTTTGATCACTGCAGGGACAAAAATACCGCCGAAATCGATCGTGGTCGGCGTCCCAGGAAAAATCGTCAAACAAGATGATCCAGGCATAAGAGAACGTGCCGCCAGAAATGCAGAAGAATATCACAAACTCAGGGATTCGTACCTTGCGGGGAAGTATACTCGGTACACGACCCGCTGAGCTTCATGCGTCTCCTCAGAGGAAAAAGCAATTCGTCGATATCCTTGCCGCACATTCGAGAGAGTTCTTCGTGCATCAGTCGCATTCTTTTCGCGGCGTCGAGGAAACCGCGCCTCTCGAAATCCGCAGAAGCGTCCCAAACCGTCCTCACACCTTTCTCATCAACGAGATTATCAGCGTGCGTGACGATCTTTTCCTCGAGCGTTTCTGGCATGTAGATACCCGGCGGAAAACCGAGAAGCTCCGCTTCTTTCTCGGTCAACCCCGCGCCGAGATGTCTCTGAATGATTCTCACGATTTCAATAGGCAAATTCTTTTCCATGGCGATTTTCATACCCTCGATTACATGGTCAACGCCATGCGTTCGCGTTCTTCCAATATCATGAAGGAGCGCACCGGCAATCACAAGTTTGATGTTAGCGCCGCAACACTCTGCAATTCTCTTAGCCACCTCTTTGACCACACAACAATGTTCGACGACATTGGAATCCGCTCCCTCTTCGATCAGAATTCGAAGACATTCTTCTTCAGTCGGAATCGCTAACAACTTTCTTCCCTCTCTCGCACGGGATGATTTTCATTCGCCCCTTGAAGTCCTTTCTGAGTCCTTCACCTTTAAGAAATCTGTCAAGAAATACTGCTAAGGCTGCTACTTCGGAATGTGGCTGATTTCCTACCGCGACGTTGAAGGTTGCGAGCTCATACATTTCCGCGGGGACCTTTTCAGCACCGACGACAATGAGCAACTTTTCCGACTTTATTTTGGGGAGCGCATCGTCGATGTGAATTCCGTACATCGTCAGATGGACGACATCCCCCTCAAATTTCTTTATAAATTCTTTCCAGTTGCTGACCCCCGTCCTTATTTCAAAGTCTCCTCCGAATCGCTCATTAACGCCTCGGATTCCTCCTTCTAATCTTTCATCCTTTGTTGTGACGATGATTCCCTTCGCACCGAAAGCTCGCGCTGTCAGAGCTACATGGGTTGTCATCCTTTTATCTCTCTCGGGGCGATGACCGAGTCTCAACACCCAAATCTCTGTCATCCAAAAACTTCCAAAATTCAGTCTTTGATGCGTTCAATCCTATGGCCACGGTAATCGAGTTTGACCGAGCGCTTGACAAGACTTTTCAACATCGTCGACGTGATACCAAGGGCTTCGGCAACGTCACCAGCGAATTTACCCTCTGACCCCACAAGGTCCAGAATTTTTCTCTCGATTTCTTGAAATTCTTCTTCAGACATCATGGCGGCTGCTAGGACATCGCTGATTTCGTACACTGGCCAAGATGCGTTGATATGGAATGAAGTATAATAGGTATGGTAGGCTTTGTCTGGATGAGATCCAGCGATTGATTGCCACTTCGTTTCAACGAGCTTCATTTTCTCAAAGAATTTCAGCGCCTCTTTACCTTCTGGACCGAATTTTTCTTCAATCTCCTTCGAAGTGCGCCACTCAAGCGTCACTTCTTTGAGTACTTCCCTTTTCACCTTGGTATCAACCGCCCTCAACATCGGTACGAGATCAGAGGGGTCGTTGATAACCTTGATCCTGTTCATACGGTACCTTATTGAATTGTGAAAATATAAAAGGATAGCATGCATAAGAAAGGCCAGAAGCCAAGAAATAATGTGAGGCTGGCATCGCTGCATCCTGCAAATGTATTATAAACCTCTTTGGAGTTTCCGGAAAGGGATGAAAGTGGTCTATCAGTGTCTCGTTTGCGATAAGGTGCACGATAGGATTGAGGACGCTCAGAATTGCCACAATGGCCCTATTCAAATCATTCAGAGGGGAATAACGAGATACCCAAAGAAATCGTTTTTCGGGCGGTGATAATCCTCATATTTCATATTTATTTGACAAGAGCGAATGTCATAGCGATTCCGATCAGTGGTACAATGATCATAAGAAAATCATCGTCGACGAATCTTGATTTAATTCTTTCAATACCAACAGCAAGGAATGTTGCAACAACCGCCGCGATGAAAACCGAGGGGGTCATCCCGATCAAATAAATCATTGAAGAAAAAGCAATTGCAAAATAGACAATGAGGGGGGCCAGTGGATAGAAATAACTTTTTCTCTTTCTTAGCTCTCCAATGAGCGGATCAACCCAGCCCATTCCCATGAGAACTGGCGCCGAGTATTCGAGAGGGAAGAAAAGAAAGGCAAGGGCCATGCCAACAGCTGCCCAAACTGCCGCACATATCTGGTATTGCTCATATTCTCTTAAACCGATGATGCGTGGTTTAAAGATTAAGCGTAGAGCCTCAGCAACGAGGATGATTGAAAGAAGAAGGAGCAACGCAGATTCTCTTTCAAGACCTCCAACCCAAAGAGGGTCAGGTAAAAAATAGTAAACGAGAAAAGCCGGTGTAAACATGTGAACTACTCGCCTCAACACGCTTCCTCGATCCATTTTTCAAAACCTCCGACTTAACGAGATCAACAGTTCCCAGTTTTTATTAAGGTAGTCGTTCAATGGTTTGGTAACGTACATATTACGGCCGTATGATTTTATTCATTAGCAAACGAAAATTGAAAAGACAACTAAAATCCACAAATGATGAATATGGTGATAGAAAGATCTACAAAAGTCATCGATGATCATTGATGACTTGCCTACTGCTCGAAACTATGTAAGGAAAAACTCGTTTGGTTCAACTGTTCCCTCTTGAAATCGTGAGGTTTGGTAGTAAACATATGACGTATGATAATTACCACACAATATTTATATACAATCAATCTATAAAATATATGAGAGTTGTGTCATCAGGTATCAAGAGAGAACCTTTTTATTAATCAAAAGGTTGGTATAGTATCATGATGAGTAAGCGCATTTCAAGGATTCGGGAGCGGAGTGGGGTTTCCGAGATCGTTGGCAACATTATGATACTTGCTATAACGGTGACTTTGTTTTCTGGGGTATTTTGGTATGTTGGCACGATGCCGCCACCTGCAAAAGAGGTTAATGCCGATTTTTTGACAGAAACTCGGATCTCATCAGACGGCACGTGCTGGATCAATATAACTCATCGCGGGGGACAACCTCTCGCGGAGTTTAAAACAAAGATCTACTTATCTGTGAACGATGACATTAAAACTCTTAATATATCCGATAGCCTGAACAACATTGGAACATACTGGGAGACAGGTGAGACATGGTCGTATAAATTAACAGGTATCACTTCGTCAACACGACTTAGTATTATGATAATTGACTATGTCGAAAACTCAGTCGTATGGAGTTCAGTTCTCGCAGGCGAAACCGAGAAATTCCCACCGATTATCGGTGAGAGAGGTACGACTCCGAGTCCATCATATCACACTGACCCTATCAGATTTTACGCTTTTGTTACTGACCCTGATGGGGACCTCGATAGAAGTAGTGTCATTTTGAATGCGACTTCGATTGGTCTGCCGGCATCCATTCCCCTTGAAGATTCTGATAACGATGGAATTTTCCTTTCCCAAGAGTTCACTGCAGATATCAGTTGGAACGGGAAGATTGTCTTTGTTAGCGCATCCGACCTCTCTGGACATTCCGCAATTGCCAGGATTACATTGAATGTCCAACTTAAGCCGTCTGGGGGAACGACGACTTATGGCCCATATTATAATTACAGTCATTATTTCGTAAATGGGACGTATCCGCCTGATGCGAGTGGTGGTGAAAGCGGTTCAGAAACGGGTCGAGTCGGAACCACTTTTTACTATATAAGAAGGGCATCAGACTATTCAATCACTCGGAACTTCAATCCAAACGAGAGAGTCCTGGTTGAATTGTATAGCGATGCGCTGGCAAATCTAGCATTGCAGAACAGCTTCTTCCTGTATCACCCGATCACGGGCGAGCCGATGACTCCTCAATCTTCTTTGGAGGCATTTGAATACGGAGGGATCTATGGTACATTCCATCGATATGTGTATTATTTCGATGCACCGTCATCTGCCTATATTTATCCAATTCAGTTTATATTAAAAGACAATCGAGGAACGGTTATTAACATCGCGGATTCAATTCAGGTCTCGTCAGTAAATTATCCGAAAATATTGACTTACAAACTGGTTGGCAACTCTTTGATTCAAACATCAGATTTCAATCACACTGACACCATGTATGTGAGAGTTGTAACAAAGGACGTCGATCTTCTATCTAGTACTGTTTACATGAGCGATATTGAGATCAGCGATTACTCTGGCAGATATATCATTAAGAAAATACCGCCCTCTTATACATCGCCACCTACTTATTCTGCTCCTCTGAGCAGCATATTCAAAACAGCCGGCACAAACCCGACACCATCGTATGAGGGGTCAAATAACGGAATTTACACTTTCTATGTCGGGCTAAAAGACGCTTATCAGGGTTGGTGGCTACCTAAGAAAAATGCATATAATCTTAAGATCCTGCAATTTTCAGATACTGGTAGCGGCTCCACAACCGGTGAGGTTTATTACAGTCTGTGCATCCAGATAAACGTCACAGCTCCGTTAACAACGATGGATATTCTCGCCAGCGTGGGTTCTGGTTCATTTACATGGAGCGATTCTGGGGCTTACTGGGAAGATAACAAGATTGCCTGGTATAAAGGTGGAGAACAATGGGATGAAACGATAATAGACAACAGCCCTAACAAAGGACCAATCGGCATGGCGCTAGCTGACATCAATGGGGACGGACGCCTCGATGTTGTTGTTGGGTGTCAGGACCCCGATTATGCCAATATCGTATGGTACGAGAATTTAGATCCAGATGGAAAGAGTTGGTCCTCCGCGAGACCTGTAACGATGCCGTTTGACGCATATTCGGGCACTCAGACCGCCTACAACAGCGATCTTGGAAATGCCAACGAAGATGCAACGGTTTGGAGCACAAGACTAGGAAGATTTGCAACTGGTTATTCTTCAATTTACGAATTATGTGGTGCAATTGCAGTGGGCGACTTTGATAGTGATGGTGATGGCGATATTGTTGCTAGCTTCATTCATGTCGTTGTCTATACAACCGCATTAGGATCAAGCGATGCAGATTATACGAATACATGGGGAATGTATTTCAATCGCGGTATCTACGTTTTCTGGAATGACGGTACCTGGAGAAAAACGGCTTTATACAGCACATTGGATTGGATAAGTTCCAATGCTGCTAATAAGAATACAAATCCTGCCGCGATGGACATTGCGACTGGCGATTTCAATAGAGATGGTTACGATGATATTGTCGCAGTATACGAAACCGGCGACACAAAAGTTTGGCTAAATCAATGGGGTAGATCATCGGGTGATGCTCAACAGCGCCAGAATGCCGCGTTCGGTTCTGCTTCATCATTGAGAAGCTTACCTTCAGTAGCTGGGAAGAATCCGTGGGATCACGTACAATATATCCCACGTGTGAGGGTTGCAGATGTGAATTTAGATCAGTATCCAGACATCATCAGAACAAGCACAGCTGATAAAAGTGTAACAATTTTTTACACACAGGCTTCCACATCAGAGATTATTGATCGATATCCTGTCGTCGAGTATCAACTCGATCCAAACGGAAGCGCGTCAAGGAGTGGCAGCAAGTCTGATTTAACCGCAAGCGACGATATTTACGAATCTTTGACAGAAGTTTATGATAATTATCCGCCGTACACCTCGTTGCCGACGTCCAAAGGAGTCTACGATACAACGCATGAGATACTCCAAAATTTGACAGCTGATGACGGTGTCTATTATAATGTCGACGCAGGAGAACAGCTGTTCATATCACAGTTTAATCTTGATACCAGTTACCAAAACTGCATCCCCTCAAGGGTTGTCCTAAAGGTCAAATATTCTGTTGACACTAATTACAATGCCAATGATTATGTGATGTGGGGATATGCAGGAGGGCAGTTCCAGAATACGACAATAAAGCCCATGGCAGGACAATCGAACACTGTCAGCGAATTCGATCTTCTAGCAAATGGGGTCAACACTTGGAACAAGATTAACAGTCTCAACATTCGCTTCAAGAATAACGACACAGGTGGGAATTCTGTCAGATTCGATTATATGTGGATTGAAGTGACATTTGTCAAGACACGCTGGTTGGGCTGGCAATGGGAAATACAGAACGAGAATAGAGAATATCATAACCTTACGATTGAGATCAGAAAGGGCCTCGAGAGTTCCGAAGAGTTCATGCTTCAATATTCACCAGACAACAGCACATTCTTTAACTTGACTAAGATCACAGTGACTGCAGATACAGAATTGAATTTTGACTTGCCCTACACACCCAATGCCTACTATTACATAAGAATCATCGACATGAACCGGCTCGTCTCCGACTCTGTGAATGATACAATCTACGTTGATCGGCTTCTCATCAGACATTATGCAAGAGCCGTGTATTGGGATGCGCAACATACATACAAAATACCATGGACAGCCCCTGATTACATCACGGCAATCGCGGTTGGCGATCTTGGACGTCAGCTAGCCGATTATGAACCAGATGGATGGCCAGATATCGCTGTCGCTACAGCAAGAGTTGGTGGCGGCGACGATCGAAATACACTTTTTATCCTCACACAAACAACAGGCGGCAGCTTTGATCCCAGACCGGTCTATACGACAACCCTAGCTATCATGTGCCCAGATAATGGGGTTTACGACGTAAAGGATATCGAACTCGGTGATACAGATGGAGATTATGATCTAGACATTGTATTGGTCGTTGGGGCAGCACCTGGTCGTACGCCGGGAACAGGTCCGACACTGTGGCATTACGAAAACAATCAATTGTTTGCTACAGTCGGTGGCGCGTGGCAATATGGAGAGAGTTATTTGAACGTTCTCGCCAGCAAGGGTGAATCTGCCATCAATGTCGAAGTTGGAAACATTGACCTCACAGTGCTATTGCCATTTCTGAGCATAATGGGAGTCATCATCGCTGAGGCGTTTGTAGAGAGGTTCAGAAAGAGTCGGTAGTCTTACATGCGTGAATTCAATTCGCGAAGAGGTGGCTTCACTGAGTCTCCACTATGACGTTATCATCAGTGGTGCCGGTCCTTCAGGAGCTTATTCAGCGATCCAATGCGCAAGAAAAGGATTGAGAACGCTGCTGCTCGAAAAAGAGAAGATGCCTCGAGACAAATGTTGTGGGGGCGGCATATTAGAAAGGGCCTTGAAGTACCTTGATGTAAGAATTCCAGATTCCATTATCGAAAAGGAGATCTACGGTGTAAGATTATTTGGAGACTCCTCACACAATGAAATTCGGTCGAAAAGCAGGATTGCATTAACCGTCGTAAGGAGACGATTTGATGCTTTTCTTGCTGAAACGGCAGAAAAAGAGGGTGCAGACTTCATTGAGGAAGAGGTAACAGATGTTACAGAATACCCTGATCATATTGAAGTCAGTACAAACAATTCGATGTATGAAGGCAAATGCTTGATTCTCGCGGAAGGCGCCCACAGTCGTTCTGCCAACAAATTACTAGGGCCGTACAAAAGAAATATCTTCGCATCTGGGATGTCAAAATACATCTGGCTATCTGCAGATCCTGGCAATATGATGGAATTCTATTTTTTTACTCTCAAGAGAGAAAGATCTTTTTTGGAGTTTAAACCACCAGCCTATGGCTATGGATGGCTATTCCCATGTTCAGGAAGTGCTAATATAGGTGCTGGCGGTGTTGGATTGAATAAGAAGGTGATTCAGAATATCATCAAAAAAATTGAGACAAAATGTGCTAATGAGGATTGTAACGTGACAAATTCTGACACCTTTCTTGCCGGGTCAATTCCACTTTCAGTGAGAAAGAAAATCCATACCAAGAGAGCGATTGCCGTCGGCGATGCAGCAGGTCTCACGAATCCAATAACAGGTGAAGGAATGACCTATTCTTTCATTTCCGCTTTAAGAGGGGGCGAGGCCGTTTGGAACTTCATTACACATGAAGAAGATTGGAGACACCTACGAGATTATGCAAAGGCGATCGAAAATGATATCTTAAGAGATATCAAGGCGGCCTCAATAATCGAGCCACTATTGCGCCGAGTGCTAGGGACGTTGGCTCTAGATTCATTTCTTGATAACTTCTGTAATATTGAAATACTCTCTGCGGATTGCGCAAAGATTGCGAGAGGAGCGGGGACATGGAAAGAATTATTATTGCATATCATTCCTATGATTCCTTCGCTCTATTTTTCATCAATTCAAAGGGGACTTAAGTCTCAATTTTACATCAAATGCCAACGAACAAATTGAGATACCTTAGTGCAGCATAGATTAACCCAATGAACGCGATGAACATTACCATGTCCGATCTTCTCAAGCGATTGAATGAGACAGCGGCGACGATTCCTAAGAATGGGAAGACCACCAAATCGATTATGTTCCTGAATATTGCAAGAGGAGTTAATGATGCAAAAAATATCAAGAAAGCCACAACGCGAACTCCTGTTTCAAACCCCAAGACCGTGTAGACCGTTTTCACACCGCCCCGTATATCCTCTTTATAACCCTCTATGTCAGTTATCATCGAGCCGATAAGAATGCCTAAGAACATAAAGAAACCAATAATCACTCCATCCGATGTCAAATTAGGGATCAGAATAGCTCCAGTGAGATGCGGGGCGTATATTCCTCCGGTCGTGTATTCTTCAACAACACTGAATGGTGTGACGAACCCATAAATGAAGGCTAGAAAAGCCCCGATCCCTATCAATGCTGACCTCAACATATGTTGTTTCAATCGGATCAAATTAGATGAGTAGGCAATTGAGATGAGAAAAACTATTGATAGGAGAAACAATTGAACAAATGATAATAAAAGTGCACAGAATAGTGAAATAGCCGCTAGAACGACCGATGTTTCTAGAGCGGTCTTTTCATCAATCAATCCAGACGCAAGAGCCCTACCCATGCGTGTTGGGACGTCTGTGAAACGATCACTTAGATCATTCCAAATGACACAAACTAACCACGCGAGTACCGCTGAAATTATCGATATGCCAACAAATGAAAGATTGACCCAGTACGGGGTTTCGAAAATATGAGTGACGTATACGATTGAGCCAGAAGATCTCCATCCGCTGACAACTCCCGCAGCAACGATGATCCCAAAAAACAAAGTCTGAAAAGGCCGCAGGCTCATGAAGAGTCTTGTAAAAATCGTTTTCTTCGCGATATAAACGATTCCTAAAGAGAGAATCAAACCAACAATCAGATACCAAGAAAATAAGAAAAGGTGGGTCTGTCTGTACTTAACAAGGTCAAAAGCGGGAAATTGAGGGATCCCACCAACTGTACCAACTGGAAGATACAGTCCTGGCGTCGAAAGAAAGAACATCGATAGAAACGCAAAGAAGAGTAGAAATGCGACCCGTAAGATTGTAACGAGGCGCCCCCTGATATCAAAGAACTTACTTCTTTGCGTCCAGATCGGGTATGAAAAAAGTACGAACAAGATTACTGCAACTTCTATTAATTGCCCATAGTGTAACCTATCTCCGCTAAAATGGAATAGTGCATTGGCAAAATCCGTTGGCGAAAAATACGCGTAATTCTCACGAACGCCGAAAACGAAATAATCCAAAAATGGCGGAAGAAGAATAATCCAATAAAAGCTTGCAAGAAAATTCACGGACTTTTCAAGCCCGCGACCAGAAAATGCCGTCAAAAGGAGCGTTAATCCTAAAAACACAACAACGTAAAAAGCAACATGATGTGCGATGCTGTAAATCCATGGATGTGGCGTGGTGACGAATTCTGGGTCAAGTAGAAGATATTCAGATAAATCTCTGACGACAGCAAGAAAGACTATGTAAGCAAATAATGCAATAATAGATATGCGCCTTCGTTCGAGATAATTAATAAATGAATCAATCTTTTGGCTTAGGGTTTTTTCAAAAGAGTTGTCTTCACTTTCCACGCGTGTTCAATGACTAATTCTTTATATAAGGCTTGCCAGTTTTCAGCCTGCCAGAGGATATCATTATACCCTATAAACACGAATGATTCTTTTTTACCGCATATACAATTTGTTGATGCTCTGTCCTCTTACCAAGTCCATTCTATTCTTTAATTATTTTCTAAAATGCTTATCGAGATCAAAATGGTAAACGAGCCTGACAAACAGTTGGATTAGAAAAAATGCTTAGCTCGGAAAGAAATTGATCGAGTCTATGATGAACATCCCAACAAAAGAGATAGAATAAAATATCAACACATGTTATCACGTCTCTTGGAGAAGAAAATGCGAGGAAGAAGCATTCTGACAAGCAAAATCGAAAGCGAGATCGATTTACTCCAGAGACACGTGACAATGCTCAAAGCAATCATGACACACGAACCGATCGGTATAATAAGATTGTCAGAATTATTGAACTGCCCCCAGCATAAAGTACGGTATTCGCTCAGGATTCTTGAACAGGAAGGACTCATAAAGCCCTCTCCTGAAGGAGCTGTCACGACGGATAAATTGCAACCATTCCTCGACAATCTCAAAAAAACACTAGATTCGATGAGCAACACCGTCAAAGAGCTTCGCGAATCGCTTGGCTAAACGATGAATTGTTGCCGATTTCAGACCTTATATCCATGAGCTAACGATTCCTCTCCAAGAGATTTCGCTGAAAATTCATCCTCGGTTGCAATAAGAATTAATCAAAGTAAGGAAAAAGGATTAATATGAGGCTGGCATTTTAGAGCGTCGCCCAATTATGCCGTCGTAGCTCAGCTGGTAGAGCGTGTGGCTGTTAATCCCCCCTAGGGAGTTGAAACCACAAGGTCAGCGGTTCGATCCCGCTCGACGGCGCTCCGCCTTCAATCATTTTTTTCAAGGAAACTGTGGACATGTCAACAATCCGTCATAATATTATTTGAAACCCTTTTAAAAAGGAAGAAAAAGATGTATACCAAACAATCGTTTTGCTTCCCCCCATCAATCTACAAGGAGCAAACCTAACCACACAGGCGTCGTCTTTGCGAAGAATTTTAGATCAATTCCGGCATTCTTTGCTGTTTGGATCACGTCAATACCAACTGCTTCCATCGAGGGTCTCGCTACGAAAGGGCGTCTGCAAGGTTTTCCAGAATGCTGTCCGACGCATTCTTCACAAAGCCTGCAGGTTCCAGCCGATAGACCCGTAGCGAACCTGTAACCCATTTCAAGACAATCCTTCTCGAGTTTGCAGAGAATCTCAATGAGTTGTCTATCACCTTTCGATAATAAATTTCGATAATTCTGATCTTCTCGGATCTCCGACAACGACTTTCCCTGACCAAGGATCTTCACGAAATCATTATTGATTGTTAATGGTACCTGCACAAGAATCGCATGACGATAGAGTGAAAGGATTTTTGCAAACTCTTCTGGGCTTATGACGTTGGGAGGACACATAAGGTTAACGCCATAACTCGCGCATAGTGGAATCATACATTTGAGACGGACTCTCGGATCGACAACGATCCTGTCAGCAGAAATGATTGTTGCCTTCGATGCACCATACTGTTTCGCCTTCTCACAGAGTATTGCGAGGTCTTCTTCCAAAGTACTCAAGGCTAATCGCCCCTCTAATCCACCAAATCCTTTTTCAGTGACTGCTGTATCGTTCTTCTTTCCAAGGGTCAGCGGCGTCGCTGTATCCTCTCCCTTCCCAATAACCGACTTTCTGCTCTGCCATAAAATCAATTCGCCTGATCCACTTTATCGATTTATACGCATACTTCCTTGGAATCACGAGTCTCAAAGGACCACCATGATTTAGGTCAAGCGGCCTATCTTCGAATTTATAGGCGAGGAGAGCATCGTCTTCCATCAGGTCTCGAAGAAACACGCTGGTCGTATATCCATCATCGGCGGTCATGTAGACGCTTTTCGCGTCGGGAAGCGGGTCAGCCATTTTCGCAATTGTTACGAATCTTACACCAGTCCATTGATTATCCAGTCTGCTCCAACCTGTCACACAATGAAAATCGCTCGTTACGCTGATAAATGGAAGGACGAGGAGCTCATCCCAAGTCAATCTCAATTTATTTCTCACCAATCCTTCCACAGTGAGATCCCATTTCGATAGATCAATGCGAGGTATCTCGCCATCACTTAATAGCGGGAATTCCCGAATCGGCTTCTGACCAGGAGGGATCCGGCGCCCTTCCATAAACATCTCCTTCAGCAGTATAAACATTTGAATAAGAAATATAATGAGTTATCGCCAAGGGTTAACAACTGAAGTTGCCATTTGATAGCTGACAAAGGACAACACCTTTATATGAATCCGCATTATAACCTGAATCCGTAAACCAAAGGGCCCGTAGCTTAGTCTGGCGGAGCGTCTGGCTCATAAGATCCTTCTGAGAGACCAGATGGTCGTCGGTTCAAATCCGACCGGGCCCATTTCACTCGTCCGACCACCGAATGAATACAAGAGACATCAAGTTGGCAGTCTCCTTCAATTATTTTTGTCATGAGAGAACTACGGACGAGGGTACTGCGAATTCATGTCTAATTGGGAATTTTACTTATTATCTGAGACTATCTATTATTTGAAGAGAGAGAAGCCCCTACCCTAACGAGCAAACTTCTTATCTGTGCAGGATTTACGGAACCCTCAAACCCAGTTTCATCTATAACATGAACATCGGCTTGCGGAACGGGAGCCTTCCTGATGCTTTGAAACTACATTTTTCGAGTTCGAATCGAATTTCAAACATTAATCATTAATACAGGCGCTGTGATTCATATCCCCGTGAATTCCGTATCCGGCTCTCTTGGCATTATCGGTTGCCCCATTCTTGAGGACGAAATCGTCCACGCCATCAAACGCGATAAGGATATCGCACGAGTCTTCGTCATCGAAAATGAGGATTCAAAGAACCTGTTGAGGAAGTTGAGAAGAGCACAAGTCGAGGCAAAGATTTGCCCGATCAAACAAGACGAACTTGATCACTTCCCAGAAGATGGCTTTAACGTTCTGATCCTCATGAAATCCATGGGACTACATGAAGACCCTCAGAGATTACGGAAGGAGGTTTTGGAATCTGTGAATCTCATTGCGCCGAAGTGCAGATCCATCCTTCTCTTTTATGGCCTCTGCGGCAATGCGTTCAAAGATATCTCTGAGATTGAGAAGGAGTGCGGACGAGACCTATTCATGCTCACGGATGATCAGGGTCGACCAGTGGATGATTGCATTGCAGCAGTACTTGGCGGTACGGATGGTTATTATCGTTTGTTAAAACGCTATCCTGGAGTCTTTTATCTCACGCCTGCATGGGCAGAACACTGGCGTGAGCTTATTTATAAAATGGAATTGACAAGAGGAATCGACAAGAACGATCTGAGTATGCTTAAATGGCTTTTCGAAATAGCTGGCTATAAGATGGCGCTGAAGCTGGACACGGGTCTCGGTGATCAAGAGACTTTTGAGCGGCACGTCGATGATTTCGTGCGCGAGTTCAATTTTCAGAAGGCTTCGCTTGAAAAGGAATTCATAACTCTGGACGCGATCGAGCACTCGTACGATAGGGCGAAGAACAATATGATTAAACGTAATGATCAGACCGGAGATCCCTGAGTAATTGCTAAAAGAGAACTGGCATTAAAAATCCCGGTTTCCATCAATATACCTCAACATTCTATTTGATTCGATTTCCATAGAGTAGACTTTTACTTGTTGATAAGGTGTTATTCACGAATTTGCTAGCTCTATATGCCATTAGTGAGATTCTTATACATCGAAGTTAGAATCTCTATGACTCATTGAGGTCTCATTAATTATGATAAGAGTGACGCGAAGATGCATTCTATTGTGAAAAAGTGAACGTACAAATCTGTCTTTTTGATCGAAAAAAAGGACTGTGCTCCGGAATATAAAAAGACCGAGATACGAAGAATCGGTCTACGAGTATCTATTTGCCTAGACGTAGAAGTGATAAGTGATCTCATATCCCTATCAAATTTGCAGAAACCCCATTGCGAAAAAAATCACTAGAAGTTGCTATTAACCATTGATTAGCATCTGTATTCTTTTTTGGATGACTTTTTGTCTTTATGATAACATCTCTCTTTCGATTATTTTGGAATGAATTTGCCAATTGCCAATCAATATTGAAAATTCAACCCAAACCATTAAAACTCACGATTAGAAAATAGATGCCCAGAATTAGGAGAAAGGCACCGAGGATCAATGTCAGCTGTCTCTGACGGGGATTGATGAATTCTTCATGCCGATGAATGATGAAAGAGACGAGTAAGTAATAAGCAAAATCTGATAGCCAGTGTCCGAATGTGACGAGAATGACGCCAGCAATACCCAATACCTCCAATCCTGTTATCAATAAGGCAAGGCCAGCGGTTGCCCACCAGGCTGGTTGTGATGGGTTGAATGCTGTGTAGAAAATCCCGCCGACAAAAGAAGAGTCGACCCGGGAGCTCTTCATCCTGATTTCTCCTCCCTTTCCAAGCATCATTATTGTTCCCATGATCGCAAGAACAACTCCACCAATAAGAAAAACAATCCACTTGTTGTTGATCAGAAGGTAGCCGAAACCAACGAGAATGAGAAGGATGATTCCTAATTCCCAGACAACATGGCCGAAGATGATTATATGCGCCGTTATTTTCTGTTTCTTACTCGTGTCAAGTACAGTAAATGCAAGAAGTGGACCTGGGATTATGGCCCCGCTGAGCCCGACAAGAAAACCGAGCGAGAGGAGACCGAGAACCTCAATCAACACGTTTCTTCACCATTCCAGCGATATGGCTAACAGTGCAAATTCTCACGAGATTCGTCATGTAACTAATGATTCGCCCGTTAATAAATTCGGGTTATTGAGTGGACGGTAAAGGAGTTTATTCAATTAATTAGAACTGGTACATGCGATATTGAGACAGTATTGCATTTTCTATGCAAAGGTAACCGAGGAGCGGAATGATGAGAATGGCATTAATTTTTGATTTCAACATCTTTCCTACATATTGAACAATTTTATTCTTAAGCATCTTTTCACGGCGTCGCTTTCTGAAAGTCTTCACGTTGCAAACTCATGAATCTAATTTCAATCAATTGCACGAAGCCTGAATACCGGTTTCTGGCAGAATTATGCCTTTTCTGTCTACAATTGATTGAGCTAATAACGAATTCATCACATCTCCTAGATAATGAGAAAGAGTCTAAAAGGGGATTTTTCATCACAAAAGAATTTGGGGGGGGGAGAAAGCATAATCTGTGGAATAGATATTCCCGATCATGGATAATTGGACACTTCTGGGCTTATTAGCTGGTTTCCTCACGACTATGGGATTCGTTCCTCAGATTGTTAAGGGATTTAGAACAAAAAAGATGGAGGATGTCTCGTCAGGCATGCTTTTGCTCCTTGGCATTGGCATGTTTCTTTGGATGGTTTACGGCATCCTGATAGACAGTTTGCCTGTCATTTTCTGGAATGCCATCGCGTTAAGTCTGAACGTCGTGCTGATAGCACTAAAGATGAAATATCAGCGCACTCAATTTTGAACATATTAATTAAGCTGTGAATGGGAATCTCTTCGACGATTTGAATATTCTCGCTCATGAGGAATTCACTTGGATAGCGCTGATGTGATGATTCCGTGTTATCTTGGACATGCACCTGTAACCTTGGGAGCTGAAAGACTGTATTCTTTTCAAAACGATTTTGAATTCTGGCCAATCACAACATTCGAATTTATAAGAACCATAGCGAATGATAATAGCGATGTCCACTAAGAAGTACTACCTCGGCTGTAGCGGTTGGAGCTACAGAGACTGGATCGGCAAGCTCTATTCGCAGAACTGCCCGCCAGAAAAAATGCTTGAGGAATATGCAAAATATTTCGACTCGGTCGAGATCAACATGTCATTTTATAGGCTTCCGTACGAGGGCATGGTCAAGGGCTGGAAGGCTAGAACGCCCGAGCATTTTATTTTTTGTCCTAAGATGAGTCGTAAGATCACCCATATCAAGCGTCTCGAAGGTGTCGAAGAGGACTTATCGGTTTTTATCGAGAGACTGGACTTGTTGGGCGAAAAACTCGGTCCCATTCTAATACAGCTACCACCTGCGATGAAACAGGACTTTGATAAGTTTGAGAGCTTCCTTGCCACACTTCCTAGTAATCATAAATACGCGATCGAGTTCAGAAATCAGAGCTGGATCACTTCGGAAACAAGATCTTTGATGGACAAATATAAGGTCGCAACGTGTCTCGTGGATTCCCCTAAAATGATCATTCAGGATGTGATCACTGCTGGCTTCGCATACGTGAGATGGCATGGTCGCAAGTCATGGTACCGTTATGAATACAGCGAGAACGAGATCAAGGAATGGGCTAAGATTCTGGAATCACTTGATGTTGAAGAGGTTTATGGATACTGGAACAACGATTACAATGCGTACGCCCCCAAAAATTGTCTCACACTGATGAGGAAGCTGGGATTAAGAAGTGATATGATCGATTTTTAGGCAGTCAATTTAATATCTAGATTAATTCGATCATGGAGTCGATTAGGGATTCGAGGAGGTATACCTATTGAAGGCAATCGAGGTGAGCAACCTCGTCAAGATGTACGGAAAATTCACTGCAGTTAAGGGAATATCATTTTCCGTCGACGTCGGCGAGATCTTCGGCCTGATTGGCCCGAACGGTGCGGGTAAAACAACGACGCTCAGGATCCTCGCAACACTGTTGCAGATTTCTTCGGGCCGTGTGAGGATATTCGATAAGGATCTCGAGCGAGATCAGGATGAAATAAGGAAGATCATCAGCTACCTTCCCGAGGATGCTGGCGCTTACAAGAATCTGACGGGAAGGGAGTATCTGAAATTCATTGCAGCTTTCTTCGATCCGTCGCTCGGAAAACGATATGAATCGATGGTGGAAAGAGGTATTAATATCGCAAATCTCGGTAAAAGAATTGACGATAAAGTGGAGACTTACAGCAAAGGGATGACACGTCGCCTTCTCGTCGGCCGCGCCCTCATGGTTGAGCCGAAAATTGCAATTCTCGATGAGCCTACCTCTGGTCTCGATGTGATCAATGCCAAGGAAATCAGAAACATCGTGAGGAAGGCTTCAGCCGAGGGGATGACAGTTCTCCTCTCATCGCACAACATGCTTGAAGTTGAATTCCTATGCGACCGCATCGCGCTCATCAACGATGGCAAGATCGTCGAAACTGGTTCTCCCAAGGAGCTGAAAGAGAGATACAGCGCTGAGAATATCGAAGATGTATTTGTCAAGGTGGTCTCATGAGAGGATTTCTGAACATCACAAAGAAGGAGATTAGAGAACTTCTAACACCAGCGACGATTGTGCCGATCATCGTTATGGCCGTTATTTTCGGATCGCTAGGAAACATGATAGGCAGCGTTGGTGAAGAAGCTTCAAAACCTCCAATCATCGGCGTCATCGATCTCGACAAGACGCCAGTTTCGGAGATCGCGGTATCATCGCTCACAAAGCTCGCTGAGGTTGTCTATAACGACTCCGATATAAATGAAGGGATTAGGACAGTTGAGGAAAAAGGTGGCACGGCGCTTATCATTTTCCCAGATAATTTCTCAGAGAACATTTTGAATAATAGGTCAGGCGAGATCCAAATCATTTGGATCATGAGGGGAAGTGGCGTTCTCGACAGTATTCCATCAGGCGTCGTTGAAGCGCTCATCCAGCAGATGAATTTTGCGATTGCAGAGCATCTCATTGGTAACGAATCGAAAGTGAGCCCGAAAACCATCCTTAACCCCACGGTCAAAAACGAGACGACGATGTTCAAGAACAGGCAATTGACGGGTGTATCCCCAACGACGATCATGGGCATTCTTTCACAACAGAGTTTCGTGATTCCTCTCGTAGTCGTTCTTGTCATTGTCATTTCTGGTGGAACGGTCATTTCTTCTATGGGAAGTGAAAAGGAAAACAAGACGCTTGAAACGCTCCTCACATTGCCTGTGAAAAGGAGTTCCATCGTCTTCGGAAAACTTGTCGGTGCTGCGATTGTTGGACTGATTATGGCGGTCATCTACATGATCGGCTTCGGATATTACATCTCTTCGATCCAGCAACAATCACCGGTAGATTTGGCGACTTATGGCTTCGAATTGAGTCTCTTCGATTACCTGTTAACAGGGATTACACTCTTTCTCAGTCTTTTTGCGGCACTCGCACTTTGCATGCTGCTGGGCATTTTCGCAAAGAATATGAAATCCGCACAGACACTTACCATGCCCATCACCTTCCTGGCAATCATTCCGATGTTCATTCTCATTTTTGGCGACTTCGATACGCTACCTTTTGTTGTTCAGATCATACTGTTTGCAATTCCTTTTTCACATCCCATGTTGGCTATGCAGAATCTGATGCTAGACAACTATACCTTTGTCGCCGCAGGCATCGTTTACCAGGCGTTGTTCGGACTGCTCACAGTCTACATTGCTGTCTGGTTGTTTAAAAAAGATATCCTGATCACTGGAAAATCGAGAGGAGAGGGTAAAAAACTGAGTATCAACCCAATATGGCGTTGGGTCCAGTTAAAGCGTTCAAAGGAATAGCAATAGATCGCTTATGATCAGATAAGCTCGATGCCGACAGGGCAGTGATCACTGCCCTGCACTTCTTTCAAGATGAAAGCTGTCTTCAAGCGATCTAACATGTTCCTGCTGATGAAGAAATAATCGATGCGCCATCCAACGTTTCTTTCTCTCGCCTTTGTCTTCATATCCCACCAAGAATACTGGCCAGGTGATTGGTTAAAGACTCGAAAAGTATCGAGAAAACCACTTTCAATTAAACGGTCGATCCATGCCCTCTCTTCCGGAAGAAATCCTGAAACCTTCTCGTTTTCTTTCGGTCTTGCCAGATCGATTTCCTTGTGCGCGGTGTTAACATCCCCGCAGATGATAATCTTCTCATCTTTTTCCAAAAACTTTTTCACATAATGCAAGAAATGATCATAGAATGCGAGTTTGTACCTTAGACGTTCCATCGATGCCTTCCCATTTGGAAAATAGACATTAAAAAGAAGGAAGTCTTCATATCGAGCAATCTGGATTCTTCCCTCTTTATCAAATTTCTCGATGCCGATGCCATTCTCAATTGAAATTGGTTCCCTCTTAGAAAAAAGTCCTACCCCGCTGTATCCCTTCTTCTCCTGCGATGACGAGAGGTAAATGTGATATCCCCTTACCCTACTCAGTGCCCGCGGCATTTGCCGATCCGAAATCTTCGTCTCCTGAATGCAAATTATATCTGGATTATCAGATCTAAGCCACTCAATGAATCCTTTTTGGAGGACTGCTCTGAGACCGTTGACATTCCAGGATAAAATCCTCAAATCCCTCACCTTCTCGATTTATTTTCGGAATCTCAGCAGAAATCAAGGAGTCTCATCGGATAAGAATATTCATCTATTATGCAAGAAATCATGAGCCATGGAAGAAAAAATAAAGGGTACGAGAATCGGTGTCTGCGGTATTGCTTGCGAAATTTGCCCATTGATGAAGATGGAAAAATGTCCGAACGGTAAGAAGGGTTGCATACCAAAGGAAAATCGCTTCTGCGGTATAGCAACATGTGCAAATCGAAAAAAAGTAGATTACTGCTTTGTGTGCCAAGAATTTCCGTGTGAGACGACGAAAAGTGGTCCGATTCACTACGATTACTGCATCTTCATTTCTGGAAAGGCATGATTATTAAATCGACATTGAAACTCCAGTCGCTAAAGGTGTGAAATATCATGGTTATGAGAAGGAGCGCTCAAGAGATCAATGATCTTGGATTGATCGAGTCGGTTATCAACGAGGCGAAGGTCTGCAGAATTGCGTTGTGCAATGATGGTGAGCCGTACGTCGTCCCCTTGAGTTTTGGCTATAGCAATGGCCATATTTATCTCCATTCGGCTGAAGGGGGAAGAAGGTTGAAATGATGCGCAAGAACAACAGGGTCTGTTTTGAAATCGATGTCGATATTGAACTCGTTGAAAGCAATAGACCCTGTGGATTTGAGATGAGTTACCTCAGCATCATCGGTTTTGGGACAGCGTCATTTATTACAGATGTTGAAAAAAAGAAAGAGGCTCTCCAGATCATCATGGAACACTACACAGGTCAAAAAGAATACGAGTTTGATCAGAAAGTTCTCGAAAAGACTCTCATTATTGCCATTAGTATCGAAAGGATGACTGGTAAAAGAAGTGACAATGAGACAGGGTTTATGATATCTGGCCGTATCCTCTTATTACAATAACTGCAACCTCAACTTTGTAATTGCATGCATAATCGATATTTTATGAATAAAATTTAAAAAAAAAGGAAAGGGCTTATGCCCAGATCCACTTCTTGCCATCTGGAACTTTCTTGAGGTCTGGGATTGCGAAGTCCAATCCAAATTTCCTGAGCGTCTCTTCCGTCGGGATTCCGTTAACCCAGCCCCTCACCTCGTAATACTCTTTCAGCATCTTTTCGAGCGGGGGCACTTTGCCAGCGGCGCCGCCTTCTTTGAGAGGTTCGAACATCCTCGGCGGCAGCGTGTCGTTCCTCTTCGGGTCATATCCATGCTTCAAGGCAAACATCCTGCAGAGCTGGTTAATTCTCCCGCCGACCTCCTGGAAGAGTTGCTTTGTCGTGTAGTTCCAGCCAGTAATCGCGTTGAGTATGTCCGCCTTCATCTGATGCGTATAACCAGCGAAGTCATAGAAGAGACAGTAGCTCAATGCATTATCGACCTGGCAGATGTCCTGCCACGCAACAGCAGCTTTCCCTTTCAACTTGTCATCGAACCTGTCCATCGGTGGAAGATCGTACTCAGGCACAGGAATACCAAGCTCTGACCCCTCGGGGAATCCAGTTACATGGCACGGACCTCTCGGCCCCGTCGCGTAGTTAACAGCCATCGAGAAGAACGCTCTCGGGTCGTGCGCTGGGATTACTGCGTTGTCCTTTTCAACGGCGATTTGTGGACAGCCGAGTTTCTTCGCAGCTACCTTCAAACCTTCGCCAAGAAGTTTCGCCATCGGGTTCGACCTCATCGCGATCATCTTGGCAAGCTTGCACATTGCGACTCCGTCACCCCATTTGAGTTCGAATCCCAGATCCTCTTTCTTGATGTACCCCTTCTCGTAGGCTTCCATCGCAAAGCCCACGACACCACCGAATTCAATCGTGTCCATGCTGTACATGTTGCAGAGGTGACCAGCGTAGTTAATCGCCTTCAGGTTGTCCACGAGGCAGTTGCTACCCATCATCCCCAGCGTCTCATACTCTGGACCGTAGCCGTCCATATCACAAGGTGTCCCTTCTTTGATCGTGACACGTCTGTGGCAACCCATGACGCAGTTTGAGCATGCATCTGGCCTTGGCTTGAGCACCTGGTTGAATTCACCACCAGCGGATCCAATCTTCCTCGCACCCTCGGGCCACGATCCGAGTGAGAAGTTCTTCATCGGGAGAAGGCTGAGCTGTTCCCTCGGGATAACCGCCATTGCCTGCCCTTCTTCTCGGTTCTGCTTTGCAAATGGGTTGTCTTTGACGGCGGCTGCGACTTCCTTCTTCAGCGCCTTTAATTTCTCGGGATCCTTTGCGGTGTTTTTCTTGCTTCCCTTGAGCACAATCGCTTTCACTTTCTTAGATCCCAAAACAGCGCCTCCACCCATCCGACCAGCATTTCCATGACCATCGTAGGTGACGAGTGCAGCATATCTGACGAGGTTCTCCGCCGCAGGACCGATCGGGATTACGACAGCATTCTTGTCACCGACTTCCTTCCACAGCGCCTCCTGCGTGTCGTGCACATCCTTGCCCCAGAGCTTCGAGGCATCGTGAATTTCGACTTTGTCGTCCATCACTGAGATCCACACTGGTTTCTTTGCCGCACCCTTAATTACCAACGCATCATATCCGCATTTCTTGAGCTCTTCGGCCACATATCCGCCTCCCGTCGACTGACCCCAGAAGCCAGTCAAAGGAGACTTGAACGAGATCGTGAATCTCCCAGAGCCGAGGATCCCGTGACCCTGGATAGGACCTACCGCAAGGACGAAGACATTATCGGGGCCCAAAGGATCGGCGCCGGCTGGAATCTCATCATAACAGATCTTGATTCCGAAGCCAACTCCTCCGAGCCACTTTTTCGCAAATTCCTCGTCGAACTCCTGCGTGGAGACTTTATTGGTGTTCAGGTCTATTCTCAAAATTTTTCCCCAATAGCCATACATAGACTCGTTTCCTCCTCATCTTTGATTTTTTCAGGACGATCACGCGAACCGTCCCAATCTCCTCCTGCCTCCTCATTTCTAGCAAGTCTGGTGAGGAAAGATACGCCTTGCTAGGGAGGCTTTCACGCTGCCCATAAAACCCCTTCAAGCGCTATAAGAATTTCGTTATGTCGGAATTTGCATTTCGAATCGCGAAATCCGATCTTGCACTTTCAATGAGTCATCTTTTTTTGAGATCTCTAAAAAGTTATAAATAATAATGAGCAACGATTGTTTCCTCGTAAGGTAAAATTATGACGATTTGTGAGAACCCGGTAAAGATTGGAAAAACCGCAATTACTTTGGTAAATTCTGATTAATCGATACGGAGGGAGAAAAAGGGGTGGACGAAGCAAGAGACAAGATTTCAATACTAGCAGCGGCAATTGAGATCGAGAGATTTGGATACGAGTATTACATGCAATTATCGAGATGTGTTAAAGATGAAAAGGGGTCTGCACTCTTTAGAGGTTTGGCAAGAGATGAAGAGATGCATAGATCGATGATCGAAAGTGAAATCTTTCGTATTCAACCAAGCGCGAAACTCTCAGAATTAAAACCTTCGAAGAGATATGCCAGCCTCATTCCTCGAAAGATTTTCACAGAAAACTTGGAAGAAGATTGCCGTTCAATTGAGGGCGAGATCAAAATCATCGAAGTTGGTGTTTCTATCGAGGATAATTCGATCAGAGTATATACCGATGCGGCCAATATTGCATCTGATTCAAATGTCAAAGCACTCCTCGAACGGCTGGCCAAATGGGAGGAAGGTCACAAAAAACTTCTTGAAGAGAATATCCACATGTTAAAACTCGAAGGCACCTGGTACGGATACGTCCCTATTCTTGAGGGTTGAACACCCTGATGTAAGAAAGATTCTCAGAATCCCCTTCGCATTTTCTGAGCAAAAAGATGCTGACTTTTAAATGAAAATTAATTGAGTAACCGCCACTATTAATCAATTGTTTCGAATCGGTGCGCTGCATTTGGAGAAAAAATAAATATTCAGTAATCATCCATAGCCCGGATTCGCCTTCAACTAAAGGCAGCTCCATGATCTGACAAATTGATTGAGGTGCGCAAATGGTTAAACTACCAGATATTAAGAGAGATTTGCTTGCTTGCCTGCAATGCGGCTACTGCATCCGCGTTTGTGAAACCTGGAAGCAGACACCGTGGGAATCGGTCACGCCTCGAGGTAAGATTTTTTACCTCAATCAATTGATGAAAAGATCACCAGTTGACAAACTTCTCGGCAGAAAAGTCGACATTGACGATGAATTTGTCCAGGCATTATACATGTGTACAGGATGTGCTGCATGCTGGACCGTCTGCCACGTTCAGATCGAATTTGCGGAATTTTGGGAAAAGGTAAGAGAATGGGTTGTGGAGCAGGGCGCTGGCCCGCTACCCGCACACAAGAAATTCCACGAAAGGATAGAGAAAGTGAAAAATCCGTATGGAGAGCCTGTAGAGAAAAGAGACGCTTGGTTTCCAGCAGAAGTGCCGCGAGAGAAAACTCCGGAGGTCATCTTTTTCGCTGGATGCACCGCATCCTATCGAGTTCAGAATATCGCGAGGGCTGGCGTCATCGTCCTCCATCGTGCCGGCGTCAAGCTCGACGTTTTGGGAGCGGATGAATGGTGCTGCACATCACCTGCGCTGAGAACTGGTATGACCGACCTGACGCCGAGATTCGCAGAACATACAATCACGACGACTGAGAGGAGAGGCGCAAAAGCGATGGTAACGACATGCGCCGGTTGTTATAAGACAACGCTGAAGGACTATGGACGATTTTATTCGAATCCGACTTTCGAGGTCTATCATTTCTCGCAATACGTTCAAAAACTCATCAAGGAAAAGAAACTCAAATTCACCAAGGAGATCAAAGCGAAAGTGACGTATCACGATCCCTGTCACCTAGGTAGACATTCTGGTGTTTTCGAACCTCCTCGGGAAGTGCTCAAGGCTATTCCAGGCATCGAACTCGTTGAGATGGCGCACAACAGGATGAGTTCGATGTGTTGCGGTGCCGGTGGCGGATATAAATCGGCGTTCAACGATTATGCAGTCAATATCGCTGCCGAGAGGGTTAAAGAGGCCTTGGATGTTGGAGCTGAGATGATCATTTCCTCATGCCCCTTCTGTGTCTTAAACCTAGAACAGGGCGCGAAGAAAATCAATGCCAATATTCCAGTGAAAGATATATCTGAACTCCTACTTGAAGCAACAGAGCCGACTAAGGCATCGTAGGATTGCGGTGAATTAAAAAATAAGTGCAGACCATCTCGTTGTAGAATAGCTCGAATCAATTAATTTGATAACAGCTAGTAGATCATTGAGTAAGCTATAAAACTCGGTTTGATGCGAACTATCATCAACTGTATTTCCCACAACTGTAACAAAACCAGGCATCATATTCCGGCATGTATGTGAGGACGTGACCGCAATTGGGACATCGTTTTACGATATCGATCTTCGATGGGAGATTTCTTGATTCAACTGGACGAGGCTTTTTTGAGGAGATATCGATCCACTGAGCGATCACACCAGAGATCGTAGTGATGAAGAAAATGATCGCGACGATGATCCATTGGAATCCAAGAATATCGAGTCCCCAGGCAACCAACGTGGCACCGACGAGCGCCGTAAAGAGAGCGACAATCCGATCATAGGTTAAGAAAACGATCACGAAAACCGCTGTGGCGATGATGAGGGAGATGATAAGACTAACTCCCAAAGCGTGAGCGAGCAGAAATACTGCAGCACCAACAATGAGCGACATCGCAGTGGCAACGAGATAATAAAAAACGAGAGCGAGGAAAATTGCTCCAAGCGTTCCGAGTATATACGCGACAATAATCCCACTAAACATCGAGCCAAGAGTAAACCCAATGACAAAGCCGAGGACCACACCGACAACCGCAAGAATGCTTTTGTAAATCCTGTGACCTACAAATGCGAGTACAACACCGAAAACCAAAAGCAGTGCGACAATAACTAATTCGAATTCTCTCGGACTTACGAGCAATGGATTCATCGCGTTCCTTCCTCAAAATCTATTTGCCTTTGCCAATGAGTGCTATGGGTTAATCTGACTTTTCAATGTTTCTGTAAGCCTCCTCGATTAAAAAATAACGAATCGATATATTGAAATATTACAATCTATTCGTTGCTGGCGCTTTCGGTTATGGTATTCGAACTTCTTGATGAAAGAATTCAAAAGATTCTCGAGAAAAAAAGTATCCGAGAACCGACGGACCCCCAGAAAGATGCAATACCCCATATTCTGGAGGGGAAGCACGTGCTCCTCGTCGCCCCGACTGGAATTGGGAAGACGGAGGCAGCGATGCTTCCGATTTTCCACAAAATCCTTCGAGCGGAGGGCGAGGGGATCATGTGCCTCTACATCACGCCGTTGAGAGCTCTCAACAGAGATATGCTACGCCGCTTTAGCGAGTTCGGAACAGATCTTGGCATCAGCGTTGCTGTAAGACATGGAGACACGGCGCAATCGGAAAGAGAAACGCAGGCAAGAATCGCACCAAAAGTGCTGATCACAACTCCAGAAACTCTCCAAATTCTCTTCACTGGGAAGAAGCTGAGAAGGCATCTTGAGAACGTTCAATGGGTCATTATTGATGAGATCCACGAGCTCGCTTCTGATGAGAGAGGCGCGCAATTAGCAGTCGCGCTTGAACGACTGGTTGATCTTGCTGGCGAATTCCAGAGAATCGGACTTTCTGCGACTGTGGGCACCGCATCAGAGGTTGCGAAGTTTCTCGGAGGCGTAGGTCGGGAGGTTACCATCATCCAAACCGATGTGATCAAGACGCTCGACATTCGCGTACAGGGGCCTGAGATTACCGAAGAGGACAAGGAACTGGCAGGCATCCTGCAAAGTGATCCTCAGCTTGTTGCATGCATGAGGAGGGGACGGGAGCTGATCGAATCCCATCGTTCGACGCTCTTCTTTGTGAATACAAGAGATACAGCCGAAGCGCTTGCGGCAAGATATCACATTTGGGACGAAAACTTTCCGATCGGTGTTCATCATGGATCTCTCTCCAAAGAGATCAGGGAGGAGATGGAAGAGGCGTTCAGAAGTGAAAAGATCAAAGCGCTGATCTGCACCTCTTCACTCGAGCTGGGCATCGACATCGGAAGCGCGGACTTTGCAATTCAGTACAATTCGCCGAGACAGGTCACGCGACTCGTCCAAAGAGTCGGGAGGTCAGGGCACGGAGTTGGAAAGGTATCAAAGGGTATCATCATCGCCTCGACACCAGATGAAATCGCGGAAAGCCTTGTCATCGCAAGAAGGGCGCTAAACGGTGAATTGGAAGCGTCGATTGTACGGGAAAAGCCTCTGACCGTCCTTGCGAACCAAATCATTTCGATGGCAATGAGCGGAGACATCAAAATCGATGATGCGTACAGGATATTCACAAAAACATATCCCTTCAGAAATTTGACAAGAGACGAATTTATGAATGTGCTCAACCAGCTCGGCCAAATCGGGTTACTTAGGATCAGCATTGATTCTTTTAAACGATCAGGTAGAGGAATGCGGTATTTCTACGAAAACGTCTCCATGATTCCTGACGAAAAGACATATCGTGTGAGGGATATCGGCAGCAGAAAGGTTGTGGGTTCGCTTGATGAGAGTTTCGTCGTTTCATTCGCCGAACCTTACGCCACATTCATCACCCGAGGGAGGACCTGGCGTATCATCGAAATGAGGGAGGATGAGCTGCTTGTGGAGCAGGTCAGAGAGATCGGATCAATTCCATCCTGGGTGGGGGAGGAAATACCAGTTCCCTTCGAAGTTGCCCAAGAAGTCGGAGCCCTGAGATCAAAACAGGATTTCGAAAGATACCCAGGTGATGAAGAGGCTTTCAGAAAATTGAAAGAGTATCTCGATAAACAAAATGAGCGATATCCGATGCCTACGGACAATTTTCTGACGCTCGATGTCGGCAAGAGAACCGTTGTTCTCAATGCCTGTTTTGGCTCGAGAGTCAACGAGACAATCGCAATTCTGTTATCACTCCTTCTCAGCGCGCGGCTTGGAGAGAGCGTTTCTGTACGAACCGATCCGTATAGAATCCTCATCGAATTACCGCGAGATATTGCTCCCTCGATGATCTTGGAAACAATCAAATCGATTAAAGCTGAGAATGCACAGGAGCTCATCAAGAAAGCGATCAGGAATTCATCGTTCATACGCTGGCGATTCATCTACGTTGCAAAGAAATTCGGTGTCATTGAGAAAGGTGCAGATTATAGATCAATCAATCTTTCTCGACTGATAGAGATTTTTGAAAATACCCCGCTGTATCAAGAAGCGATTAACAAGATCCTATGGGAGGACCTTGATCTTGAAAGGACTATTGAGGTCCTCAGAAAAATTGAAAGAGGAGAGATCAGAATCGAGATATGTGGGATTTCCCCAATCGGGATGAGTGGACTTGAACATTCTAGAGATCTCATCATGCCGCAACGCGCCGATCATTCGATTCTTGTAGCGCTTAAGAATAGGCTCGAAGATGAAGTAGCTTATCTCACTTGTCTTAACTGTCACAACCAATGGCGCTCAACCCCTCGCAACCTGCCAAAGCACATCGCTTGCCCAAAATGCCAGGGGGTCATGGTTGCAGCTTTACATTCATACAATAAAGATCAGGCAAAATTACTGAAAAAGAAGCAACTGACGGAAGAAGAAAAAAAGGAAATCCATAAGATTTACAAGAACGCAAGTCTCGTTAAAGAATACGGAAAAAAAGCAGTTCTTGTGCTTTCTGCACGAGGAGTTGGACCTGATACCGCAGCAAGGATTCTTTCGGGTTTCTATGAAAATGAAGATGAATTTCTGAGAGGGATCCTCAGCGCCGAGATTCAATATGCGAGAACAAAACGATTCTGGGATTAGATTCTGACGACTGGATTGCGAAGGTAAAGACAATTTCCTATTGTGATTTCGACAACATCACCAGGGCTCATCGGTCCCACGCCTCCGGGTGTACCAGTGGCAATGATGTCTCCGGGCTCGAGGGTCATAAACTTCGAAATGAAAGAGATGAGATAATCGATTTTGTGGATCATCATTGATGTATTGCTGCTTTGGCGAATCTGGCCGTTCAGTTTGAGAGTGATATCCATTTGATCGATGTTACCAGCATCCTTCAACAAAACTGGTTTGGAAATTGGGGCAAATGTATCAAAGCTCTTACTGATCGCCCATGGCAAACCCTTCCTCTTCGCTTCCATCTGTATGTCCCTTGCTGTTACATCGTTGAACGCGGCCACAGCGAGAATATAATTCCTTGACTCATCGAATGGTATATTCTTCCCCTTTTTCCCGATAATAACAGCGAGTTCTGCTTCGTAATCAACCCGACCGATTGAATCAGGAATGAGAATAGGGCAACCATTTTCAGTAAGTGCGCTCGGTGCTTTCAAGAAGATCACTGGTTCCTCGGGTTCTTCAGCCCTCATTTCCTTGACATGCTCTAGATAATTGCGGGCAACACAGATGATCTTCTGACACCTTACTCGTTCCACTTTTCCTTCAACCTCGAGCGAAAAATCAGAGCTCATCGCTGACCGTCTCTAACTTGAAAAGAACACCCATTCCCTTGAGAGTGGCGTGAACCTTGTCAGCAAGGTAAATCGCATCTTCCACCGTCGCTTTGCTGTCCCATCGATAGACGCAGTCGTAGGCGCCAGTCGTTGTCTCAAATCCGAGATTGTGCAGCGCATTCAGTACTTCGGACGGTCTCGAACCGTTGGAGCTGAAAATTATGGTCATATATGTGATCATTCGATCTACTCTCCGTTCTTTAATGGAACTCGATCATAAAAACTTTGCAGTCAAAACGACCTACTGGTTGATCGAATTGTCCACATCTTCTTCTTTCTTATCATTGCGAACAAAACCACGCGCTATGATATAGATTTCCGAGCTTGTGGGACGCGAGGCTTTCGGACTATGCAACCTTACATCCAAAAAGTTCTCCCTCATCTGCCTCAGATAATCTTTCAACAGATCCCCCTGGAAGATCTTGACAACCATACTTCCGCCATCTTTCAGACTCTTTTTCGCAAACTCGAGGGCATGCTCACAGAGCTCGACAGACCTTGCATGGTCGGTTGAATAGTTTCCACTGATATTCGGCGACATGTCGGAAAGCACAACATCCGCGCGACCTCCGATCACCGAAAGCACCTTCTCCACAGTCTTTTCCGACCTGATATCCCCGCGAATGGTCATGACGCCTTCAATCGGCAAGATTGGTTGCAGATCAACACCGACGACGAGACCCTTAGATCCTACCGATTCCTTTGCAACCTGAAGCCATCCGCCAGGTGCGGCGCCCAAATCAACAACGGTTGCCCCGCGTCTCAAAATTCCAAATCGCTGGTCGATCTGTTTTAGCTTGAAAGCGGCCCTGCTCCTGTAGTTCATTTCCTTCGCTTTCCGGTAATAAAAATCCCTGCGGCGCTCCACGACCCAGCGTCTCGACATCTCGATTCAATTATTTTCGCCGCCCAAATAAATGTTTGGTTTTTACGCATGAGGATGTGCGCATGAGAAGAATAAAAAAGGTTAATTCAATCGATGGGGATTACTAGATGGCGTGCGCGATGAATCCAGAAGGATGGACTTACAAAATGGCAGGCGTCGACATACATAAAAAATCGATGGCGATCGGTTCGCTTGTTGAAGAGCTCAAGTATAAACGAAGGGGATTTGGTATGGCGCTGCCGATCAAAGGTCAATTCACCGGTTTAATCGATTTTGGTGACGTCGCCCTCACTCTTTGCACCGATGGCGTGGGGACAAAACTCCTCGTCGCCAAAAGAATGAACAAATGGGATACTGTCGGGATCGATTGCATCGCGATGAATGTGAACGACACGATCTGCGTTGGCGCGGAGCCGCTCGCGATCGTCGATTACATTGCCATGGATCGACCTGATGAGAAAATCACCAAGGAAATTGGAAAAGGTCTCGAGAGCGGTGCCAAATTGGCTAATGTTGATATTGTGGGAGGAGAGATAGCGATAATGCCCGAAATCGTTAAGGAAATTGATCTCTCAGCGAGCTGCCTTGGATTTGTTGATAAGCGGAAAATCATCAATGGAAGCGAAGTAACGCCGGGCGACTTGATCATCGGATTGCCGAGTTCGGGAATTCATTCAAACGGACTGACATTGGCAAGAAAGGTGTTCGAAGAGAATAGAATTGACTACGACGAGGTCATATCACCGCTCGATAAAACTGTCGGCGAAGAACTTCTCACACCAACTGAGATTTATGTGAAAAAGGTCATGAAATTGATCAAATCATGCAAAGTACACGGCATGGTCAACATTACCGGCGGAGGTCTCCGTAATTTTGTCAGAATCAAAGGTGATGTGAAATTCGAAATTGATGATCCTCTTCCTCCGAACCCAATTTTCGAGATCATCGCTGATCTGGGAAGAATCGATAATCATGAGATGTACCAGACGTTCAACATGGGAATGGGATTCGCCGTGATCTGCCCAGAGGAGGAGGAAAAAAATGCATTGAAAACACTTGGAAAAGGTGCAAAGGTTGTCGGCAGAGTCACGAAAGGAAAAGGCGTCGCCATTCCGTCACTGAAGATTTCTTATAAAAAATACTAAAAAAAATAGTGACGCAGTTGATTAAAGAGTAAAAAGTGCAAGAACAAAGGAGGGTATTATTGGATCAAAGTGACTCTTGCGACTGCTCAGATTTCCTTTTCAATGTATGAGCGATGACCGCGACAACAGCACCAAGTGCCGTACACGTTTCAAGGGAGTGGCCTCCAAAAGTCACATCAAAATGATGATTTGTCGAATCAATGAGCTCCTTTGGTGTTCCTTTTGGCCCTGCCCCGAAAAGTAAACAAACGCTCCTGCCGCTCATAAGCATCGCGCAGATATCGTCAGCAGTTCTCTTTCGCTCTATGTCGGGACTGCTCGTCGTCAATATGATTTCGCCAAGCTGTGGCGGAAATCCTTTTCGAACGTATGGAAACATTTGAAAGCGTCCTCTCGATGCCAGTTCCTTGAGATAACGGCCTTCCTCACCAATCGTTGTCGTTGTCGCAACCCACTCCGCGACTTCAGACGGCTTCGAGAGCTCCGAAGGAAAAGGAAATCCAAAGGTCGCGAGGTTCATATCGAACGCAAATGCCAATGGACCCGCGCGGGCGAGGAGGCGACGATGGGCTTCCCTGAAATGATGGGGATCGTAAGAATTCCAAAGACCAATTGTAGGACGTCCAATCATGCTCGCATCTTCGTCGTCTAAATCATAAAAGAATTCAATTAAAAGAGTCAAAAAGGATTCATCGGAAATCATTCGATTGCCAACGGAACCTTTTTGATCTCTTTCAGTGTGTCATTTTCCCAGATAAACTGCAAGCGCTTTCTCCCCTTCCATACGCCTTTTTGCAGGATATAACCAACCATGAGACTCATGCCGATAGACGCCTCGACGTATGCAACGGCCTTTGTCGCATGTTTGCTGATCTTTCCCCAAGACTGAGCTTCTTCGAAAGTACAACCAGAGAGGCCACCCCAGTATGGGACATCGGTCGTGATTTGTATCGCATAATAATGACCGCCTTTATCATGGCCCAACGCATACGCGATAACCTCTGTTTGTTGTATGAAATTTTTCGGTACTCCGCCCCCAATATAAATGACGCCTGTCCTATCAGAATGAATCATGATCTGCGTCAGTTCATAATCGTCCCGGATCGGATCGATTTTCATGAAGGGTTTGTTCTCCTGTCTTCTTTTCGCATACATTTCAGTCAAACCGATACCGATAGATGAGTCGTTGAGCGCTGGAACGAAAATGGGCACACCGTACTTTCGTGCATTATAAAGAATCGAGTTCTCATCTTCCGAATAATCTCCGAGAATATCGAGGAATTCTCTGCTGGAATACGACCTCGGTTCGAGTCCGCCGGCAATTTCACCGATATATGCATCAGTTTCTTCGAATTTCTTTTCGTCGACAAGGGTATCGTATATCCTGTCAAGGAAAAGTTCTCTCAACTTAACATCATCGATATAAGGGGAACACTTGTAGTGCGCGTACCCTCTTGATTGATAGAAATCCTGATAAGGTATAGCCCCTGTTGATACGATCACGTCGACAATACCATACTTGATCATGTCAGCGATGACTTTTCTTAATCCGGCTGCAATGAGTGGCCCAGCCAGACCTAGTACAATTGTCGGTCTGCTCGGATCTTTCAACGCATTCTCGTACACAGCAGCGCAGTTGGCCAGCGCTCTGCTTTGCACCGAGCTGTCCTTATAAGCTTCTACGAGATCCTTTACCGTTTTGATCTTGTCGAAGTCTATCGCCTTGACTTTCTCCTTCAAGAGGTCTTTGCGGCTCACCATATCCGTTTCCTCCATTCTCGTAATGCTGCCCGATTAGAACTCAGGCAATTTATTGGTCTTTTTCAGCTTTCTTCGGGCGGCTGCAGATGGCGTACTCGTCGCCATCAAAAAAAACATCCAACTCTGGATGTTCAGCCTGGATTTCCTCGATTTTTTTTAGAACTTCACGCAATGTCAAGTTGCTGTTCTTATCGATCCTGACGTGAATCCGCTTTTCCATTTCAAAGCTCCTGGTCGAGGCCCGAATTTATCAAGATATTTCTGTCAGTATATATTTTTTTGTTCAGAAGCAATCAGATTTGGAATATGGATGGAGACCAGAAGTGATTAGCAAAAAAAAATCACCGAGTTTCAATTAAAACATAAGAAACCAGAACTGAATGAAAAATCTTCTAGACACTGAGCTGTTGTGTACAACAGCGCGTCATGAAATCTCAAAGATTTCAATACCATCTGATTTCTACAGACTATCGTTTGTAAACGCAATCCATATTTGCACACTTTTATGTCAAGACAAGATAATAATACAATGATACCTGTTGCCAAATTCATTTTTTGATGATGATGCCAAAATATTAAAATAATAATTAAGCGAGTAAAGTGAAATCAGTTAAGTTCTGAAAGAAAGCAGGTGTATAATTGCAGGAAAAGAAGATGAAAGAAGATCAAAAGCGCGATTATGCACAACTCGACTTTACCGGTTTTAATGGTATTAACAATAGTACCGATGGTAACGCTTCTATAGAGAAAATTGAGGAAATTAAGAAGTGGCTCACAGATGAATTTGATTTGATTTCTTGGCTCGATGAATCGCCACAAGCATCTGCCGAGACCACTCCCATCTCAGAAAAGGCGGAAGATCGGGGGGAATCGGTTGAAGAGATTATTGCTTCTTATGAAGCCGAGATCGCGAGATTGAAAGACGAGATCTGCGAAGTAAAAGAGGGGCAAGTAACGATAGTTGGCGGGGATAGTGAAGAAATTAAGCGGAAAGTTGAGGAGTTAACCGAAGAGAATGCGAAGCTGACAAAAGAATTGAAAGAAGCTGGGGAACAGCTGACATTCCTCAAAAAGCGACTTGAGGAAACCTTGGCAGGTCTGCCTATCGATCACGCTGAAATTATCAGGAAAGAACTCGAATTGAAAGAGAGGGAAAAGGCACTCGATGAAAGAGAGAGACACTTAACAGAAAAAGAGGCGATGCTAAAAAGTCAGGAGACCGGGACAGCGGAGGAGGAAGCGAGACTTGAAGATCGTTTTCACGCGGAACTTCAGGAGAAGGAAAATGATTATCGACGAAGAGAGCAGGAATTAAAGACAAGAATAGAACAACTCGAAGAAGAGCTCAAACAAAAATCCATCGAGATCAAGCTGCTGAAAGATGAACTCGAAATTGCGAAGATGAGTGCTCCTGAGGCGAAAAAGGAAATCGAAAAAAGCATCAAGGAAATACAGCAAAGAGAGAAGACACTTTTGTTAAAGGATGAAGAAATCAAAAGGTTAAGGGAAGAACTGCAAGAGAAAAATGAAGAGCTCCAAAAAATCAAGTCAATGATCTCCTATAAGGAAGAAGAGCTGATTAGAAGGGAGGAAGACATCCTCTACAGAGAAAAATTATTAGCGGAAGAAAGGAGAAGATTCGAAGAGGCGAAGAAGAGTACGACTAGCATCGAAGAACATGAAATGGTTAAACGATTAGAGGATCTGAAAGCAGAAATTCAGAGAAAGGAGGAGGAGCTCAGAGCCAAAGAAAAATACCTCAATGCGAAGATGGAAGAGTTGCGTTTAAGGGAACAAGGCATCATAGAGGATGAAATTGCGGCGAGGGAGGAGCAACGTGCACTTGAGATGCAACAGGCCAAAGTCAAGACCGGAAATCCGCGCCTTGATGATCTTCTCCTCGGTGGCATTCCATTCGGATCGAATGTACTGATTCACGGACCGCCGTTCATTGGAAAAGAAGTGATGGTCAATCAGTTTATCGCGGAGGGATTGAAAAAGGGCATACCGGCGATATGGGTTATCACAGACAAGACGCCAAGCGATATCAGGGAAGAGATGAAGTTTGTTTTGTCTGGCTACGAAGAATACGAACGTCTTGGACTCGTAAAGTATGTTGATTCGTATTCAAGAAGCATGGGTGATACGACCGTAGATCCGTATACGGTCTACATCGAAGAGCCAACGGATCATGATAAGATCATGGATGCAGTCGAAAAGATCACAAAGGAGTATAAGGAAAAACATGAATACTACCGCCTTGCCTTCAGAACAATATCAACCCTCATTGCGTACTCAGACATTAACTCGGCGTTTCGATTTCTCAGCCCCTTCTGCGGTCGCAGGAAGAGAGACAAGGCCGTATCACTCTATGTCGTCGAGAAGGGCATGCACAGTGAGCAGGAAATTCAAATGCTTGGATCGATCATGGACGGGATGATCGACTTTAAAGTCGATCAGCTGAGGACGTATTTCGCCGTTATTGGCATCTGCGAAGTGCAGTCGAGGGCCTATATTCGTTACACAGCGAGCAAGCACGGCCTCACCATTGGTTCATTCGCACTCGAACACATCCGCTAAAGAATGTGCATTGGATGTAAGTTTCCAAGAGATCACGCAACTTCGACACTCTCACCAGGACCGCGAGATCCTTTTCTTTGAATGTTGATCTTTGGGAGTGGAATTGGAGGGGGCAAACGAACATCCCTTGCCACGAGAAGCGCGATGGGGATGCAGTTCGAAACGATGACGTTATGAACAATATTAGCAATCTCATCCGGCATCGAACCAGTTCTCGTCCATTCATCAACAAGATTGCCCGCGTCCCCTGAGAGAAAGACCTGCCCTTCGATCCTGATGTAACCAATACCAGCGTAATTTGTCGTGAAACGGAATTCGACCGATGCAGTATCATCATCGGAAGCCTTCGATATTCGTGTAACGCTGCTGTTTTGATCGATCCTTATATTTACAAATCGTTCCCCCACCTTGGAAAACCTCTTTGCCTCGATACCATTCGCCTCAAAGCCTTTGACTTGCATCATTTTAGTCCTTCCCAAATCTCTTCTAGTCGATTGTCAAACTCGATTAATAGATGTTTCGTCGCTTTATTATTTTAGATTTGCAAATAAAAGCAAAAAAGTGCCGCGGGCCGGATTTGAACCAGCGACTTCAAGATTTCTGATCTCCAGATGGGCAACTTCAGTCTTGCACTCTCCCAGCTGAGTTACCGCGGCGTTGTTTTATCACCAAAAGGAGAGGGCTGTAATAAATTTTGCCCAACCTTTGATTTGATCTATCGATCGGGGATGAACAATAAAATAGACGCAATTTTCAGGCGAGAACAAAAGTTCCGACAGATAGCTCATCGGCCCGTTCGAATAGTTAATTACTGCGAGAAGGTATTCTTCCAGCCAATCCACGCACGAGACCAAAGAGGATTACATCAGATTCTCTCATACAGCCATTTTAATTTCAGACTCTCGGATCCCAATCGGGTTCGAGGAGCTCATTCTCAAAACAAGCCAGCATTCACGACATGTTTAAATAGTAATATGCAGCTTTTTTCAAATCGAATCTGGCGCTTGGTGAGGATATGTGTAAGTCCCGCAAGGGAGCTGATTGTCTCAAACTTAGGAGATCACGATTTTTGAAGCGCGACAGGGAAGCTGTGGCATCAACTGTCGGCACGATCATGGCGCTGCTCGTTTTCCTAACATTTCTTTCACTTTTCACGAATTCCTACATCCCAGTTTGGATGCAGGCGAATGAAAGGTCTCATATGAATATCGTTCTCAATCAATTTGGTGATCTTAAGGGCAGAATCGATAATATGATCGTGAGCGCAAAGATCACAGGCGAAACCGAGTTCATGATGTATTCTCCGATCACCCTCGGAGCAGAAGGAATTCCGATTTTCGCATCTCCGACTGCTGGACAACTGATTTATGCACCGATTGGTAGTTCGAACACCGGTTTTTCGATGAGATTCAACTACACGCTTTCTGGAGAAAGAGTTGAGTTTAACGAAAGCGGTGGAGGACTCATTCAGCTTTGGGCGCCGAACCGATACTATGTGCAGCAATGGGTAGCGTATGAGAATGGCGCAATCATCGTCAAACAGCCAGACGGTCAGGTTGTAAGAGCTTTTCCCGGTATTCTTTTGCAGAAGATAGACAACAGAGTCAATATTGTGATCACTCAGATTGATATGATGGGGTCGAACGTCACAATAGGAGGAACTGGAGCAATCGGAGTCAATATCAATCTCATCTATTTCGAATCCCAGAGCTTCACCGTTGGCTACGGTAATGATTATGGTGTCAATATCACGATGGTGACCCAATACGGAAAAGCATGGGAGCAGTATCTTAAGGAACTCTGCTCGAAATCAGGCCTTACTGATGATGTTGACTACAGTCTGAATAAAGTTAACATCGGGGAAGACCTGTATTACATAAAATTTCAGGTAAAGAATGCCAGGTCGCTGACGTATGATCGTGCATATTTGCAAATTTCGATCCAGGTGTGAGATGAAGTGGTGGCATAATGCAGGAAGCTAAAATCGAAAAATCAAACGCACCGGATTCGATGGTCGAAGATGAAATCTCGGAGCAAACCTTCGTATCAGAAATCCATGGACAAGTCAAGATAAGGGAAAAGATCAGAGACTCTTATTTGAAATTCCTTAGGACTGTTGCCCCTAAGAGAGCCTCTCGCGTCCGACTGCCCGCAGGTGAAATTGCTCAACGGATTGAGTGGTCAAGAGGAAGGGGGTCGATCATCACTGAGATTCCTCCGATTGATGACCCAAATATCGAAACCGTCGAAATCTATCCTGTTGTTGAACCATATTGCTACATCAGAGTCACTTTCGATAAAAGGACGAGCGAATATCTTCTTGAGGCAATCGAGCCGAAGCTAAACGAAAAGGAAGTGAAATTGCTCAAACTCATCAAAGACACACTCGGAAGGACACTAAGTTACGAATGGGACAAATTCACCGACCTTGATAAGAAGGAATACCTCATGGAAAGTGTTGAATCATACATTAAGAGCAGGGGCGTCAAAATTGATCCGATCGCCAGGAAAAAGATTGGTTATTATATTACAAGAGATTTCGTTGGTTACGGACCGATTGATCCTTTCATAAGAGACGAAAATGTCGAAGATATCTCTTGTGACGGCGTCGGTATCCCGATCTTCTTATTCCATAGAAAATACGAAAGTATTAAAACGACACTTAAATTTGATAACGAAGAATTCCTAAACTCATATGTCGTTGGGCTGGGCCAGAGATGCGGAAAACAAATATCGGTTTCTACTCCTATACTCGATGGTACGACGCCCGAAGGACACCGTGTCCAGGCAACTTATTCAAATGAAGTTACGACAAGAGGTTCGACCTTTACAATTCGCAGATTTAAGGAAAAGCCCTTCACGCCTGTTGAACTTATCAAATATGGGACTGCGAGTCCTGAAATGGTAGCATATTTCTGGCTTGGCGTTGAAAATGGAGAATCTGCGATTATCGCTGGCGGTACCGCTAGTGGTAAGACATCGACACTCAATGCAATCGCACTTTTCATTCCTCCAGGCGCAAAGATCGTCACGATGGAAGATACGAGAGAGATCAATTTGCCTCATGAAAACTGGGTTCCCGGAACGACAAGAAGTGGTGTTGGGGAGCGGGGACCAGATGGCAAAGCACCTGGCGAGATCGATATGTACGATCTTGTGAGAGCTTCACTCAGACAGCGACCCAACTACATTATTGTTGGTGAGGTGAGAGGCAAGGAGACATACATCATGTTCCAGGCCATGGCAACTGGACACACTACATACTCGACAATGCATGCCGATTCTGTGAAATCAATGGTCAACAGACTTGAAAATCCCCCGATCAACTGCCCAAGAATCCTACTAACAGCGCTCAGGAATGTCATCATTCAAACGCATGCCAGGGTGGGAACGGACCTCGTGAGAAGAATCAAACAGGTCATCGAGATCGTTGGATTCGAGCCAGAAACAAACGAGCTCATCACCAATACCGTCTATGAATGGGATCAGGCAACAGACAAATTCGTTTTCAAAGGACATAGCTTTCTCTTTGATAAAATCATGGAAATGAAGAACCTCACGCATGAAGAGATGGTCGAGGAGTTCAATCGCAGGGTCGATATCATCAAATACATGGTCATGAAAGATATCACAGATCACCGAAAAATCTGGTCGCTGATCAATGCATATTATAAAGATCCAGAAGCAACTATCAAAAGGGTGAGAAGGGAATTGGTCGAGGGAGGTGCGGACGCTGGCGCCCGAAGTCTCTGATATCTTCGCACGACTCGAATCGATGAGGAAGTTCTACTTCAAAACCAAAAGAGCGGAAGAGGAGGAGGAAATTAAAGGGCCCCATATGGTGAAACTACCTAAGGGCGCTATTCCTGAGTACGTCAAGCTTACTAAATACCAGCAATTTTGCTGGCGTACCTTGGGTGCATTTGTCAGGTTGAAAGCAAAACCGAATCCGAAACTCGAGCAGGCTCTTCTCCAGGCGCATATGAAGATGCGACCAGAGGAATACACAGCGTATGTCTGGATGACAACGATCCTTGTAGGCATCGCATCTGCCGCGATATCAATTCTATTTGGTGGATTAATACTCAGTTTCCTACACGTTGATGCTGCGCTTGTTCTCCTCGTGTCCGTCTTAATGATCGTGATTCCTCCACTTCTGACTTATGTGATGCTCATCTCTCAGCCAGCGTCCGTTGCAAAAAGGAGAGCAAGGGATATCGATAAAAGAATCGGGCCAGCTATGAGTTTCATATCTGCAATGGCGTCGGCCGATGTCAATGTCGATGTAATTTTCAAAGAATTATCGAGACAGCCGATATACGGCGAGATCAGGAATGAGGCAGAATGGATCACGAGGGACACCGAACTGCTCGGAATGGATATACTTACAGCAATCAGCAATGCAGCGCAGCGGACACCATCGAGAAAGTTTCAGGAATTTTTACAGGGCGTTGTCACGACTTCGACTTCCGGTGGTCAGCTGAAGCCATACTTCCTGCAGAAAGCCGAGCAGTTCGAAAAGGAAGCAAAGCTTGAAATGAGATCAATGCTGGAAAATCTCGGCCTAATGGCGGAGTCGTTCGTAACGGTTGTCGTTGCCTTTCCGCTTTTCCTTGTCGTTATCATGGCGATCATGGCAATTGTCCCAGGCGGAGGTGGTGGATCCGAATCAACGCTTATGCTGCTTTACATAGTCGTCGGTCTCATGATTCCGCTTTCCCAGTTTGGATTCATTTTTTACATATGGAATATGACGAAGGAGGCAAGTATTTGAGGAGGGGGCCCAATGATTGATAAGAAGAAGGCGAAAGACGTCATCGATATTAAGCAGCTGACCGTGAAAAAGAGGGACCTCTCCAAGACGATCCTCGTCATCGGTGCTGTTTTCATGGTGATTTTCTTCTTCATCGGTTTCCTCGATGCGATCGGTGGACTCAAGACGGGATTAGAATGGATTGATTTCGTAGCAATCGGATTGATGGCGATCACTGGTCCATACGGATTCTATACAACCTACAAACACAAACAGATCAAGGACATCGAATCAAGACTTCCAGACTTTCTCAGAGATGTTGCAGAAGCTGGCCGCTTCGGAATGACACTCGCAGAAGCTGTAAAGGCAGCGTCTGGTGGTCGATATGGAAAGCTCACGCCCGAGATCAAAAGAATGGCAGCACAGATCGAATGGGGAGTGCCTGCAGCAGATGCGATGAGATTGTTTGCTGAAAGGGTCAATACACCACTGGTTAACAGAATGATGTCTATCATCATCAAAGCAAATGACGCCGGTGGGAGCGTTGCTGATGTCCTCACAATGGTTGCTCACGATGCCAGAGAGACTATGTTAAACGAAAACGAGCGGAAAATTGCGATGTCGACATACATGGTTGTAACATATATCGCCTTTGCAGTCTTCATCGCAACGATCTTTATCCTCAATTCAACATTTCTTCCGAAAATGGCGGAAGCCGGCCGACAGGTTGCCGAGGGAGCTGAGCAAGCGGGCATTACCAACATGCCAGCAACGATCAAGGCAGATGTGATACCGCAGATCCAGCTCATTTTTGTCATCGCAGTTGTCATCCATGCCTTCGGCGATGGAATTCTCGCGGGAGTGCTACAAGACGGTAGAATTACGAATGGAATGAGGCACAGCTTCATTATGCTGCTGATAGGCCTGATTGGAACAAGATTGATTTAGGAGGTAGAAAATGACTGATGTGGCCGATGTGGAGATGCTACCGCCCGAGATGATGACCACAGAAATTGAGGAGGGTAAAGAAAGAAAGCGAATTGGACGAATTTCGAGTAAATATCTTTCATTTCTTCTCAGGATTAAGGACAGACCTCTCAAGGTTCGAATTCCAGTTAGTGTTTCAAAAGGACCTCTTGACGTCATCACTGAAATTCCGAAGATTACGGACATCAATGTTGACGAAGTTGAATTAACGAAAATCCTCGACCCATATTCTTTTGTGAGAATAAAATATGACAACACTGCTGGTGAATATCTCTATGAAGTCATCGAACCAAGTCTTTCTGAAGATGAGAAGAATCTCCTTGACGTTCTCAAGAATTCGCTCATATTGACACTCAATCTTACAGATGTGGAGACAGCTAAAGAGAAGGAAGAAATCTTGAGACTTGCAACAGATTCCCTCTTAAAGAATTTCGGAATCTCCCTTCACCCAGTTTCTCGCGAAAGGATCCATTATTATTTGAGAAGGGACTTCATCGGATACGGCGTCATCGATGTCATAATGACAGACCCTAATGTTGAAGACTGTTCGTGCGATGGCGTCGGCATTCCATTGTACATTTTCCACAGGAAATATGGATCAATCAAGTCGAATATCAGATTCGATAATGAGGTGGAACTTGACTCGTTCGTTGTCTGGCTCGCTCAGAAATGTGGAAAGCATATTTCTGTCGCCGATCCTATTCTTGACGCGACAATTCCAGACGGTTCAAGACTCAATGCTACACTGGGAAAACATGTGACGAAACGAGGTTCGTCATTTACGATCAGACGATTCAAGGAAAATCCGTTCACGCCCATCGATCTTCTCAAATTCAAGACGATGAGCACAGACATGATGGCATATCTCTGGATTGCGACAGAATATGGTAGCTCAATGCTCGTCTGCGGCGGTACTGCAAGTGGTAAAACGACAACACTGAACGCGATCCTTCTCTTCATTCCTCCACAGATGAAAATCGTGAGCATCGAGGATACAAGGGAACTCAATTTGCCGCATGAGAACTGGATTCCCGCGCTTACGAGAGAAGGATTCGGGGGGAAGGGAAGCACCAACAAAGCTGGGACAATTGACATGTTTGAGTTACTGACTGCGGCGCTGAGACAGAGACCGCAGTATCTCATGGTGGGCGAAGTGAGAGGAAAGGAAGCTTATGTGGTTTTCCAGGCAATGGCAACTGGTAAGACTGCTTACTCAACTTTCCACGCTGAGGACGTCCAGGCGATGGTTCACAGGATGGAAAATGATCCGATCAATCTACCGCGCGCGCTGCTGACCGCACTCGATATTGTGTTGCTCCAGGCACAGGTGAAAGTCGGTACGAAAATGACAAGGCGTGTTAAATCGCTCACGGAGATCGTCGGTATGGATCCTGAAACGGGCGAACTCATCACCAACACGGTTCACAGTTGGAACCCCGCCGATGATACTTTCAGTTTCAGCGGTCACTCTTACGTGTTCGAAAAAGTGCGAACAATTCGAAACTGGTCTCCACGTGAAATGGAACGAGAGGTCAAGCGGAGAGTTGACATTCTCGAATACATGAAGAAGACGAATGTTGATAACTATAAGACCGTCGCGAAAATCGTCTCAGCGTATTATAGAGATCCTGAACGAGTCATTAAAGAGGTCAGAGAGAAACTTGCAGAAGGATAAAATCAATTTATTCATTGTAGATAGAAATGAATGGTTTACTGAAAATGAACAGCCGAAAATAAAATAGAGAGAGTGGAAAGAACCTAGATCACTGAGATTCTTTCGGCTCTTCCTTTTCTTCAGGTGATTGTGTCTGCTCGCCAGCTGATTCTTCTGGTTTCGCTTCCTCTGGTTTTTCTGCTCCCTCCTTGGGCACTGCTTTCTTCTCGACAGGTCGCCTGACAATCCGACGGAGTGTTCTCGGTTTTTCGTCAGGAGTCGCGGGCGCTTCCTCTTTCACTTCTTTCTTCGCTTCAAAAACTGTACCGCACTTATGGCAAACGGTCGAACCTCTAGCGTTAAGGGTGCCACAAACGGGACAAGCGAGCGCTCCGAGCTTCCGGCGCTCCTCTTCCTGAGAGAGCCACTTCTCGAACGAGATATATGTCGGCTGCTTCTTCCACCATTGTTTGAACTTCTCTTCAGAATATTTCTTACCGAGTACACTTCTCGCCTGCTCTCTGTAGATTTCAATTGACTTTTCATACTGTTCCCGCATCTTCTTGATGTATTCGTCCTCTTCCTCGGGAATAGGCTCCGTGACGAACTTTGCGCCGCACTCAGGACATTCAGCCGAATTTGCTGGTATCCATGCTCCGCATTCGCTGCATTTGACCGTCCCAGGTTCAAACTCGACACCGCACTTCGGGCAACGACGTGATGATTCTGGGATTAATGCTCCGCACTCACCGCACTCAACCATCTTCCCGAGTCCATATTTATAAAGATAAATCGAGAAGGCGATGATGATTGCAACAACGATCGCAATAATCAGCGCGTACACCCACCATTCAATGCCTGTTTCAGTGAGGCCCTTTTCAATCGTGACGTCTTCATAATTGCTCGTCTGCTCTCCTGAGATGATCGTCGTTACCTTGACCCTGCAGTTACCAACAACGCCGAGCGGCACATAAAGAACTGCATCGAAGTAACCATCTGAACTCGTCTTTACCGTGTAAGGACCGCTAACAGCGATGTTATTAGCGTCAACAAGCGACAAGGCCACTGTGATGCCGGATAGGGCATTCCCTGTGATTTCGTTTGTTACTCGACCGCCAATAACGATGTTCTCTCCTGCTTTGTATTTGTAAACATTACCGAGATCGATCAAGATAACAGGATTCGGTTGAACGATCTCTAGAGAAATATTGACCTCGTTGTTATTACGATTACTCTCGTCGACCAATCCTGAAGGGTCGATCTGCGCCACAATCAAGTAAGTGCTAACGGTCAAATTAACCGACCATGTGAGATTTGCGATAACGGTCGCGCCGATCGCGAAATCTTTCGTTAAGGATCCGAGGTAGGTTGATACGGAATCTTCGTCGATGGCATAGAAGGCAACATTCACTCCAAGTGCTGCTGCATACCCAGTATTGCGCATTCTTACACCCAGAACCACGGTTTCCCCGACGTAAGTCTTATTCACAAGACTTCCTTTAAGTGTCACCTCTAGGTTGCTCACAAAGTTCAGATCTGGGCGGGTATCACGTACGGTTAATTGCTGACTTGCCATGTTGTTGTCGTACCGTATCTCAGGAATAGACTCGTCCGCGTTCACCAACGCCGTAATCGTTCTCGTCTGTGTGTTCAATCCAGCATCAATCTCAACATCCCACTCACCGGAAACAACAACCGTTTGTCCAGGGCCGATTGTGCCAGTCACGGTTTCACCAATTAATACGCCGCTGCCAACGGATCCGAGCCAGAACTGCACAACGACTCCAGATGCGCTAGTCTCTCCGATGTTCATTATACTGAGATCCATTCTAATGTGTGTCCCAGCATTCACGGGGCTGGCTGGTGTGAAAACTAGAGATGTTGGCGTAAGATCCGCGTAGTTTTTCACAACGACATTTAGCGACACTGTATTATCTGTTTTCGTATTTTCTTCAATTTCTCCAGACTCGTCAATGATTGCAGTTACTGTCCAAGAGCCCGGTCTGTTGGGTATCCAAGAAAGCGTTGCAATTTCTGAACTACCGGGCATGATGCGAGTTATGATACTGTATCCGATCTTCGTGGACCCGATACCAGTCTTTGTCGCATAGAAGGTCACATTGACTTCTTCTGCCTCAACATCACCACTGTTGTGAACGACCACTGTGATAGTCGATGTGCTGTTAGTTACGGGAGAAGAGGGTGATAAAGCTAGATCTCCCGAAGACACGTACAACTGAGCAATGCCGCGAACAATTACTATGGTGTAATTGACATTATTGTCTTCGTTCAATTCAGGTAATAGATTATCTGGATCAACAACGACGGAAAGATTATGTTCTCCGAGCGGAAGACTGGCAATCCATGTTGCGTTGACACTTATCGTTTCGCCTGGATTGATGACTGTGATTACCGAATCCTTAATCACTGATATATTGTCATAAAATCTGATTACGACATTTTTTGCTGGCACGACGCCTCTATTCGTGATAGTCGCAACCAACACGACTTTCTGTCCGCGTGCAGGTGATGTATCCGAAACCCAGAATAGTGGATCGAGATCGGGTAACGCACTTGGTATCGAAATGACGACTGACTTATCATTGCGAGCCAGAGGTGTGGAATACGGTGTTAAGGAAACCCCCACTGGACCTTCTGTCTCATAAGGCAGCCCGCCGTACCAGTAGGTAACATTAACACGATAAAGACCAACGTAGCGGATCGATGTTGAATTGATTCTATCACAGAGAGCGCGAATGATTGCCGTACCAGACGCGTCGGTTATAGCACTTCCGTACACCGTACCATTTATGTAGTTTACGACATTCACATACGCCCCAGACAAAGGCGCCCCAACTCCGTCAAGTACTGTTACCGTGAGCCATCTGTAGTGCCATGCCTCTGCTGCACCCACAGGCGATATTGAAGGTATTGAAATACTTGTGAGATACGCTTTCGCACTTCCACCGAAGGAGGACCAAGTCTTAGTGAAGGTCGTATTGAAGGCAATAATGGTAGCGTGTGAGGCGGAGGGCGTAATCACGTCGCAGTGGATCACTGACGCTTTAATCGATATTGTCGAATTCCCATCCGCCATGATAGTGATTGTGGGCCCAATGATGGAGTTATTTGCAGTGATCGTAGCTCGGTCAAAAAGATAAATTTTTAGGTTAAAGTTCGAAGCTAGTATCCCAGAATTGAGGTTGAGGACACCGTTGTCCTCAATAACAATGAGGAATTCATCAGCCGCTCTTTGATTGATCGTTAATGTCGATTGGTCGAGAATCAGAGTACCGTTATCCTTTACAACTATATTGCCGCCGAACGAGAAAGACCCAGGGAGGAAAATGAAGGTATTGTTATCATCGACGACAAGATCACCTTCCCCCGTGGATAATTGAACACTGATATTCTTAAATGCTAAATTGTTAGCATAGGAGTACTCCACGATAGATCTCAGCCTATTGATGTACACATAAATTGGATAATTGCCGATCTGAGACGGTATCCAACTAAAACTTGTTCCGTTTGATCCACCTGCTGGAACATTGATGTACCGAGTGCCCAATAATTTGCCACCACTCAGAGGATTACCCGAATAAAACTCTACGCTCCCATTTATTGCGTTTGCCCGTCCTAAATTATTATGAATGGTGACATTCACAAAGGTGAGCTTGCCAGTATAAATCGGTTCGGGTCCAATGGTGATATCAGCTGATGTAACTGACAAATCGGGCAAAAGAGATAGAACTGTTACTTGCGTTGAAAAATGATTGTTCGTTTCATCGAATTCGGGAATGACCATGAATTTATCCACTTCGACGCTAATCGTATGCGTCCCAGGTGATGTGCCATTCCAATTGATTGTCACATCCGCATAAGATCCCGCAGAAATATACGATATCGTACGGTTACCGATCGCGATGGATGAGCCGCCGTAGAAATCCGAGAAATCTATTCTGACATTAGAAACTGCTGTAATACCAACATTTGAGATGCGAGCCGTGAAGATTACTACATCGTTTTCATAAATCGTAATTGGCGTATATGTAAGAGACACGACTGTAAGATCTGGCTTATCGATAATCAAATTGGACAACACAACCGTCTTCGAAGTCATCTGATCGTTTTCACCGATTGCTGGATATGCTGGAAAGTCGACACCGCACGACCCGTAGAACATGCTCCCCGTCGTGTTTCTATATGTTATATTTACAGAGTATCCGCCGACGATCTGTTGCGCATTCGGCAATGTTGTTTCGTTGATAACCTCCCACAGCAGCGGTATCTTAACTTCTCCAAATTGTCCTGTCTGCTTGAAACTTGTTGCATCCTTTCCGAGATACTCAAGAACTACACTCGGCGGAATTGTATCGACACCGTCAGGAGAGACATAATATGCTGGAATGCCCGACCCTGATACAGTTACGTTTACGATGGCATTGGCGACTGGTAGAGATTGAGAATCTAGTAATGTGAGATTTAACCATTTATAGATGTATATGTTTGGCCTCAGTGTGATCTCGAGCCAGACTCTGTCAAAATAAACCAAACCGCCTCCTTCATTATTAAACATTATATTGAGATTTGATATCTTCTGAAGGGAGTCAACACCCGCTGAAAATATGTCGTAAGTTTCGATTTGTTCAGTTACCGTGTTTTCAATCAGAATTGAAGAGTTTCTTTCACTCTCTCCTGTCACATTCCACGAAATATAACTGCTCGAAGCATAACCAGGCTCAGTAGAGTAAATCACTTTCAGAGTAGCACTTATAATATCTCCAGTTAAGTCGCTCGTGTTGAATCCCAAAATATGCATCGTTTTATTGTCACCGACAGAATAATACGAATTATCGTCTGCTGTAAGGTTCGCGAGCTGTTCTCCAGTATTATCATATACGCCCTTTGCAAGAGGCAGCGCAATCACTACCCTGTCGGTTGGGACGTAGGCCATTGAGCGATCAGGCAATCTGGCGATCCCCTGCAGAGTATCGACGTAAACCCCATACAGATACGCCCTAGCGCCATCAAGAACAACTAGCTGGTTATGCTCAGAAGCTTCGCTCGAAAAATCTACGCCGAGATACGAATTGACAGCGGTCAGTTGAGTCGATCCAGCTAAAGTGATGTTCCTGTACGTGCTAAGAGACATTTCGACCGTGACCCAGATCCTGTTAAAGTACACTTTTTTGCCATTGGGATCATTGTTTTCGAAAGTGATGTTCAACTTGCTGAGGTCGGCGGAAGACATATCGGGAAGTATTGAGGCGGCAGTGACTTCATTGTTGATCGAAGGGTCATAAGGAGCTGCCGTGTCGCTAGGTACGATCGTTGACGACGATACACCACCGTTTCGGAAGGACCAGTTCAAAGCATTTGTCCCGGTGTATCCTGCATCGGTCTTGTACTTGGCGTATAGTGTAACCCTAACGCCCTCTCCTTTTTCAAAAACTAATCCCGCAATATCGATGCCCTCGATCGCGAGTTTCTCATGTGGGTCAACGGCGAAAAGCTTTCTATCGTCGATCGTCAAGTTAGAAAATTCTTCACCAGCTGCCGTGTTATCATCACCAAGTGCAAGAACATTCCGTGTGAGATTATAAATGACAGTTACCTTCGATCCGTCGTCAGTGGCGAAACTGTAGCTGTGATCATACGCAGGGGAAGTCGAGTTTCTTTCGAGTAAACCAGTGATGCTCGAATCATAAAGATAAATATTTGATGAGATAAAGGCTAGCACTGCAAAGTCGTCGAAAAAGTCAGCTGGGAATTGCGTCTGATTGCAATACTTTGCGATGTCGGCCGAGGAATGTCCTTTCATCGTCGAATTTCGCATAATAAGTGTTGAATCGTCAACAACCATGTGCCCCGGGAACTTCAGGACGGAATTGATCGCTTCGAGCACGCCGCCATTCCTAACGATGACACCGAGGCTCGGATAATCATTAATTTGATTAAGATTGGTCGTGAGGATCGAATTGTTGAGGATGAGCTTCCCGCCGTCCTCAACAATTAAGGTATAAACATGATCGTCATCAGTTCCCGCAATCCCATCAGGACCTGTGTCCTGATCGAAAACGAGGCCCCCGTTTACGACATTGACAATTCCACCAGATCGTATAATGAGATTACCCCGCATGTGATAGAGCGTATCCGTGATGTTCCAGTAACGTATTGAATAATCCGCACCAACAATCATATCGTTCGATGGGGAAGCGGCTTCTCCTTTTTCGGGGATCGTAAAGACAAAGAATCCGGCCAGAGAGGAAAAAATCAAGCTCCACACAGTCAGGATACTAACTGATTTGCTCACAAGATCTCGCCGTAACATTATCCCACCAAATACATTTCCGCCAGTTGAAGTAGCTATTAAACATTATAAATACATATCCATTCAGGTAATTCATCATGATAATAAGGAAAAGATCTGATGAGTAACCATCTTTAAATCGAGATGTGCTTCGTTTCATGAATCGATAATTGTGTTCGGATCCGATGTGAGCTCATAAGAACTCTGGTGGCTGGTAGCCACAAACTGATTTGACATCCAGAATTTGGCGTCTATTGATTAATTTTGCATACCAGATAGATATGTCCATTCTACTTGCGTCTTGATATTTGCAAGATTGCGAGACTGCTAACCCAACGAGATATCCTTTAAGGTACTTTTGGACGGAATAAAATATTGAAGAGAAAGGGTGATGAAGACTCTGACTCTCAGAAATTGGTTTATTTCTTCCTTATAATCTTTCTGATCGAAATCGAGCGCTTGACACTAGGCTCCTTCTTCTCTTCCGCGGCTTGAGTTTTTTCTTCAGTCTTTTCTTGTATTTCTTCTCCAGCTGGCTTTTCTTCGACCTTCTCTTCAGGCTTCCTTTCTGCCTGAATTTCCTCTTTTTGCTTTGGCTCTTCCTTCTTCTCTTCCTTGAGAATCGCTCCACAGGCGTAACATCTCTCCGCATCTGCATCGACAATCGTCCGACAGTTCGGGCAGAATTTCTCCATCGGCCGCTCACTCGCCTTCTCCTCGATCTTTTCTTCCATTCTCGCTTCGGTTCCGCCCACACCTACCTCAGACATAGCTAGAGTTTCCTGAGTCGCTGACACAGAGCCCGCCTCTGCATGAGAAGGTTGACTTATAGCCTCACCTTGCGAGAATCTTTCAGATCCAATTTCTGATTCCGCCTGTACAGCCGAAACTTCGGGAGCTCCAGTTCCGGAGATCGATGGCGCTACCGAAGGCTCAGTTATCGGCGATACCTTAACTTCCTCAGTTTCTTCCGCTTCAGAAATCAGAGCTTCTCTCCTCGCAAGGATCTTTTCGCGCTCGCTGAGCGCCGCCTCTCTATCGTTAAGAATCTTTTCCCATTCAACCAATCTCTTCTGTTCATTCACCAAGATTGCCTTGCTTTCGGCAAGAAGTGTCTGTTGCTCCTCGAAAATCTTTACCTTCGCAAGGATCTCCTCTCTCTTCGCAGAAATTTCTTCGAGAATCTTTTTCAGATCCCTTTCCTCCATGAGCAATCTCTCTTCGAGTTCTAGAATTCTACCAGCGGCCTGCCTGATCTTTTCCTCGTATCCCTTTACCTGTTCGCCGAGTTCAAGAATTTCACTTTCTTGTTCGGTGATTTCTTTCTGGCGCTTTTCAAGGATAATACGCATCGAGTGGTTCTCCTCTTCACGAAGCTTGAGTTCCCTTTCTAATTCGAGTAATTCCGCTTCCGTCTTCTTGACCGCCTCTTCACGCGGTACTAATTCTGATTCCCTTTTCAGTAACTCCTTTTCTTTTTCATCGAGTTTTCGTGCATATTCGTCAAGCTGCTGCCTCCGCTCCCTCAACTCCGCGTCTTTTCTATCAAGCTCTTCCTTTCGTCTTCTAATTTCGACTTCCTGCGCCTTGATTTTCTCCTTGAATTCCTCAATGACCTGCCAAATTGGGATACTGTCCTCCGATGACACTCACCTTCCTCCTCACATCGCTACTTTCATTCATTAACTCCCTCTCAGGGATTTAATATCATTCCATCTGCGATTAATTAATTGTGCTACGCCAATGTAGGGCCAAGAACCATGAGACCGTTGCTTCCAATCTCAATCGTATGCTTTTCCATACTGTGCTCACAAGCCCTCATTTTCTCAACTCGGATAAATCGGACAAGTTTGCCGCGTGTCCGATCGAGACCTAACTCAATGATTCCATCCGCAAGGAAAACCTCGTTGCCAACGAAATCGACCGATCCTCCTTGGGAACGTTCCATAATGATGAAAGAGATGAGATTAAAATCGCGCAGCGTCTTGAAGAAATAGAACATCTTCTTTCGCATTCCTCTCATATCATCCATAAGCGAGTAGAGAGCACCTAGCGAATCGAGGGCGAAGACCGTGAACTTGTCCTGATGTTTTTTCTTGAAGTATCCGATGACTTGCTCAACAAAGTGAAGATAATCTGTCGGCGCTTCGGATTCAATGATTTCATCGAGTTCTCTGAGGTCTGTAAAGTCGGATATCTCAAGATTTGACGCTATCTTAATTCCCAGACTTCTCATATTCTTAACGTGACTTTCCGCCGATTCCTCAAGCGTTACATACAATCCATATTCGCCTGTCTTTTCGAGATATGTGGAAATCAGGGAATATGTGAAACTCGTCTTAAGAGAGCCCGGCGGTCCTGTGACGAGTACGACCTTCGGCGACTCGATATCTGTCCGAAAGACCTTTTCGAGCCCCTGTATCGAATTCTTGAACATCTTTACGCACCAGTACCTGGGGGGAATTCATTGATATTGCCACTAATAAACCTTTGTGAATGAATTATCGATTTTGATAATTTAATTAATGGTATCTGAAAACGATTGAAATCGACACAGATCTCGTGTACTTATCGAAAAGCAATGTTTTGTTTATAGATTGGCATTACGATTTTGTGCGTATGATTGCAGGTGAGATTGCAAGCCAGCAACAGAAGGGGCCTCTTTCATCGATGCTCAATCCAATAGTCCCTATTTGATTTTCATCCTTCATTTGTTCGAAAAAGCTTCAAAAAATGTAAAAAAAAAAATAAGGTAATGAAATTGAATGTTGGATTATACACGATCCTCAGAACTCATCGATAGAATCGAAATCCTCGTCAGAGACCTCTTCCTCTGGTTCCCGCGGGATCATATCTTTGTCCTCGGTCACTTCCGCCATGTCGACCATTTTCTCTTCCTTCTCACCGATCAGGCGCGCGATGGCTGTAACCTTGTCGCCCTCGCGGAGCCGCATGATTTTCACGCCCATTGTCGCCCTTCCCATGACCCTGATGTCAGCAACGGGAATCCTGATCACCATGCCTTGCGTGCTGGTCACAATGATTTCGTCGTTTTGAGCGACATCGAGAACTGAAACGACTTTGCCATTTCTTTCTCCAGTTTTAATCGTAATGACGCCTTTACCCCCTCTCTTCGTCTTCCTGTATACAGACACTGGCGACAACTTGCCATAACCGTTTTCGGTGATCGAAAGAAGCATCGAGTCTGGCCTCACTGCCGCCATGCTGACGACCTCGTCGCCAGGGTAGAGTCTGATCCCGATGACACCTTTTGCAGGTCTTCCCATCGGCCTGACTTCTGTTTCGTTGAATCTGACTGCTTGGCCTCCCTTCGTTGCGATGACGATTTCCTTCGTGCCATCCGTCAGTCTCGTGTCGACGAGCTCGTCGCCAGGTTCGAGGCCTAGAGCGATGATACCAGACGATCGCACATGGGAATAAGCGGTGAGAGGTGTTTTCTTGATGATACCTTTTTTCGTCGAAAAAACAAGGTAATGATTTTCGTCAAATTCCTTGATGGGGATCGTGTCCAAAATCTTCTCCCCCTCCGAGAGCGCTGGTAAGAGGTTAACGATCGGTTTCCCTTTCGAGTGTCGACTGCCGACCGGCACTTGGTAAGCCTTCAGCCAGTAAGCTTTTCCCAAATTCGTGAAAAACATCAGGTAGTTGTGCGTAGATGTGACAAAGAGATTTGTCACGTAGTCCTCCTCCTTCGTCTCCATCCCGATCAGGCCGACCCCCCCCCTCCTCTGCTGCTTGTACATATCAAGGGGCACCCTCTTGATGTAGCCGTCATGCGTGATCATGATGACCATTTCTTCATCCGGAATGAGATCTTCGAGATCCATTTCCAGCACGTCGTGAACGATTTCTGTTTTCCTTTCATCACCGTGTTTTTCTCTGATCTCGAGCATCTCTTTCTTGATAATATCCATGATCTTTCTTTCATCCGCCAGAATACTTTCTAGTTCCCGCACTTTCTTCTCGATCTCGATGAACTCGCTGCGCAGATTTTCGATTTCCAGACCTGTCAGGCGTTGTAATCTGATGTCAAGAATCGCCTTAGCCTGTTCTTCCGTGATTGCCAGACGCTGCATGAGTGCGATCCTCGCCTCCTCAGGCGTCTTCGCCGCCCTGATCATCGCGATTGTATCATCGAGCGCGTCGACCGCTTTGATGAGACCTTGCAGAATGTGATCGCGCTTCTTCGCCTCTTCAAGCTCAAACCGCGTTCTCCTGATCACGACGCTCTTCCGGTAGTCGATGAAATGCTGGAGCGCTTCTTTTAACGTAAGAACTTTCGGCTCGTTGTTGACAAGTGCGAGGTTGATAACGCCAAAGGTCACTTCCATCTGGGTATGTGAAAAGAGTTGGTTGAGGACGATGTCCTCCATCACATCTTTGCGAAGCTCAATGACAATCCGCATGCCCTCGCGATCAGATTCATCTCGCAGATCGACAATGCCATCGATTCTCTTATCTTTGGCGAGTTCGGCGATCGATTCGATGAGATTGGACTTATTGACCTGATAGGGAATCTCGGTGATCACGATTCTCTTCTTATTCTCTAACTCTTCAACCTTCGTCCGCGCTCTCACCTTTAGCTTTCCTTTACCCGTTGAATACGCTTCGAGGATGCCACTAATCCCGTAGATGATACCACCGGTCGGGAAATCGGGTCCCTTGATGTACTCCATCAGATCCTGCGTTTCCATTGATGGGTTATCAATCAGATGGACGATCGCATCGACGACTTCCCTGAGATTGTGAGGCGGGATATTCGTCGCCATGCCAACGGCGATCCCCGATGAGCCGTTGACGATGAGGTTCGGAAACTTGCCAGGGAGCACTGCCGGCTCCTTCAAACTCCCGTCAAAATTATCGACGAAATCGACCGTATCTTTCTCGATATCGGCCAACATTTCTTCCGCAATCGGCGAGAGACGGCACTCGGTGTACCTCATCGCCGCCGCTGAATCGCCGTCGACGCTACCAAAGTTACCCTGACCATCGATCAAGGGATACCGCATTGAGAAATCCTGCGCCATTCTCACAAGGGCATCGTAAACTGCCATGTCGCCATGGGGATGATATTTACCGAGGCAGTTGTGCGAGACGATACCGTTTGCAACAAATTCATGCGGTCCTGCGACCTCGAGGTCATATGTCTTCTGAGGCTCAGCACTCTCTACGCAGTTTACGCGAATGAAGAAGAGGTTGTACTGAAGAGCGTCCCCCAGCAATGGCAATTCTTCGCCGACCACATCGCCGATCAAATTGCAATCTGTTTCCTCATCAACCAACGACAAGACCGATACTGGGAATTGCGATATTTGATCTGCGAGTTTGCAAGAAAGAGATTGATCAAGTTTACACCTTTCTCTTTGATCGATGAATTTGGCAATCTGAGAGCTAGACCACGCTACCTTATCGACGCTGGTCCTCGGAACCTTTTTCTTGATATATGTAAGAGGCGATTGTTCCGTGTCATTCCTGCCTTGACGTCGATGCCCAGTCAGTTTTAAAAGTCTTTCAGCGAACAGACCATTTACTTCGATTGCATATGCGGAATTGGCGTGAGTCTGATCACGCTCAACTGGCCTTTCGCTGGATTGTTTGTTAATTGGGGTTAGGGAAGCGATTACGCCCAGATGATGTAAAATCAGCTGGACATCGGCCGCCATTTTTCGCGATACAAAAGGTAAACGGATTGATTCACTTTTAATAAGGGGATTGAGACCAGCATCAAGCATTCCTTTTAAAAGAGAAAGCAAGACATCACGAGGCGAGTGGAAAAGGGGCTCGGGAATGCCATCTTTTTCATGAATCAATTGAACGATCTGTTGAAGAAGTGAAGATGAGACATCGGGAGAAATATGGGCAAGCGATCCATGACATAAGATAGAGGAGGTCGTGCCATCGGTACCTTTTCCGTTACAAGAAATCTGGTTCAGTGCTTTAGAGAGTTGTTCTTGAGTTGCATTATCACAAATGGTTAAAAACAGATGATCTTTTTCCCTGGTCATCGAGTTCCGCATCAGGAGATAACCGAAAAGATAGGCAATTTTCTCGTTGATTTCGATCTGCTTCCCGTCTTTCAATCGCATGCTCGCATAACCAAGATTTTCTGGATAGATGCACCGTGCAACGACAAGATCTCCTTCCGTAAGATCTTTTGCAGCCTTCCATTCGTAAGATAATGAAGAGTTGAGAATTTTAATCGGCTGCTCTGGTGTACAAACAATTTCTGCGCCAGTTTCCAATCTTATTCTGACAAGCGGTTTCGGAGGCATCTCGTATAGCTCGATCACCGGTGCTCGTCCGCGGTGCGTGTAAACAATGTCACCGTGTTCAATCTCTTCAATCGGGATGAGACCACGATCAGTCAGCACCCGCGTTCCGGCAACAAAACATTCACCAACAACACGCGCGCTCTTCTTGTGTGGTCTGTTCGAAAGGAGCCCCATATCGTACATCGCGTAAAGGATCCTTCTTTGAACTGGTTTGAGTCCGTCCCTGACGTCCGGAAGAGCTCTGCCCACGATCACGCTCATCGCGTAATCGATGTAGGATTTCTTCATCTCGATCTCAATGGGGCGCTGGATAATTCGCGTCGCTTTGTCTTCCATGAAAACACCTATACGTCAAGATTCTCCACTTCTTTGGCATGGGCACTAATGAATTCCCTTCTTGGGAGAACCGCATCACCCATGAGGATATTGAAGAGCAAATCTGCCCTTCTCGCATCCTCGATTGTCACCATTTTCATCACACGTGTCTCCGGGTTCATCGTCGTTTCCCAGAGCTGTTTCGGGTTCATTTCACCGAGACCTTTATATCTCTGAATCGATACACCTTTCCCGAGGCGCTCGACTGCGTTGATTCTTTCTCTTTCTGTGTACGCGTATATCTCCGCATTTCCTTTCGAAATCCGATAGAGTGGTGGCTGCGCGATGTAAATATAACCGTTTTCGATCAGTGGCCTCATATATCTAAAGAAGAGCGTCAAGAGGAGAGTCCGAATATGTGCACCGTCCACATCGGCATCTGTCATGATGATGATTTTGTGATACCGCGCCTTGCTAATATCGAAATCTTCCTTGATACCAGTGCCGAGCGCCGTGATGAGATTCCTCACCTCAACATTCTTCAGAATCTTGTCCATCCGCGCCTTCTCCACGTTGAGGATCTTTCCTCTCAGCGGAAGAACAGCCTGGAACTCCCTGTTTCGGCCCTGTTTTGCGCTACCACCAGCCGAATCGCCCTCAACGATGAACAACTCTGATTTAGCTGGATCCTTTTCCGTACAATCCGCTAATTTGCCGGGAAGACTCGTCGATTCAAAAAATCCCTTTCTTCTCGTCAGCTCTCTTGCCTTCCTCGCGGCTTCCCTTGCCTGAGCCGCAAGAATTGCCCTCTTGATGCAGGCCTCCGCGACCTTCGGATTCTCTTCAAGGAATTGATATAATTTCTCGTAAATCATCGAATCGACGAGACCTCTGATCTCGCTGTTTCCGAGTTTTGTCTTCGTTTGCCCTTCAAATTGTGGCTCGGGCATCTTGATGCTGAGAATCGCCGTCAATCCCTCCCGGACATCATCGCCACTGAGACTTTCGTCTCCTTCTTTCAAAAAATTGTATTTTCTCGCGTAGTCGTTCATCGTCCTAGTCAGCGCTGATCTGAATCCGATGAGATGCGTTCCACCTTCGATCGTATTAATATTATTAACGAATGTGTGGATGTTTTCGGAGTAAGAATCGGTGTATTGAAGAGCTGCTTCAATCAGAACATCTTCACGTTGTCCAGTGATGTAAATGGGCTTATCGTGAAGTACATTCTTCGTCTTATTGATGTATTGAACAAATTCCACGATGCCCCCTTCATAATGGAATTTTTCTTCTCTCCCTGTTCTTTCGTCTCTGAATGTGATGATGACATTCTTGTTCAGGAAGGCAAGATCCATCAACCTGCTTGCCAATGTGTCAGCATCAAAGCTAACATCCTCGAAGATCTCTGGATCTGGTTTGAATGTAATTGTCGTGCCCGTTGTGCGCGCATCTCCGATTACGCGTAGCTTCTCAACAACGACACCTCTTTCGAACCGCGCGAAATGTTCCTTTCCTTCTCTTCTGACTTTAACCTCGAGCCATTCCGACAGGCTGTTGACGACGGAGAGACCGACACCATGAAGTCCTCCAGAGACCTTGTAACTCTTCCTGTCAAACTTCCCGCCAGCGTGAAGGGTTGTCATCACAATTTCGACGGCTGGACGATCATATTTCGGCAAAATGCCAGTCGGAATGCCCCGGCCATCGTCTTCAACAGTGACACTCCCGTCCTTGTTAATCGTCACATTGATTCGTGTGCAAAAACCGGCCATCGCCTCGTCGATACTGTTATCGACGACTTCGAAGACGAGATGATGGAGCCCTCTACTATCTGTGCTCCCGATATACATGCCCGGTCTCTTTCGAACCGCTTGCAGGCCTTCGAGGACCTGAATCTTGTCTTCGTTATAACTTGAGTCTTCCATCCGATCCCAACCTCATGTTTCTCAGGTTGAACTTTAGCGTGTCAAATGGACATGTTCACAGTTTAAAGGGATGATATGCTCTCCCATCCCTTTTCTGACATACTTTCCTAATGTACTCATAGTATTAATATTCTTCTAAATGTCTGGCTATTTAAATAAAATGTTGAATTTTAATGATGTAATGACTCCTTTTCCGGAGGGAAATTACACGAAATCACCATTTTTCAATTTGCAACTTCAAATGCTCTCCTTAAGGTCGAAATTGAAGATATCAAAAGGAGGGTATTTCGATTTTTCAAGAAAGAATTGAGAACTCGTAAATTTGATATTGTAGCATCGAAAACTAGATGTGCTCAGGCACAAACACTAAAAACCGAGAATCTGTTGGACCCGGCAATGGTAACGATTAAAGATGCGAAAAGAGGACTCACAGACGAAATCGTCAGTGTCGCACGCCGTGAGGGTGTTGACCCAGAATTCGTGAGAAGGGGTATTGTAAACGGTCGGATCGTAATCCCCTCAAATCCCATTCATTCGCCAGAACCTTGCGGAATAGGCGAAGGTCTCACCGTCAAGGTCAATGTCAATGTCGGTACATCGAGGGACATGCCGCGTATGGAAGATGAGATAGAGAAAGTGAGAATCGCTCTCAAATATGGGACAGACACCATCATGGACCTGAGCACTGGCGGGGATATCGACCTCATCCGACGGACAATCATTAAAGAGGTCAGAGTCCCTGTTGGCACCGTCCCGATTTATCAAACTGGTTTGAAGGCCGCGAGGGAAAGCGCCGTTGTGGACATGGACGAGGATGATATATTCAACGGCATCATCAAGCACGCGAAGGATGGCGTTGATTTCATGACGATTCACTGTGGCGTCACAAAAGAAAGTGTTGAATATTTGAGACGCTCGAAGAGGATCACGGATGTTGTTTCGAGGGGGGGATCGTTTCTTGTTGCATGGATCTTGCACAACGGAAAGGAAAATCCCCTCTATGAGAACTTCGATTATTTACTGGAACTGGCGTCAGAATATGAATTCACGATCAGCCTAGGCGATGGACTTCGTCCCGGATGCATCCATGATGCCACAGACGTTCCGCAAATTCAGGAACTCATCATCCTCGGAGATCTTGTTAGAAGAGCGAGGGAGAAAGAAGTCCAGGTCATCGTCGAGGGCCCCGGACATGTACCGATTGACCAGATTGAGGCGAACGTGAGAATTGAAAAAACGATTTGCGATGGTGCGCCATTTTATGTGCTCGGCCCCCTTGTTACGGATATCGCACCTGGCTATGATCATATTTCAGGTGCCATCGGCGGAGCGCTCGCAGCCTACTACGGCGCAGATTTCCTCTGCTATGTCACACCAGCTGAACACCTTTCCCTTCCGAGCGTCGAAGATGTAAAAGAAGGGGTGATTGCGGCGAAGCTCGCAGCGCATGCTGCAGATGTTGCAAGGGGGAGGGGTCTGGAAAGGGATCTCAGGATGTCAAGAGCAAGGAAGGCGCTTGACTGGGAAGGGATGTTTAGGGAGGCGCTCGACCCTGAAAAGGGTAGGATGTACAGGGCGAGAGGAATTACCGAGGCGAGCGAGGGTTGCTCAATGTGTGGCGATGTTTGTGCGATCAAGATTCTGAGGGAATACCTGAAAAAGGATGGTGTTTGCTGAAAGTTTGCTTTAGAAGCTCCGACAGTTTACTGTGAACACCAAACCTAGATTCTGCTGCTTAAGAGACAACAAAAAAAATGGAGCCACTGGAGGGATTCGAACCCCCGACCTACGGTTTACGAAACCGTCGCTCTTTAGCGATCAGAGATTACCGCTAAGCTACAGTGGCATCGATCCGGCACATCAAATCGTCACGTTGATTTAAAATTTTCTTAGGTATGCGATGAGCTGAAGATGCAATCATCCAAAGGCATGGATGCCTTGTGTTTTGATATCGTGTTGTTTATTCCCACAAGAAATGCCATCCTTCGAATAAAATAGTGGATTTTACCTGCAACTGGCGATTTTGTGCGTCTTTTGGGAATTTTTGGCGAATTTTTCGGCCTATCCTTTTGTTTAATGAAAATAGATACTCTTCAGATAAGCCAGTAATCCAAGTACATAAAAGATTTAATCAATCATGTTGATTGAGTCTTGATCATTTTGCTGATCGAAGCAGGAATCCCTGACGCGAAAATCGTCGAAAGAATGAGCGGTGGTGAAGGTGTTTTATCGAATATTATCGATAAAATCAAAAAAGAATTTTTTTCTGGCTATGTAAAAGTGAGCCTCCAGCTACCACAGAATGAATCAGAGGGTGTAATTTTTTTCGACGCAGGCGAACCGATAGGCGCTTTGTATGTTGACAAAAGGCGGCAAAATAATGCTGAACAGATTTATGCAGGAGAGAGGGCACTCAAGTTCATTTTCGAGGATTCGCAGCATATCAACGCAATTGTCTCTCTTCACACCGGGTTGGATCCGAGGGCGATGTTAAAAAGATTCGAAGGGGCCGAAATCAAGGGCCTCCAACTCGTGTCCTCTTTTTCGATCCCTTCACCATCGAAACCGATCGATCTAGGTGTTCTCGCTGATGATACGAGTGCGGTCGCGAAAAAAATTGAGAAATGGGCCCGCGAAGGTTTCAATGTATCCCAAATACTAAATATATATCTGGACGATCCTGAAAGAGCTTCAAAAATCCTTCCGTATTTCGAGGCGAATATCGAAAGGGTGAAGGCTCTCGTCGAGCGTCTTCGTTTTCTGAAAAGAGCAGGAATCGAAAGGGACATCGACTCGATCCTTCGAAAAGCGATGAATCCCGAACGAATTGCCGAGGTTGAAATGGAATTCGATCTCCTTGTGAAAAAATTAGAGAGATCGGAAAAGGAAAGGCTTGCGGAGAAAGAGATCCGCCTTGATATTGAAAGAAAAAAACAGAATGAGCGGATCGATCACGTCTATGATCTCATTCTCCAATATCATAGGATGAGGGCTCTTGGTGTAGAGAAAAGAGCGAGATGTCCGAAATGCGGCGAAGCTTTGGACCGCGATGGTTTCTGCTCAAAATGCAACGAATTTGTGCCTCAGAGACCTCGATATGGGAGGGCGATCAACACCCGATACACCTTCTCGCGGTTTGTTGTTGGTCATGGCAACAGATTTGCCGAGGCCGCGGCGAAAGCCGTCGCGAGCAACCCAGGAACCGCATACAATCCTCTTTTCATTTACAGTAGATCCGGACTCGGCAAAACTCACCTCCTGCATGCGATCGGCAACGAAATCGTTGAAAAACATCGGAACCTCTTGGTGATTTACACATCGATGGAAAAATTCGAAACAGAGCTCATCGAGGCAATATCATCAAATAAACTGGATGAATTTCGCAAAGCCTACTCGGGCGCGGACGTGCTTTTGATCGACGACGTACAATTCATCGCTGGTAGAGAGCGGACGCAAGAAGAGTTATTCCAGATCTTTAATGATCTCCTGGAGAGTGAAAGGCAGATTGTGCTCGCCTGCGACCGGTTGCCGAAGGAAATCCCGTCGGTCTCAGATAGGCTTCTGACGCGATTCGAATCTAGTCTCATTGCAGATATTCAGCCGCCCGATTACGAAACACGCGTCGCGATCCTCGAAAAAAAGGTGAGAGAAGAGAAAATCATCGTGCCGAGAGAAGTGCTTGAGTTCATCGCGGACGTCTGCAAGGACAACGTGAGACAACTCGAGGGCGGCCTGAATAGGATCGTTGCGTTCTCTTCGCTCATGCGCACTGAAATCGACCTCGAGCTTGCGAAAGAGGTGTTGAGTCATGAGACCGAATGGATGCGCGTCAAAGAGTTCAAATTTGACCTTGCTGGCGGTCAAAGTTATTTGGTCGAAGAGCCGAAACCTGAGGTTGCTCATAGAGCATTCGTTACAAAGGTCCAGGAGGGTTACAAAGGACTCGCGATCACGAGAGGGCACCCGAGAAACCTCGCTGGAAAGCTTGGACAACTCGAGGCTACGATCTACTGGCTCACCGATCGCGAGTCGGCAATGGCACAGACCTTACCGCCATCGCTTGAAAGAATCATGCTCGTGATCGAAGAGTTCATCAGAATGAATGGGAAATGCGTCATTCTTCTTGACGATATCCAGTATTTAGTCAGCAACACGACCTTCGAAGGAATCGTGAGGTTCATCAGAAGTGTCGTCGATGAGATCTCAGAAACACCTTCGATTTTTATCGTCTCGGTTAATGAAGAAAGTCTTAACCCTCAGGATAGATCGATCCTAGAAAGGGAAATGGAAGTCCTCAAGCCTTCCTGATCACGAGAGTCGCTTCATTTCGGCCTTGAACTCGACGAGTCTCTCGAGCGTTTCCTCAATATCATTTCTCTTAAAGGCTACAGCTCCATCTTTCAAAATCTTGATGAGGGAGCTGACATCTTTACCTTCGGCTTTCGCATCGAGGAGTGCTTCCTTTGATTTCTTTAACTCTTCTCTTAGGACCTCTGGAAGCATTTTCAGCAGTTCTTCCCTCCCCTTTTTTGCGAGAACACCCATCATTGTCCAATCGCCATGTTTCCCCGCATCTCGAGCCTCGTTGAGAAGCCTTCTCGCTTCCCTAACGTCGACATAGAGATACTCGGAATTCTTGATGAGTTTCTCAAGAGCTTCGCACATCTCGCTCGCTTCGACGTAACGACCCGTGATCTGTTCGGCGACACTCTTGGCATTTCTTATCTCGATCAAGGCTCCCTTCAAATCACCGCCATTTCTCTTTGCCTTGATCGCCTCAATCGATTGAAGAATCACTTTCGGATCTGAGCCTGTTTGACTTGAGACTTCCACGAGCTTTTCGAGATATTCGATTTCCCTTGCAATCTTTTCCTCGATAGTTTCTCGCGCCCTCGCCAGACTTTCCTGCACAAAATTGACTGCAGAAGTAACATCTCTCTGCTTTCCGGCTCTAACCGCTTTGTCGATGAATCGCTTCGCCTCATTCACTTCAATGTTGAATTCATTTGCCAGTGCAAGAAGCGATTTGACTTCCTCGACGAGAAGTGGGAATTGCTTTCTCAATTCGATCTCTTTCTCTTCGGCTTCTCTCTCCTCAGCTTTTGCCGATGGTTCTTCAATTGTCGTGCCCATCGCTCCCACTTCTCCCTTCATTGATGTCTTGACTTCTCCAGCGCCTTCCTTCGAAATTTCCAACTTCGCATTGCACTTCGGGCAGCGTTCGAGATCGGCAGGAACAACCGCTCTGCAATTGGGACACTCAACTTCGATGACTTCTTCGATCACAAATTCGACGCCACACTTAGGACATTTCGAGACTTCGCCAACGATATGCGTCCCGCACTCAGGGCAATCGAATTCCACTTGATTACGATCCTCATCATTTCCAGAGCGGTTGGCTTTCAATAAACCACCAGTGTCAGGTATCGATAATCTCTATTGAGATATTTAGTTATAATCATGATCACTCAAACAATGGCATCGAGTGAAAAATCTCGTTCAATGTGATTCCGATTGACTCTCGTTTCCATTGGCTTGATAATTTCCTTTAAACCCTAATCCTTTACATTCAAGAGTATTTCTCTCATCCTAACCGCGTCTTTTTCGAGTAATGGAGTCTCGCTGATGATCGTGATGTCGTTAGATCTCTTTTTAAGACAGGGAGCGAGAAGTGCAAAATCCGGAGATTTCGCATCGAGAGGCAAGTGTTTCTTCTCACCAGCATCGGTAAATTCAACGGAGCTGAAATGAATGTGAAGACGTCCAGTGTAGATCTCTTCAAATGACTTGATCAAGTTTTCAAAATCATCTTCGGTCTTGATACTACCGTTGCTCCTTGCATGAAGATGCGCAAAATCGATTACTGGACAGGTGCCTTCAATCTCTTCGACAACTTTTGCAATTTCTTGAGGCGTTCCCCAATATCCTTTTTTCCCCATCGTCTCGAGCCCGAGGTATACGCCGCTACCTTCATCTTCAAGCTTCTTGCAGCAGCTCCTGATGCCTTTGACAATATTCTTTGTCGCGACGTCTGGGGATGTCGTGCCGTAAGAGCCGGCATGAATGACAACGATCCATGCACCCATCGCATCGGCAGCCCTCGCCGATCTCAATACCCATTCTACACTTTTCTTGATCGTCTCTTTATTGGAAGAGTTGAAATTGATGTAATAGGGCGCATGAACACTCAGCAGAATACCAAAATCCTTTGCTTTTTCGCCGATCAATCTCGCTTTCTCTTCGGACATCATGACCTGCCTGACAAACTGCACTTCGAGCGCGTTAAGACCGAGAGTCCTAATTCGTTCAAGGGCGTCAACTGGTCCTTTGCTACCCTCTGGATATCCCGCAGGTCCGAAATAATACACAAAGATGAATCGACGAGCAGCGATATTAACACTGCTTTTCCACCTCGACGATCATTCATCGATCGCGCGACAGTTAAAAAGTCGTGCGGTAATCGGTCTTTGAAGTTTTCTAGTAGATTGTAATTGTTGAGCTTCATAGTAATTCGCTGGTGCGAACACTTCTGATCGCATCAATTCCGGCTCTAAAGATTTTTATTGGTGGAGATGATGTATACACTGGGATGAAAAGATGAAGATCGAATCGGTGCTCATTGAGAAACCTCACGACACGAACGTCATCATCGGGCAGTCACATTTTATCAAGACAGCTGAGGACCTCTACGAAGCGCTCATTACTGCCGCACCTGGCATTAAATTCGGGATCGCATTTTGCGAGGCGTCTCAGGACAGGCTGGTGAGAGTTGAGGGCAATGACGAAGAATTAAAATCCTGCGCAAGTCGCAATGCGATGAGAGTCGGCGCTGGTCATTCCTTTATCATTATTTTGCGGAACGCGTATCCGATCAATGTTATGAAGAACATCAGGGACGTTCCAGAAGTCTGCTCGATTTTTTGCGCAACTGCCAATGAAGTCGAAGTGATCGTTGCTGAATCGCAACGAGGACGTGGGATCGTCGGCGTGATCGATGGTCAGCCACCAGTAGGAGTCGAGGGTGATGAAAAAGTTAAAGAAAGACGTGAGTTCCTCAGGAAGATCGGATACAAGCGATAGGGGAGCATTCGAAAGTCTGGATGAATACGAAGCATCGGCGAAATACTACGATATCTGGACGGAAGATTTCAAAGACGACATCGATTTTTATGTTCAGCTCGCTGAAACGGCGGGATCACCGATTCTCGTCTGCATGTGCGGCACAGGCAGAGTTCTGATTCCGCTTGCTGAGAAAGGTTATGAAGTGACCGGCGTCGATAGAAGCTCCGCGATGCTCGACCGATGCGCTGAGAAAATTGAACTTCTCGATGAAAAGATCCAGGAAAGAATTGATATCATCCAGGGCGATGTGAGATCGTTCAGAACATCGAAACGATTCAAATTGGCGATCCTTCCCTACAATTCATTCATGCATCTTCTTGACACAGAAGATCAAGAAAAGGCACTAAGGAACATCGCCGCGCATATGACTGATGATGGTTTGCTCACAATCGCTATCATCAATCCGAAGTTCACGAGGATGGGCGGAGCACTATACCATGCTGGAACGAAATTGACGCCCCAGGGTGAAATCATTTCTCGATTTGAATCATGGGATTATGATTTAGCTTCGCAGAGAATTACGATTCACTCTTTTTACGATATCTCGAGACAGGACAGGCAATTGAGGCGCGTGACGACGACATTTACGCTTCGATATTCCTTTTACAGAGAAATGGTTGAACTTCTCAAACGATGCGATTTCGACATGCTCGATGTTTATGGAGACTACTCGTTCTCGCCGTTCAAGAAGGATAGCGAACTAATGATATTCCTGGCAAGGAAGATGCGATGATCGTAAGACCGATCAACCTTGATCACACCCTTGGTTGTGGACAAGTCTTTCGATGGAGAAGGCAAAAGGATTGGTGGGTCGGAGTTGTTGACTCGAGGATCATTGAACTGAAACAGAAAGATGATTCGATTGAAGTGCGTGGAAATGTTGATGAGGATTTCCTTTGCCGATATTTCAGAGCAGAAGATCAGGTTGAGCGGATTTACAGCGATATTTCCAGGGACAATTATATCTCAAATCTCGTGATGCGATACGCAGGGCTAAGACTGATCAGACAAGATCCCTGGGAATGTTCCGCATCTTTCGTCCTTGCTACCTACGCAAACATTCCGCGCATTGAAAAAATGATTGAGAATCTATGCATGGCTTATGGAGAAAGAATCGATGGCCACCATTATTCATTCCCCACACCAGAGAGCATTGTAAAGAATGAGAGAGCTGCACATGATTGCGGTCTTGGCTTTCGATGTAAAAGATTCATCCAATTTGCCAAGCAAGTTTATGACGGCAGCATCAATTTTGATGAGCTCAGAGAAATGGAATACGAGGATTGCATTCGGGAACTCAAAAAGTTTGAGGGGATCGGCGATAAGGTCGCAGACTGCATCGCGCTCTTTTCTCTCGATCAACTGGAGGCTTTTCCAATCGATGTTAGGATTGCGAGAGCCATGAAAAGGCACTATGGTGTCGAAGGAAACTACAAAAAAGTCAGCGCCTTCTGTCGATCGTATTTCGGCGATTATGCTGGTTATGCACAAGAATTCATCTATCTTTCAGAGGCGAGGCGTGATTCGGGATGATTTTGCACTGATGAAAAAGCCTGTTATTCCATCTGAGGGCAGATGCATTGAGGTGCTTTAACGCCCGTATAACTTTCGTAAATCGAAACGAGCATCCCGCTCTTCTTGACCATTTCGCAGATTCTGCAGGTCTCTGTCACAATGTCCGATCCATTGAGGATCCTCATGGCTGCTCGCTCTACCTCTCTCTTAAATTCCTCGTATTTTTCACTTGTCTCGATTTCCCTGCTCGTACCGCGCTTCGATTTCAGATACTGCGAGATCGCAGCGTCAGTTACTCCGAAACGGCGGGCGACCTCGGCCTGCGTCATTCCGTGCTTTTCAACAAGTTCCCTAGCCAATTCCCTGCGTATTGATGGCAGCACATACCAAACAATCAGCTCACATGGGATCTTCATATCGACCCGTGATATCTTAACGATATTAAAGATTTTATAATTTCTCTTTCGACTTTCTTGTAGAATCGACAAAAAACTTGGCCAGATGCAGCTTCAGATTCTTCGTATTGATAAATGAGATCTTCACCAGAATTTGCGAATAAAAGGTAATCGAAGGAATTGATTCAGAGGCAGATCACAAACTAGATTTTCAATTTCAGACCATCCCTTAGAACAATTTCGTAATCGTGCGGCACTTTTGAACTCTGAGGTTGCTAGAAAATATGCGGGATTTTTCATAGCTAGGAAGTTCTCAAATTTATGTAAACGCACAGCGTTGCCTCCAGATTTCACAGTTGTTCGCATTTCAAACAACAAATTCATAAAGGAAGATTGTTGTTTCATGGGTAATCCTAAAATTGAACAGGTGTCGTCTCATGCCAATTGACGAGGTTATCATTACAAGAAAAATCGTCGAACGGTTTTCGAGAGAGTTTATCGAGAATCTCGATGTAGATGTTGTCATTGCGGGTGCTGGGCCCTCGTCCCTCACGGCTGCGAGATATCTGGCCAGGGGAGGAAAAAGAGTCGTTATTTTCGAGAGGCGTCTCTCGCCCGGTGGCGGCATGTGGGGAGGTGGAATGACTTTCCCGATCATCGTCGTGCAGGAGGAGTCAAAATTCCTTCTCGAGGAGATCGGAGTCAGGCTCAAAGACGAGGGAAATGGCTATTACACAGCGGATTCGGTTGAATCATCAGCTAAGATGATTGCCGCTGCAATCGATGCAGGCGCTCGACTTTTTAACGCGATTACGGTCGAAGACGTGATGATCAGGGACTCAAAGGTGACGGGTGTTGTCATAAATTGGAGTGCCGTGGAGATCGCGGGTCTTCATGTTGACCCAGTGAGTGTAAGAGCAAAATACGTGATCGACGCGACAGGTCATGCAGCGGAGATCTGCAAGATTGTGCAGCAAAAAGCAGGAAAACTGCGCACGCCTTCAGGCAGGATCGAGGGCGAGAAGAGTATGTGGGCAGAGGTTGGCGAAAAGATGACTGTCGAGAACACCGTCGAGGTATTCCCGAATCTTTACGTAACGGGTATGGCCTGCAATGCTGTTATGGGAGCGCCCCGGATGGGGCCGATCTTTGGCGGCATGTTGCTATCCGGAAAGAAAGTCGCCGAACTCATCTTAAGCAGAAAGGAGTGAATCAAACTTCGCCCGGATGAGTTTTCTCGTAAAACTCCTGCACTTCCCAGTCAGGGATCTTCTCCTCCCTGCTCTTTCTAAGCGTGAAATGATTAATCCGTAAATGGGTGTTGAGTATTCTCTTCGCCTCCTGACCACCAGAGAATTCGTCGAGGTACAGATCGGTGCCAAGGCGATGAGCTTTGAAACTGCCGATCAAACGAGACCCTTTGAAAATCGCTTCAGCACGCTGTCCAATCTCTTTCTTTAACCACGGTTGCAAGTAGAAAAAGAGATGATCGTCCGTCGTGAGAACGAATCCGTCCTCACATTCGATCTCCTTCAAAGGCAGATCGTCCTTCAACATCCAGTAAAGCGTTTCATCATCGCTGACGAAATATCCTTTGACAAGGAGACCATCTTTCTCGAGAGAAGCGAGCAACTTTCTCAATTCCCTCATAGGCATGATGAAGTCCAGCATCCTCGCGAGGTTTTCAGCGCTGAAGATACCGTAATTCTCGAAGAGATGTTCAACGAGTTTGACGCGCGCGGCGTCCGCGCTGAGATCGATCTCTGGCACGACCGATATTCGCCTTCTCCCATCAAAATAGACGGCTGAATTTTCCACGAGTTTTTTAAGCGCCTCATACGTTTTTCCGTAGCCAAGCGGTGACGCCGAGAATAATTCCTCTTTTGAGATTGAAGAATGGTCATTGAGGACGCGGAGGAGGAGTTTCATATCATCGGTCATTTCGCCATTCCTTGCCTTTCGGCAAAGTGAGGCAAATTCGATGGTCGTGTAAGTCATGAAGGAGGGGATCACCTGCGCTCGAACAAGCATTCCCTGTTCAACGAGTTTTCTTAACGGGACCTTCACCCTACTCCTGAGAAAGGCGGGCGGATCGGCCCTGAATCCCCCTGTTTTCCTCACCGCCTCGAGCACGTTCTCAAAGTTATTCTGCGGATAAATCGATTGTTTCGAGAAGATGTATTGAAGAATCTGTTCCCATGCGTAGACCTGCGGAACAAAGTTTCCTTTGATCAGAGATCTTCCTATTCGGTGATATCCAGCATTGAAAAATTTCCCGAGGAGCTCGCTGGATATCTCCTCAGCTGGTACGCCAAGTGCTTCTTTTACTCTTACAATATCGTAGCCCAATTGCCGATAGAAGACCATGGTGTCATCGATCGCATTCAAAACCTCATCGAGTGCGCCATGGTCATCAAGATCGATCGCCCTGATTTCGACGCATCCGCTCATTTTCCACTTTTCGATTGCTCCAATCAGTGTCCCATCACGCATGACTGGATAAATCCATTTATCGCCGTACCTCGATGTGATCTCGGCCCAAAGGAGTTGAACCGAGGGATCGTGAAGCGATCTGATACGAATCTTTTTTCCGGACTCAGAGAAACTTTCGAGCTTTTCGAGCTCATCCGCTAAGACAAACATCTCCGCTTGCGATTCTCCCACAACAATTTTCGCTATCCCCTCTTTATCAAGAATCGCTTCAATTTCTCCCGATGAGAAGCCAGTATAGCCTACAATCGCTTGCATCGAAACTGGACCATAAGCTCTGATGAATCGCCTAACAATTTCCTCCTTCGCATCACCTTCGTACGGTGCGACATTGAGATAAGCGTAAATGTTCTCTCTCGAAAGATTTTCGTTTTCGTCATACAGCCTGATGACCAGGAGATTTCTATCGAGCCTCTCGAGACTTGTTCTCAGCTGCTCTTTCGTCATGTTGACCAGGGAGGCGAGTTGCCTGAAACTGAGGCCATCGTGGCGCCTGATGAGATCAAGTATCTCCATTTCCCGCTGTCCAATCGCCGATGTTCTGTATGCAGAAACGTAAAGTGGCGCATCATCCGACAAAACATACCTAACCCTCCCCCTATGGAAACGTCCGAGGAGTATCTTGCCCGACTTTCTTAAGCGCTCCCATTCATCCATCGTAAACCCTGATACACGGTAAAAGACGTCGAGGGGATCACCCACTCCTCCAAGGAAACGAAGGCATTCCTCAATCGAATTGAAAGGTCCATCAAGCTTCCACCTGCGATAAGATTCGACTGTCTTCGAATCGAATGCCGCAAAGTTCTCACTTCTCAACCTGAGATAGTCGATGCGAAGCATGTACTGTGGCTTTTCTGAGACGATGAACTTTCCTTTAACGAGGATGCCCTCGTTGACGAGCGATTCAACGGTATCGAGAACCTTTTCCTCTGCCAACATCAATGCATATGCGATCTCCTCAACTGTCGCTGGACCGTTTGAGGCGAGGAATTTGCGCACAGCGATCTGCAAGGATTCCTCATACGGTCTTCTCGAGATTTCTCGTCGCTTAAAGTACCACTGGCCACCTCTATGTGCAACTCTTCCGACGAGCTGGGTTGACTCTAGAACATGGATAATCCTGCTCACCGTATCAAAATTAATTCCGAGAATTTGGGCAATTTGCGCCTGCGTTTTTTCCTCGCTGAGCGTTTCAAGAGCTTTTCGCTCGAGATCGCCAAGCGGTCGTTCTCTGCTGAAAATGGTCGCGTATGTATTGAGATCTTCAGCAGCAACGAAGTAAAAGTCATCGATGAAGACCGATGCAATCTTCATCTCTTCGAGAAGTTCCTCTGCCCACTTTTCGACGATCTTTCTTTCTTTCGAAGCATATGGATAGATACTCCGCGCTCGCTCTTTGAAAATTCTCATTGGCCCTGTGAGTTTGAGCAAATTGAGAATATCCTCTTTTTTCTCGATCATCCCGATTTTCTTTCTGAAATAAGCGGTGACCTGCTCCGCCTCGAACTCAAATTCCGATAGTTCCGTAACAAGAACTTTCGAGAGAATCTTGCGATGGAGCTCCTTCAGGAGAGAGCTGCGGTCCTCCATCAGCACGATATCCGAGATACCAGCAAGGATCACTCCGTGCGCGAACGGCGAAGGAATAGAAGAGTAGTCAATCGCCTCGACAGCGATCTCCCCTTTTTCAATTAATGATAAAATGAGCTTTGCATTTTGAAGATCCATGACGTCGTTGAGAATTTCCCTATAGGTCTCCTCAACGATCGGCATGTTCTCAATGTTACCAAGTGCGTCGAGAAGATAACTCGAACGGATCTGTTGCCTGTTGACGGAAACCTCCCTCCCTTTGTAGTTACGCAGAATCATGAAGCTCCTTGCGGCCGTGTGGCGAAACCTTTGTTTGAAAATCTCGGAATCCCTGACGGCGCGCCGGAGAATATTCTCAAGCTCGTCGCTCGACACAAGCTTCTCAATCCCATCGAGATCGACCCGCTTCGGCACGTTCAACAGGAATGCGTCGTCGGTCACTGATACGCTGACATTGCAGTTGAGAGATTTTGTGAGTTGGAATGCGTACGCACGAGAAAGAGCATCGTTGACGCGCCTTCCGAATGGAAAGTGAAAGACGATGCTGTAATTACCAGCCATATCCCTGTAACCTTCGACCGCGAGTACGCGATCATTCGGTATTACGCCGCAGGCTGCCTGCTGCTCCTTGAAGTAACTGATAATTGAATTGGCAGATCCGTAATCGATGTTGAAATCAGAGACGAGCCACCTCATTGTTTTTTCGTCACCTTCCTTCAGTTTCGCCGCCATCTCCCTGCGGAAACGTGCAATCTCGATGGAGAGATCAAAGCTCCGCGGTAACATCTCGCCTGTCCACGAAGGGACGGTCGGTTTCCTGCCTGTCGCCGTCCTGACGAAAACCCTCATACCTTTTGTCCTAACATACTCGTAAGTTCTACCACCAAGAACAAAGATGTCTTTTGGCGTGAGACGCTCGACGAATTTTTCCGAGAGATCACCAACTTGTCCTCCTTTTTCCGTATAAACGGTGTAATTCGCTTCCTCGGGAATCGTGCCGAGGTTGAGCGAGTAAATCATCCTCGCTCCCCGTTTCCTCCCAAAACGCCTTTCCTCCTCATCGTACCAGATTTTAGAATAGACACCCTCAAACTCATCCTTGCTTCCCAGGTAACGGAGGACATCGTAAAATCGCTCTTCCGGCAGATTCCTGTAGCAGTAGGAGCGACGGATAATTTCCAGCGCCTCTTTCACATCCCACCGCTTTTCGATCGACATGCCGACGATCGTCTGTGCCAACACATCGAGACAGTTCTCGGGGATGCTCACCCTGTCGATTTGATTTCTCTTAACAGCCCTCGAGAGCACGGCGCATTCGACAAGATCGTCATTGTCAAAGACAATGATTCTGCCCTTCGAAGTCTGCCCATAACCATGGCCGCTTCTCCCGATTCGCTGGAGCGCTTTCGCCACCGACTTAGGCGAGCCGATCTGGCACACGAGATCAATCGACCCGATGTCGATTCCCAACTCGAGGGATGTCGATGAAACGACGCATTTCAATTCACCTTTCTTCAGTCGCTCCTCGACATCAAGCCTTGTCTCCTTGCTCAAACTCCCGTGGTGCGCTTCAATCGCCTCGACGCCTCTTTCTTTAAGCTTGTAAACGACGTTTTCTGTGCCAGATCTTGTGTTGGTGAAAATGAGGGTTGTCGTGTGCTGCTCGATGAGATCCTTCAATAAATCGTACATCTTCGAATTGACAATTTCGTAAGGCAAGGCGGTCATATCGTCGGTCGGACAGAGGACCTTCAAATCAAGATTCTTCTGGCTTCGAACCTCAACAATCTTGATAGGCCTTTGCCTTCCATTCTCAAAACCGACGAGAAACGCAGCAATCTCCTCAATCGGAGCGAGGGTCGCCGAGAGACCGATTCTCACGAATGGTCTTTCGCAATACGCTTGGAGCCTTTCAAGCGTCAGGGAGAGCATCACACCCCTCTTTGAGTCGCAGAGCTCATGGATCTCGTCTACGATCACGTATTCCACTTTCGAGAATCGCTCTCGAAACTTCGGGGCTGCCAGAACCAGCGCAAGCGATTCCGGTGTGGTGATAAAGATGTGAGGCGGCTTTCTCAGCATTCTCTGCCTTTCGTAGGAGGAAGTATCACCGGACCGCACGCCAACTCTGATATCTGGAAATTCTAAGCCTTTTTTTTCAGCGAGTGCTCGCATTTCCCTCAACGGTTCCTCGAGGTTTCTGTTGATGTCGTTCGCGAGCGCTTTTAAGGGGGAAACATAAACTGCGTAGACTCTGTCTTCCAGTTTTCCTTTCTTTGAATAACTGATCAGTTCATTGATGATCGCCAGGAAGGCGGTCAGGGTTTTCCCTGAACCAGTTGGCGAGGATACGAGGACGTTTTCCCTCCGATGGATGAGGGGGATCGCATAAGATTGCGGCTCAGTCAGATCCGCAAACTTGCTGTTGAACCATTCCGCGATCAGCGGATCCATGAGAGCGAGTACTTCTTCTTTCGTATAGCATCGTGTAACTCGTTCCATCATCGGTTTATCTCTCCAAATTGAAAATCAAAATTCATTGATCATTCTTGTATTACTAATTTGCGAAGGGGTGCCTCTTGAAGAAGGAGTCGACCCACGTCGATATGGATTAGCGCAGATCGCCGTGATTTCTCATGTTTCGCAATTAATTTATTCTCAGCAGTCTATAGTGCACACCTGCCATGAGAAACCTTTCTGCCTTTCTGCTCGCCGCTATCCTAATCTCCTTTCTTTTATCGCCAATCTCTATTCAATCGGTTGCGCAGGAGGGCAACGAAGTTTATGTCAGAGGGTTTGTTTTCAACGAAAGGGGCGCGCCACTTGCTGGGGTCAACGTAACTGCGATCAACACGACGACAAACTCCGTGTTTTTTTCCGTCTCAAATATTTCCGGCGAATACAACTTATCACTTCCTTCCGGCACTTACAACATTTCAGCCTCGTTGACAAATTACACGGCAAATATCACCTATTACAACATTATCATCGACCCGTCACATCTTCCAATTCTCAATTTTACGATGTCCGAGATCCTTGGAACTTTAACAGGTTACGTGACAAACGGGACAGCGCCAGTACCGGGAGCGACCGTCCACCTGCGAAGCTCTAAAAATAATTACACAGGTGTTTCGACGAGTCCGCTTGGCGAGTATACCATCAGTGGGATTGCGCCAGGGATCTATATCGCTTATGCGGAGAAACAAGGATACTGGACTTCATACTTTAACGAGCCAGTCGTCATCATCAGAGGGAAGAAGACAGTCCTCAATTTCACCCTCGTCGAGCAACCTGCGAAGCTCTATGGACGAGTTTATTTCGGGGATAGTCCAGTTGCTGGTGTACAAGTAGTGTTGCAATCGCAGTCTTTTTCAGCTTCAACGACAACAGATGCAAACGGCAATTACACACTATCAAACGTTCCAGCTGGAACGTATTCCCTCACGTTCAGAAAACAGGGATATCAAGAAAAGACTGTTCAGATTACCCTTTCACCATTCGAGGAAAAACGCTACGATTTTTCCATTGAAAGAGAGGCGATCGAGGAAAGCAGTGGATTCATTCCAGGCTTCGATCTCCCGCATTCCCTGATGGTCGTCGCTCTTTCCGTCGCGATCATCATACTGATCATATCCTTATTTATCCGATTCAAGATCGTCCAGAATCCCGAATTGATGGCTCAAGAAGAGCCTGAAATCGAGGAGAAAGAGAAAGAAGAAGCTGAAGAAGAGAAATGATAGCCTCGTAATTTCCATTTTATATTTTGAAAATAGAATAAATTAATCTTTTCATTCTCTTTTGAGACCTAGCATCTGTCGTACTGCGAGAAGATTACTCATCACATTTCTCTCGACCTGTTCGTAAAGACTCTCACCGTTTGTATCGATCGCGACGATGAGCGGTCCGAAGTCTTTCACCTCAAAGATCCATAGTGCTTCTGGCATTCCTAAGTCGAACCATTCAACACCGACAACCTTCTTGATACTTTTCGCCGTCGTAACAGCGGCGCCACCCGTGACGGCGAGGTAAACGCAGCCGAAACGCTTCATCGCATCGACGGTTTGCCTTGACATTCCCCCCTTTCCGATGATCGCTCTCACCCCAAAAATCTCAATGAACTTCGGTTCGAGCGCGTTCATCCTTGCACTCGTCGTTGGACCAGCGGCGAGAACTTTCCATTCGCTACCTTCATTCTTCATAATCGGCCCACAATGAAAAAGCGCCGCACCTTTCAGATCCACTGGAAGCTTTTCTCCCCGTTCGTGCATTTCGAGCGCACGACGATGCACCTCGTCCCTCCCCGTATAAATGATGCCATTGAGTCTGACCGTATCACCAACCCTAAGCGACCTCACGAGCTCTTCAGAAAGCGGGGTGCTGAGAATCATTCAAATCCCTCTAACGAATAAAGAACCGTGCCGTCTTCAAAAATCCTCGCCGTCGCCTTTCTCGCCGCCCAGCACTGCAGGTTGATCGCAACTGGCAAACTCGCTGTGTGGCAGTATGCCATTTTGATCTTGACGCCGAGGACTGTTGTTCGTCCGCCGAGCCCCATTGGCCCGATACCAGTCTGATTGAGCGCCGTGTGGATCTCCCGTTCCAGCGAAGAGAGAATGGGATCGGTATTTTCTTTCTCGAGAGAGACAAGAAGCGCTTCTTTCGCCAGAGTCGTCGCGATATCAGAAGATCCACCGACACCGATACCCACAATAATCGGCGGACAGGGCTTCCCTCCGGCGTTGACAACAGTCTCTAGAACGAGTTCCTTGATTCCCTCGATGCCATCGGAGGGGTTGAGCATTTTCAACGCGCTCATGTTTTCGGATCCGGCACCCTTCGGCATGACGGTGATTTCGAAATAATCTCCCTGTGACGGTAAAAAATGAACGAAAGGCATCCGTTCACCGAGATTGTTGCCTGGGTTCTTGCGCGTAATTGGATGGACGACATTTGGTCGCAACGGAATCTCTTCTGTCGCCCGTCTCACGCCAGATCTAATCCCTTCAAACACTTCCGAGCTGCAATCGCCCCTGACGAAAAAGAGGGGGATCCCTGTGTCCTGACAGATCGGGATCGAACATACTGATGCCATTTTGATGTTGTCAAGAATCGCCTGGAGCTGCACCCTTGCGACATTTGAAGTCTCTGATCCAATTGAATTTTCAAGTGCACGGAGGACATCGCGGGGAATGGCAGTCGAAGCTTTTCGTAGGAGATTGACAACAACCTCTTCGATTAGCTGAGAGGAGATCATCAGATCACATGAAATGTATGACGACGTTTGGAAAAAATGTTTTGCTTGCCTGACCAAAAGATTAATATCGCAACTCCTTCGTTCAACGGTTTACTCAAAAACCGCAGGTCATTCATATGGATGCGCCCATTGTAATTGAAAATTTGACAAAGGAATTCAATGGTTTCAAAGCAGTCGACGCGCTGAATCTGACGATCAAAAAGAAATCGTTTCTCGGTTTTCTCGGCCCGAACGGTGCTGGAAAGACGACAACGATCAAAATCCTGACGAATATGCTTTCCGCGACTTCAGGGCGCGCATTCCTCAACGGGATCGATGTGACGGAAGATCCAAAGAGAGCGCTTGCTGGTGTTGGCGCTGTCGTCGAGACGCCTGAGTTTTATCCTTATCTGACGCCGATCGAAACGTTGAGCTACCTTGGCACTCTGAGAGGGATGTCCAAAGGAGAAATTGAAAAAAGAAGCAGAGAGGTTTTGGAGATTGTCAAGCTCACGGAGTGGGCGAATAAGAGGATCGGAAAATTTTCAAAGGGGATGAAACAACGCCTCGCGATCGCACAGGCGCTTCTGCACGAGCCGAGTGTCCTCATCCTCGACGAGCCAACATCTGGTCTCGATCCGAGGGGAATGGTCGAGGTCAGGAATATTCTCAAGGAATTGAAAAAGGGTGATTACACGATCTTCATGAGTTCACACCTCCTCAACGAAGTCCAGGAGGTTTGCGAGAGCGTCGCCCTGATCGATCGGGGGAAACTTTTGCTGCATGACACCGTCTCCTCGTTGATCAGCAAGACAAGGGTGAAAGACATCGAGGTGCGCGTGCTACAGTCTTTGGATGGCTATATGGTCGATCGCATAGCTCATTTCGATGGTGTCATTTCAGTGGATCCTCTAGGGGATCGACAACTCAAAATCGCCTTTGACGGTGATGAGCAGATGCAGGCAAAGTTGCTGACTGACATTCAGGCACTTGGACTCAGGGTCGTGAGTTTTAGAGAGACGGGGGTCGCGCTGGAGTCGCTTTACATGTCGTTGATCAAGGATTCAAGGTGAGGAAATGACAGACAGTAACAAAATCCCATCAGATCTCAATCAAATGATGACCGTCACGCGATACGAATTCCTCAAATATCTGAGAAGCAAGCGCCTCCTTGGGATTTTTGTTCTTGAATTCCTCATGATCGCGCTCATCATGATCGTCCCTCCTGCATTAGGAAGAGATTATCCAGAAGATCCTGCAGAATTCTCACAGCTTTTCATTCAATGGGTTTGGTTTTTGATCATCGTCGGAACGACTTTACTGGCAAGCGATTCCCTTGTTTCGGAATTTCAGAACAGGACGGGGTACCTCATCTTTCCCAATCCTGTGAAACGAGGCGTCCTCTTTGCAGGAAAGTTTCTTGCATCGATCGGCATCATTTCTGCGGCGCTGGGAGTTTTCTACGGCGTTTCGTCTGTTCTCGTGTTCGCGATCAATGGCGGTCTTTCTGATCTGACAGCGTCATCATTTGGCCTCGCGATTCTCTTCGCGATTGCGGCCGTGTCCGTCGCATATCTCATCAGCGCAGTCATGAAGGGCTCAACTGGGGCACTCGTTCTCACCTTCGCCCTCTTCTTTCCGATCCTTCTGATCGCAGATGGCATTCTAACATTCGCGAAGGTCAAGCCGGATTTCTCGATCAGTTTTGCCTCCGGCGCGATCAATTACATCATGGAGACGCCGTATCCAAAAGATTTTGTTCAGACAATAGATCTACCAGGCGGCGGTGTCTTTGAAATCGCAAATTATTATCCCGATGTGACGACAGCGATACTCGTGGCCATTGCGTACATCGTCATTTCATTATTACTCGCATTCGTGATTTTCTCGAGAAGAGAGATGTCAGCGTAGTGGAGGAGATCGATTGAAAATCGAGATCATTCATATCGGCGATGAGCTTCTCACTGGCGAAATCAACCCTTATCCAACACAGATGATACATTTAATCAGAGAGAGAGGCGCCTCGATCAATATGATCACCATACTTGGGGATAATAAGGAAGAGATTGTTGATTCATTACGATTCGCCGAGCAGAGGGGCATCGATTTGGTCATTGTGACTGGTGGCCTCGGTCCGACACTCGACGATGTGACGCGGTACGCCATCGCTGATTTTCTCGGCGTTGACCTTGAGATTCATCAGGAAGCGGTCGGCTGGCTGAGCGATGCAGTCGAAAGAATGTACGGAAAAAAACCAGTTCTGACCGACGAGGCGCTTAGAATGGCCACAATTCCTAAAGGCACGATTGCCCTCAAGAATATCACTGGAGCGGCTTGCGGGATCGAGGCGAGGAAGGGAAAAATGACAATATTCTGCCTTCCTGGCTTTCCGAAAGAAATGATCCCGATGTTTGAGGCATACATTCTCCCGAGAATAGAGGGTGAAAATGTTTACACGATGGAGATCAGAGCGTGGAGGGGCGAAACGACAATGGAACCTCTTTTTAACCAGATCGTCAAGAAATACCGAGTGAAAATTGCTTCTTTGCCCGACGAGCAATGGCGGGAAAGAGGAAATAGAGTAATAGTCAAAGGGGAGAAAGAGGAAGTGGAGAAGGCTGTAGAGGAGCTGAAAGAGCTCATCGAAAGATCAAAGGATGCTTTCCTCGAGGAATGAGTCTTGATTTTGCTTTTTTTCATTTCCCCGTTCATCTTTCATGTAAGGACGGGATCAAAAAGATCTGGTTTTCGTGAACGACGACTTTCACTTTCTTTTCTTTGACGTTATAAGAAAGCGGTTTCCTGATGACAACGGGCTTCATCGTTCCCGGGTCGAGGAGCTCGATTTCCTTCTTCTCTTCTCTCAACACGACCGTTTCCGCGATCCTCTCGCGTTCCACGACCACACGGGCAGACTCCAATTCACCGCTACCGAACATCATTGATTCATGAGTCTCGAGGTTAACCAATTTCGCCCCATGCGCACCGATCCCCTCGACATAATATATCTGTCCGTTGTGACGAATAATATCGCCCACGCGATAAGAAGGTAGCCTGACGAGGTAAGTCACCCGCTTGACATTCTTCCCATCTTTTCTACCAACGAGCTTCGCGGACTCTTTGAGCTCCGCTCCATGCAATCTCGAAATTTCCCTCGAAATGGATTTGCCAAGCGATGATGATGACAGATAAACATCGAAACCACCCTGTTCTTCCTTGATCTTCGAGATGAACGCGTCCCTGCTTTTCCTCGAAGCAATTGCGACAAGCGCCTCGATCTCAGAAAGCAGCGCTTCTCTTTCCTTTGCCGGAAACGCTCGATTCCTTGTTCTCACTTGGATGATCGATTCGTAATAGGAACCTTTGATTTTGCTGCAACGCTGACACAATCCCTTCTTGACGCGCACTGTCGTATTCAACGGTTCATTTTTGACGAGATTTTCGAATCTGATAGTAAGATCAAGAGCCAAATTGTAATTCCTCTCGTCTCGCTGGCTGATGATGACAGTGGCGTCTTCAACCCAAGCACCTTTACGAAGAATAATCGATTGCAACGCAATTTCTTTGGCGGCGTCTTCAATCGAATCGTACTGTTTCCACTTGCCTTCAAATAAAAATTCGCCGCAGAGTGTACACTCAACCAGGTCGACGTGATCCGGGATATCCGAAAAGCGCGTCTGAGCAATGAAGCATGATGCGCATAGATTTTCATATGTAGGACCTTCACGGCCGCACTTGACGCAGAACATTCTAAATTCTCACCATCTGTGCGTGAGGAACACCGGCGATCCTCAGCACGCACTCCTCATTGATAAATTTATGCTCGATCGCGATCCTCACCGTCAGCTCTCCAACGAGATTGGCGATCGTCGCGATCGAAAGCCTGTTGACCAACGTCTCTTCATCCACATCCTCGCCTTCATAGAAGTCCCTGACCACCTCGAGGTGCAATTCCCCTTCTCTGAACATTCTCCCGAGGAGGTCTTTATCGCACGCCGCAACGACGATATCCTTTCCCCTCCGATAAACACGCGCTGTGATCAACTCATTCCTCCGACGCCAGCTTGTAATAGCCTGGTGAGGGCGAATAAATTTCGCCAGCCGTGCTCAAACGTTTCAGAAGAAGCCTCACTTTGTCCTCTGAAATTCCTTCCCTATCCGCCGCCTGGACCAGCGTTTCAACCGAGACGCCTTTCCTTGGATCCGATAAATCAGAAATCAGTTTCCTCAGCACACCGATCTGCTCGCGCTGTGACTTGCTCGTCCCCGTTGTGATGATGTCGATATCCAGTCTTCCAGCTTCGCCGGCGATCTTTCTCAAATAGTATTCAACGATCCTGACCGCGCGATTTGCATCCTCAGCTGTGACAAGAGGGCTCAGCCTCGCGCGTGCACTCGCCTCGGAAAGGCGGATGAAAGCCTCAAGCTGTCTCGCGGTGATTGGGACAGAAGCGCCTTCACCCTCCCCCTGTTTTCTGATCTGAAGATAGTAATCATGAATGATTTTCATCGCTTCATCCGTCAACACAGGCACAAAGCGCTTCGAGTACGCGATGTACTTCCTGAAGAAATCCCTCGAAAAGACTGGTGTAAGCTCCTGGCTATCGGCGATGATTTGATCGACCTTGATTTCCTTGATCTCGCTCGGATCCTTGTATTTTCTCAGCTGTCCCCACCGATGCGCTTTAAGAATGTGATCGGCGATCTTCGCATCGAGCTCTGCGTCTGGCTTATCAGTCATGGCGAAAATGAGATCAAATCTCGACAGAAGCGCGGGCGGGAGGTTGATCTGGTCGGCAATATAATTATGCTCTTCAAATCGACCGTATTTTGGATTGGCAGCGCCGAGAATCGCGCATCTACACTGCAATCGCGCTGTGATTCCCGCTTTTGCGACTGTGACGGTCTGGCTTTCCATAGCCTCGTGCATTGCGCTCCTGTCATGTTCTTCCATCTTATCGAGCTCATCGATCGCCGCGATTCCCTTGTCAGCGAGAACGAGGGCCCCAGCCTCCAAAGTCCAGCGACCCTCGCCGAATTCATCTTTGACTGCTGCAGCGGTCAATCCAGCGGCTGAAGACCCCTTTCCCGATGCGTAGATGCCTCGGGGCGCGAGTTCGGACATGTAGCGCAGCAATTGGCTGTTGTGCGAAATGATGCCATTCGCAATGAAATTGTGCGTCTCCTCGACCTCAATATCATAGACCCATTCGTCCTCAGCCCGGATTTTTTCAATCGAAACGATTCGATCCCAAGAGAGCCCCCTCGCGTAGCCGATCGTCTCGTCCGGTCCGGCCCTCCCTGGCCCCTCCGCAACCGCGATATACCTGCCGATTTCAAGTTTCGAGATGCTGCGCGGCTGTACCCAGGGACCGTTCTGCACGAAAAGCGGGTGTGTCGAGGTCGCAATTAACGTTCTACCCCCAGCAGTTGTCACGCGAAGAAGGTGATCTGGTGATCGCCGCTTCCACACCCTGACTGCTTTTCCTTCTTCGACGATTCCGCGATGCGAGAAGGTGAGAACCGTGAAATCGGTTTCGGCATAAACACCATCGTCAACTTCTACAGAATTCTTTCTTGCCAATACCTCCTCCACAATCTCCCCGATCTTTCGCTTTGTCCCATCGCCCAGTGTGATTTCAGTCTCATACGTCACACATTTCGCAACACCAGGATCACCGACGAGGAGGATGTGAATGTCGCCCCTGATCCTCGTCCCGTCTTCGAGTTGCTTCGGTACACCCCCAAAAAGCTGAAGGGCGATCGCCTCCTTTTCAATCTCATAGCCATAGATCGCTGGTGAAATCGACTTGACGATTTTTTCAAAAATATCGGGGCTTCTCGCCTGACGTATGATTTCCTGCTCATCCTCCTCGCTGATCGTGATCTCCTCATATTCGTGTTGTTGAAATTCTACGGAGTTGATATCGAGATTAATGTCGAAGAGCGTGGACTTGATCTGAGCACCTTTCTGCACAGATCGCAACACGCCATTGAGAATAACCCTGTCGCCTGGAGAGATCTTGCCAGCAATGTCATCTTCAAGATATCCGATGAGCCTTTCCGGCTGAGCGCCTCCCCTCAGACCTTCCGGGCTCTCCTGAATCTCAATTTTCTGTGTATCAACATAATGTGACTCCTCCGTTAGCAGCTTGAATTTTGTTGTACTCGCGGTCCGACCGCATCCGCCTTGTTCCTTGTAACATTCGAGTGGTTCTTTGAAATAAAGGCCTTCCTGTGGCTCTCTAATAACCTGATTGCAGCGCATGCATTGAAAAAGTGCGCTCGTGATTTTTGGTCGGACTTCTGTCGCCTTTCTCACAAGACCTTCGACAGAGATGAGTTTGCCGAGGTGCTTGCTGCGGAGCTTCCTGATCTCGATTCTGCTGTCTCTTGGAAGACTAACGATTCTCAAATGGATATCAACGCCCTCCCTGCCAGGAGGGATCATCTTTCTGATTGCCTGTTCGCCTGTCCAGAGCGTTTTATGTGGATGTTGAAGTAAATAATCGGCGATGTCGGGATCGAACTGGTCAATGTCAGAATATGAAACGAGAACGCTTCTCAATTCAGGGTACATGTCCGAGACTTCTTTTACTTTCAGTCTGTACTCTGTTGTCTCGAAGAATTCTTCCCATCTGGCGATGAGATCCTCATTCGTGTACTCGATAGGCAAAAAATCCCTCCTTTTGGCGGACGGATCGGCTTTGCATTCTTGCGAAGAACAAAGAGGTATAATAGTTTTCCAATTAAACTAATTTAATTAACAACTGAAGTTGAAGTGAAAGTAAAGTGAGAAAATCAATACCACCTATCAGAAGAATGAAAGGAGAACGCTGGTATCATCTTACTCGCTTTCACAATATTCCTTCTGAATTTCAACAACTTCAGCGCTCGTCTTCGCACGAGCGTAGCGTTCAAGAGGCTCTCGATTGAGCGCGAGGAAATTATCACCCCAGGAAAACTTGGAGAGGATCTTTCTTGCCTCATCAGGAAATCCCAGTATGAAAAGCGCCGCGGCGACAGCCTCAACGCTGCTCAATTTCGTCGGTTTCCCCCAGTTGACTGGATTGGCTGCGAGAAGATAGGGAAGCGCGCGCTGCTCGACGTCCTTTCTGATTTTCGGAAACAAATCGATATGCTCCCATGAGATGTCCATCACGACGATCCCCCTCTTCATCGCCCTCTCCCTGTCTTCGACGGACAAAGCCTTCTCTGCCATTGGGTTGAGAACGATGCTGCCCCTCGGAATCTCGCGGAGCAGCTTAATGGTCTTTACCAGACGTAACCTGGACATCTTCTTAGCGGTACATTTTTTTGGATCGCATTGGTCACCGTTGTAAACATATAATGGGATCATCTGCAGGTACTGGTTATATGCATCACTATTAAAGATTTGGTATTTTATCATTTGGAAGGGAGACCAATAAACATTTCCTTTTCATATTCATATTATTCTACCTAGATTTTTCTATTTTTGCAGATAATATTACCACAATCATGATCTTCCATTGCATGTCCAGCATCCGTCACCGAAAAGCATGGATTCAGATTTTTCAACACGAATACAGGAATACCCTCTCGTCTTTTTCAAACAGTTCTTGAACAAATGTTCTGGCATATATAGATAACACAATTGGTCGCCTCCAACTTATTCTTGGAATTTCCCCTCTTTCGAAATGAGCATCTTGAATATATTTCCAGATTACATATGCAAGTTACTTTTTTGACTTCTTTTTTGGCGCCAGTTGTATCACCTAACTGGATAAACGCAAGATAAAGAAGTTTTTGGACAGACCCTTTTGGCTGTTGCATCGAAGACATTATTCTATTCACAATCAGTGCTTCGATCTCCCGTCTTTTGCCCAGATCTTTCGCACAAACCACAAATGCATGAAACACTGCAAAAAACATGATATGCTTCTCAACCCAGTGACTCAGGCTATCTCTTGAAGGGCAGCGCCGATTTCCTGCATCAATCTCCATTTTCACATGTTTTAAATAGTGACAAGAAATCTTTGCATTGGACGCTTAGCCATCACGGAAAATTAATTTTCAAATTCTTGGCTTCGGCTTTTGAGTATGCCTACCTGTAACTAGGTATAGCCTCTATTACTTAGCATTCTCGTGGCGAAGTTACTCTGGTAACGACTCCTCCCTCAAGCCTCGCATCAGGATTGGATCCGCAATTGAATACTTTCCGTCCCTCTGGATTATGACACCGATTTTGATCAGATTCCTGATGAGAGTTGTAACGGCACTGTTTGCAATGGAGCGCGATTCCGCTACCTCGATCGTGGACTTGATTTGCGACCAAGTTGCCTCTCCCATCTTAGAGAGGAAATTCAGAATCATGCCGTAACGTCTCGAGTAAGCAACCATTTTCATGACTTCCTCCCTCGAAAGCTTCCCAGCTTCGGAGGCGACCATATCAACAATTTCCTTTGAACATGTTTTCTTGTCTCTGCACCGCACGCCAAATAATGTTAGCCAGCCCGGTACGCCATCAAGTTCTTGAACAGCATATGCCAGCAGATCTGCGGAAGGTTTCATTTTGATCTGTTCGAACCCCACAGTAAGAAACTCCTCAGACATTTGAGGAGTGAAGGTTTTCATTTGAATCTCGACAAAGTGTCTCCCATACAATGGAGAGTCCGGCTGATCAAGTCCCAGGAAGTCGAATAAGAGGCCGACCTCGGAGCCAGTTATGACAACGGTGATATTGTGATAGGTATCAATAACATGAGCCAGTATGCGGAGAATCCACTTATCTCCACGTATAACTTGGATTTCATCAAACGCTATTACGAATTTCTTTTTCCTGCCCTCGGCCCACTGGTTAATCTTGGAGAAAAGTTCAGCGAGATCCAATCCCTTTTTGCTCCACTCGAAGCTGATTTCGCTTCCAAGAATGGAGACTCCTTTGATTTGCTTTAATGAGTCAACAAGGTCCGAAAGCCACTTCTTATCAATCTGTCTGAATGCCACTTCCAATCTTCGAATGATGTCAGCATGGGAGGGATTGAAGGGCAATCCTCGGAGGTCTATCATAATGTAAGGGTGCCCACATTCAGCCAGTGCTACATTGACAAATGAGGTCTTTCCAGTTCTGCGAACGCCTGTAACTACAATCAGAGGTGCGTACACCAGGGCATTGAAAAATTCTTCCAGTTCCTCTTCGCGATCATAGAGGTCTTCCTTTCTCGTTTTAGGTCTTGGATCAAAATACATGTATGGGTACCCCTACCAAGTAAGGGTCCCCCTACTAATAAAACCTTCGTAAGCATCTGCATCTATCTCCATTAAAATAAGAACGCAATCCGATCAAATTCTGCAAAAAAAAGCTTCACATTGAATGGCGAAATCGATTGTCGAACAACGGAGATATCTCAACGAATGAGAGGTTGCTGGTCATGTCGCCAGTGCGATGTCTACATCCAATTCCTTGCGGTAAAATGTTTAACGCTTAAGGGATTGCCTACGGCTGAAGGATTAATTGAAAAACATTGAAATTGAACCGATGCGCCAGCAGGTTGTTTTCGATTCGACCTCGCTATAAATGATTAAGAGCTGGCTTCTACCTCAAGATCGGGACGAGAAAATCTGAGAGATAACCTGTGAATATCGCGATGCCTAATATCACAACGATGAAAGCGGCAAGCAATTTCCTTTTGAAAATCGCGGCTAGCATCGTAAGCTCGGGAATACTTGCTCCCGCCCCTCCGATGATCAAGGCAATTGCAGTACCGACACTCATTCCCTTTTCGACAAGTACGAAACCGATAGGGATAATTGTTTCTGCCCGAATGTACATTGGAATGCCGATCGCAGCCGCCACAGGGATAGCAAATGGATTGCCAGGTCCAGCGTATTGAACGATGATATCCTGCGGTACGAAGCCGTAAATAAACGCGCCGATCCCAGCGCCGATGAGTAGATATGGGAACATGTGAAAGAAGAGAGACCACGCGAAAGTACCAGCCCTTTTCAATCGCGGCGCGTGTCTCCTCCAGAAATCATCAGTCGCCGATATCGGAATTTCTTCTTTCTCCTCTTTGCCAACGACCTCGACGGACTTCAAATAGCACGCGAACCCCATTGCGTCGAGAACAAGACCAATGATAATGGCCGAGACAAATGCGACTACTACATAAATGACCGTGATGCTCGACCCCAGAAGTAAAAGCAGCAATCCGATGATGACAGGATTCAGCAGCGGAGAGGCGATGAGAAAAGACATTGCGATCGCAAACGGAACGCCAGCGTCCACTAGACCGATGAATATCGGAATGGTCGAGCACGAACAAAATGGAGTCAGAGATCCAAACACCGCCCCGATCACACATCCAAAAACCTTTCTCCTATCGCTCCCAAGAGCCCTTCTTATCTTTTCCTCCGACACATACTCCTGAATGATTCCAACGAGAAACGTGATCCCAATGAACAGGATCGTCAGTTCGATCATGATGATCGCGAAGAACTCGCCAGCTTGCGCTAAGCTGTTGATCGTTTCACTCATCTTTTCACCTCATCGAGAGGCGCCACTTTTACGACATTAGAAGTGAAGCTTCACTTCTTCGAGCCTTTCTCTGCCTCCTCCTTCGGCACGATTTTGACGCCGCAGCACCCCTTTTTCGACTTCGCTAGCCGTTCCTTGAGACTCTTCTTTTCTCCTTCCGACACTTTTCATCCCTCCCTTGATTTTGATCGGAAACTTCACCCTGAAGGGACGAGGTGCCCTCCAGTTCGTCAACCGCCCTCTGCAGATAAGGAATGACCTCATTCCATGTTGTCAGCGCGCATTCGTAAGCGTTTTTTCCCTTCTCCGTTAGACTGTAAATTTTCCGCTTTCTGCCATTGACAGTCTTACCTTCAACGGTCGCGTATCCATCCGACACGAGATCCCGCAGGATCGGATAGATCCCTCCGAAGGTCGGCGTGCAACATCCGCGCGTGAACGCCGCGAGCTTTTCCAGAATGGCATAGCCGTGGGATGGCTGATGATAGAGAGTCCTGAGTACGAGAAACTTCGTGAGCGCCATGTTGATCATCGATTTCCAGTATTCCTCATCCTCGAGTTTCACCATCGTCCTCCTTCTCTTGATTGATATTCAGAGGGTCTAGTGATAATATGAAGATCATCTATATATTTTTTCTTGGAGAACTCGCCCAACAAAATCAATTTCTGAGTTCCGCTAGATTAAGTTTTACCAGACGGCGTTTTTCTCATGAGGTAAAGAAGCGGAATGGAAACAAGCTGGGCGATGACCGCAAAGAGGGCAATCCAGGAAATTGAAATCTCGTAAAGGAGACCCATGACCGTGCCGCCGAGAAGCCACGACGCACCGTACGCAGTGTTAAAAATACCATAGGCAAGACCCCTCCGCTGCACTGGAGACATATCCGCGATCGCCGCCCTCATGATTGTCTCGTGAATCCCCATGACCGCACCCCAAAGGACGACACCGAGTAAAACAAGGGAATAGGAAGTGGTGAACGCAAGGAAGGGGATCGGGATTGTGAGCAACGGGATGAGTGTGAGCGACCGCATACCAGCTTTATCATAAAATTTTCCGATGATGAGGGCTACGAGACCATCAACGCCCATCGCCAGTGCGTAAAATAATGGCAGCTCTGCATCCGAAACGATCGAGGATGTCTTCAGATGGTACGAGATGAGCTGAAAATTCGCGAATCCCGCGACTGCAAGTATGATGAACGCAGTGTAAATCCAGAAGATCCGGGGGAGTCTTTTTTCACCGTTCGATTTTTCAACATCTTCGCTTTCGAGTTTTGCTGGGGAGGGCACCTTCCTTTTCGCGAGGAAAAGAATCGCGATCATAAAAACAACTGGGATGAGCAGCAGCGCAAAGCCGTTCTCGTAGCTGCCGTTGAGGAGGAAAACGAGGGTGAAGAGCAGCGGCCCGATGATCGCACCGATCTGATCCATCGCTTCGTGGATCGCGAATCCCCAGCCCCGCCCGACCTGCTTCGTCGCGTGCGAGAGTATCGCGTCCCTCGAGGGTGATCTGATCGCCTTTCCCATTCTCTCGGAAATCAAGAGAATCGCGGCGATCTCCCAGCGACCAGCGAAAGCGAGCAACGGGATGGAGATGAGGAGGCCGTAACCGATGAAGGTCATCAGCCAGTAGCGTTCAGTCTTGTCTGCGAGGTAACCTGATACGAGTCTCAGCGCGTACCCGATAAATTCTCCGAGGCCCGAGATGAAGCCGACGATCGCCGCGCTCGCACCAAGAAGCGCGAGATAGGGTCCAGTGACGCTTCTCGCACCTTCGTAGGTAATATCGCCGAGGAGGCTCACGACTCCGAGTAAAATGATGACATGCATCGCGAACGCGCGTTTTTTCTTCCCCTCTTGATTTTCGTCAGAAGGCATGCGAGCACGGGCCTCTGTTGTTTCGATCGATGATGGGGGAGAAATGTCAATCGAGGCGTTAAATTTAATTGATGATCTTGAGTTACGATAAAATGCCACGATGATGATAAACCCAGCGCAGAAATGTGAAGAGAGACGGGCGAGCTGAGTGGCATTCCTGTTTTTAATGATGCCGTCGACCAGTTTTTCCAGAAGATTGATTTGATTCCGTTGCGCGAAGTGTTCGCCCCAAGTTGAATCCGTGAAAAATCTGTTGAAAGAAAAGGAATGATCGAGCATATTTTAAAAAATTCGTTTTCTTCGCAAATCCGATCTGCTCACGAGAAACTCTTTTGATCCAGGCAAAAATATATAACGGCATTTGAACAATATGCAATACCGGTGGATGGGATGCCAACAGGATACGATCTTTTGGAGCACAGTAGTGCTTTGAGGAGGCATTGGTTGAGGAGGGCTGCTGCGGCGATCATCGATGCATTGATCATCTTCATTCCAATCAGGGTCCTTTTACTTTTCATCAATTCTCCGTATCAAGATATCATCGCTGGTGTTGCGGCGGGAATCGCCTGGTTTGTCTACAGCTTCGTTCTTGAAGGAATCTATGGAAAAACGATCGGGAAGAGTCTGTTTAATTTGAAAGTCATCTCGGTGAAAGAGAATGAGAATCTGTCGATACATAAGACTTTCATCAGAAGCGTGCCGAAGATCTTCTGGTATATTTTTCTACCCCTTGATGTATTGATTGGACTTGCCATCGATGGAGATCCGAGGCAGCGTTGGAGTGACACGATTGCTGGGACTTCCGTCATCATGTACACGCCGGAATTGAAGCGAGTTGCGAAGATTGCGCGGCGATCGAGGAACAAAGAGAAAAGAGAAGTTGAGAAATCGACGATGAGTCCTCAGGACGCTCATTGACGCAAATTGACTATCACGAATGATGTTGATATGGGATCGGGTGGCGAAAAATTGCAGTAGTGTTAAAAGAGTTCTTCACCTATGACCGCATTCGATCATCTCTTCGAAAATCCCATATGGGTTGCGCTGTTGCGAACCACGATGGACCATGAAACTTGGACAATATCAGATCACCCATTCAATCTGGAGTAATTCGATAAATATTTTTTGCGAAGACTCAAAGACACAATTCCATTGGAACTAGAAACATGCGAGCGACTTGTAGCGCAAGAAGAGAAATCTCAATTTCATGGCAGTCTTGGGCAGGTGGATTTTCGATTTCTTTAGATAAAACCGCCAAAAGCGAGGGTTCCAATACCCTTATGGGCTGATTATGGGTAGCGAGACTTCTTGCTTGTTTCATTTCTTCCCCTCGTTCACTTGAAAATTCCTGCCACTACAGGATCGATCTGCCTGATCATCCCCTCTATGATCGCGGGAGGCTTCACATACAATTCCAGTGCTTCCCGGGAACAAAGATAGGTGCATCGCCCGCATCCACGGCAGAGGCGGTCATCGACCCGCGCTTTCCCGTTAGATACGGAAATGGCACCGATCAGGCAGAAACGTTGCCTCACGCATGCCCCACAGCCAGTGCATCGATCCTCCCTCACCCGGATGTGGACACAGGGCACCCTTGTGAGCTTGAGGGCGAGATCTTTGACGATCTTGGGCGTTTTCTTTCTCAAGAAACATAGAGGGCAGAAGTCTTTTTCTCCGCTCATTTATTCTCACCACTTGTCTTAATCTTTGTACAGAGAGACTGGACGATATCTTGATTTACTTTTTAACAATTTTTCTGTTTCAATCCCTTATAGGTAGCTCTGGAAACGGGATATTCGAGGAGCGTTGGGTTTCCGCTCCTATATTAATGTCCTATGAACTTGCAATCCAGTTTCTGGCTGGGATGTTGGGGTTGCTGACATGCGTCCTTTTCGTGGTCGCTGGAATAATGATAATGGTGGATAATAAGAGACGTTGCCGCAACGTATGATCACTTTCAATCTTCGTTTTCTGAGGTTCTCAATTGAAACATATCGACACGCAGCTAGTTGACATACGCGATGAACGCTTTCAATCTTCTTTTCTGAGGTTCTCAATTGAAACTTAGTTGTATTCGGGCAACCGTCGTTGACGATAATGACCAAATTTGATTAAGGAGAACTCGTTAGAAACTTTGGATGCAGGCGGCAAGGTGATTTTTGAAGAGACTCAAAGCACAGGCGACGTGAGTGGAAATGGAGAGTGGACCTGGACCTACACTTTTTCTGCAAAAGATCTGGTAAGCCAATACGATCGCCCATTCCTCATCGTGAAGCAAACATCATAATAAAGCGAACAGGATGAGAAAAATCGAAATACTTATCGAAATGCTTAAATAGAAGTGTTATTTGCTCGTCTCTAAGAGACCCAGGAAGGATCATCACCCCCAATTCTCCTCCTGTCGCATGAGTTTTGTATTCTGCGGCCAACCTTCCTGGGTCTCTTGAAGATTTAAGATGACGCTGAGAGAGGCAGCCTGAAACGAGATGCCGTATGTGCCTACATGGCCTGCAATCAGAAGAAGAGAAGGAGAAGTTGAGAGAAGCAACAGAAGCAGAAGTTTCTTCTGAGGCCAAGACAGAAGCGGCAGAAGTGCCGGGACAGAAGCACAGGATCGGTTCACGATCAAACCGCAGGCAGAAGAAACTTCTGTCCCCGCCGTCTGTAAGCTCAGGGGAGATTTAATGGAAAAATTTTAAAAAAACAAACACACGTAAGTTGTTAAATTTTTTGAATTTCATAAAAGTCGAGAAAATCGAAAGAGAGGCTTTTTTGGGTTTTTCTGTCGAAAAATTTAAACTTATTTAAATAATCATACATTACACGCATTACACATAACCCGCGTCATTTCATTCTTCTCTAGAAAACAGGCGATGGGAAATGGCCATGATCCGGAAGAAAATAGTGGCAATCGCTTTGGCCATAGTGATTGTCGCTGGATTAGTCTCAGCTGAGACGACATGGCATATCATCTCGAACATCTTTAGGGGGCAGACTGAAGTCGAAAAAGCACAGCTTTTAACCATCTACCCAGATTCTAGTACACCGTTCCCCACCATTACGATCACCGGACAGCCCTTTAATATAACAATCGATGTTGAGAACCCAAATCCTGTAACGATCAACGGATGGATCATGATCAACTTCACAAAAGCGGGGATCACTCTCAATGATGTGTCGGTATTCTCAGATGCAAAATACGAGGGTTATTGGCTTTGTGTCAATAAGAAAGGCGTGTACGGAGATACCCTAGTCTTTATCATTTCGGTAAATTCTCTTGTCCCTTCAGACCCGTACTTCCATTTTAGACCAGGTCTAAACGATAATATCACATACTTTACCGTTCAGTACAACGCTGAGGGAACATACAACTGGGAATTAGCCGTAATTCAATGAGTAAAGAAAAAGTACGAGGAGGAGTTGAAGTCGTTCATGTAGACGCTTTTTCTCCCCCTCATTTTCTTGTTTAAAGGCCATTTCGATCGTTCTATGAACCAACGACTGATATCGAGTATCTCAGCTCGCAATCGATTTCATCAAGAAGGTCATCGCTGCCGTCATAGTCCCAGGAGCCGGTAAATGGAGCTGAAATGCTGTGGACGAATCCCGTATATCCGGGGTTTGGATTGTAATCAATGACTTCGTACCCTCCCACATCGCTATCGTAGACGAGTATCTCGAACTTCATGGCTCTTAAATTGTCAGGTGCATCTATTATGATCGAATACGGATGGTCGAGCGTCTCGGTATCAGTGAAGACGGCGCTTGTATAGGTAAGCTCGAAAATCCCATCGTTGTCAAGGTCCACGCGAATCTCAAAGTACGGATCGCCGTATGTCCAAAAGTCTGCGGTCCCGTCTCCCTGGTACCAATCTATCGAGATCTTGATTTTTCCATTCCCGTTGTCGTAGAAATCGGCGTTGTCGCCGACACCATCCCTATCTGAGTCTTTCCATTCAGTCGGGTCATCAGGGAAGGCGTCTGGGTTTTTTCCAGACGGATTGTCACCGTATCCGTCCCCATCCCTGTCGGACCACTGAGTGCTGTCATATGGAAACGCATCGGAGTTATCTCCAACGCCGTCGTTATCGCTATCTACGTGTTCGTAGGGATTGTTTGGAAACTCATCTGAGTTATCACCGTAGCCATCACCATCTGTGTCTTTCCATTCATTTGGGTCGTTAGGAAATGCATCGGGATTATTACCCGTTGGATTGTCGCCGTACCCATCTCCATCCGTATCAGCCCATTGGGTGCTATCACTCGGAAAGGCATCATCGTGATCGGAAATGCCATCCCCATCAGAATCGAGAATTCCTCCACCAGAGGGACTGAAAAGCCAATATATGGCAACGGCGACGATCACGAGTGAAATGGCGATTACGATTGCTATAGCAGCCTTTTTAATTCCTTTTTTAGGTTGAGCAGGTTCCGCTTCTTTTTTCTCATTGTCAATCTGATTCTCCATAATCCCCCGATGAAATGAATAGAAAATGCAAATATAAAAAATCTTTCATATTTTCACAATGAGAAAATCAAGAAGCCAAATTACAAAATTGTCAGTTCGAGCGGCCTGATTTTTTGGTTTCCGATCGATCAATTGAACACAGGTTTTCTTTCAGGTCAACATAACTCCAAGAGCGGCGCACAGGTTGAAACATATCCAATTATGAAGTCTAGCCAACGAGCGTCAATGGCGCAAACATTTCCATTTCGATCATGCAACCCGATAACTTCTTTCTATCTTATTTCTAACATATAGTCAAATTAGTTCATTTCAAATTCTTGCGGCATTCCAACATTCTCAAAGCCTTTGACGCAGATTCATTTTAATTCTACGTCGAGCCAAATTATCATACGATCTGTTAGCAATGAGTAAAGTAACAAGACGTCTCTCTTTACATCTTCCTTGATATCTGGCCCTCCAATTTTACACTCCCAGAACATATTCTCAAAATCATCAAGGCTCAATCCTTGATTCAAGAATTCTTTCTGATTAACGCTACTTCTTGTCGCGAGAACGAATGCAACTTCCCATGTATGGAACAGTCTCTCTTCCCTGACTCCCTGATTACTCATCACTAAATGATAAAATGCCGCACGGACAGGCGATGCGACGATGGTTGGAAAAAATCGATACCACTCTCGTCCTTCAAACTCCAGATGAAAACAGAAGGCCGAAAATACCGGTTCAAAACTGCACGAACCTAAATAAACTAGGGAACCATCACAGATCTGCCTCTCCACCTCAATAAGTTTTTGTAGCTGAAATCTATTAAAAACTATTCTTCCATTATCGCCAACTCTCTTTGATTGAACAAATAGAATTTTTCTATTTTTGACTTCCAAGAAAAGATCCGCCCCTGTTGCACTTTCTCCTTTTCTGCCGTGGATCAGAGAAACTCTTATTGTACATCTTTTCCCCTCAAACTCCCGTACCCATTGATTGCTTCCCTGCTGTTCCAGTAATCCTTTACGTCGGATTTCTTCACACAAATCGTTGAATTTTCTTTTCAACAAATCAATTTCTGGTTCTATTTTTTCAAGAAGCTTTAAAAATAAAAGAACGAGATTGTTTATATCTTCCCGAGGGTTCTCCTTAAACACCATATAAACTCCACCGGCTATGTTGCAACAGTACATATGCTTGAATTAAGTACTTGAGATTTGGTTAGACGTATTGCCATAATAGGAGTCTTAAAGGGTTAGTTAGAGAATAATTAAATTAGAGATGCGCTTAGAATAGTGGAAAATGCGGTCGGGGCGCACGGGGCGGCGGGGAAGCTAGCTGCTCGAGACCGCGGACAAGCTCAAAGCGCTCTTCAAGACGAGTCCCGAAGTTTCGGCACTCGAGAAGCTCTAAGCGATCCCGACACGCTTCCGACACGGTGCCGACACACTTCCGACACACTCCCGCCGACACACCCCGACACGCTTCCGACACACCACTCCGACACACCCCCGACACACTTCCGACACGCTTCTCTTCCCTTTTTTGCCCCGTTTTCCCGCAGTTCGGAAACGATTTTCCCAGCTCCCTATGCTGGACGGAAAAGCGCGGTTGTAAAAAAACACGCCGACACACCCCCGACACGCCTCCGACACACCCCCGACACACGTCCGAAACACCGTGCGACACGTTTCCGACACGTTTGTACACCGTTTCGTGTTCGGTTCATTACACGATGCCGACACGTCTTTGAAACGGTGCCGAAACACCCCCGAAACGTTTGCACTCCGTTTCGTCTTCGACTCATTACACGATACGGACACGGGCGCGGACACACCAAAAATTAAAAAGCGGACACGCCGACCGGGCTTCTTATTTTAGCTTATGAGCTCAGAAACAAGATCCTCGTTCGATTTTCAATATCGAGCCGGGATAAGACGGATTGCGAGAAGAGTCCTGTAGACGGCATGAGTACAACATTGTACATGCTTGTAAACCTGATCGCTATGCGACGCATATACAATAGAAATGACTCCTTCTTTGACAATGGATGACGGGTTAGAATCACCCTCGAGATGAATTTATATTTGATACTTTCGAACACAGAAACAATTGCGCAGAGCGATTGAGATCGTATACGTCAACGATAAGCTTGTAAGAAAAGAGATGCCAAAGTTTACAGCACTTTTTGGAGACACTGCTTCAGTGCGGGGGTCTGATTTGAGTTTCTTAATAGAGATAAGTCAAAATAGAGCGAATAACGAAAATTGCCGAGCCTCAAGGTGTTTCAATCCTTGTTTTGATGGACTGGTTATTGCAACATCATGTTTTGGCAGCGTGCAATTCGGGAATGATCGGGTTTCAATCCTTGTTTTGATGGACTGGTTATTGCAACCAGAAGTGATCGAGTTCCCGCGCTCGTCCGTCACTTGTTTCAATCCTTGTTTTGATGGACTGGTTATTGCAACTTCGAGGATCAGGTCATATACTTCAGCCCCCCAGTTTGGTTTCAATCCTTGTTTTGATGGACTGGTTATTGCAACATGCACAACGTAAAAGTTATGCGCAGCGTCGTTAAGTTTCAATCCTTGTTTTGATGGACTGGTTATTGCAACAGATGCTCGAGGACCTGCAGCAAAGGCACGAAATCAGTTTCAATCCTTGTTTTGATGGACTGGTTATTGCAACACATCCGCCCGTCGAGGAAGGAGGAATGAAGGAGGAAGTTTCAATCCTTGTTTTGATGGACTGGTTATTGCAACACGTGTGGGGTTTGGAGCGCCACAGGAGGATCAGAACGGTTTCAATCCTTGTTTTGATGGACTGGTTATTGCAACTAACGAAACCATGAGGGGCTTGAACTTATGGAAAATAGTTTCAATCCTTGTTTTGATGGACTGGTTATTGCAACACGGATCCAACGACAGCTGTAGCATTCTGGGAATAGTTTCAATCCTTGTTTTGATGGACTGGTTATTGCAACACCAGACTCATTTTTAATAACGGCATTTCCAATTGGTTTCAATCCTTGTTTTGATGGACTGGTTATTGCAACGTTACTCATGTGCTTTACCTCCTTCGATCGCCGAAAGGTTTCAATCCTTGTTTTGATGGACTGGTTATTGCAACGAAGCAACCGAGCTAAACCCCGCGCCAGATTTATTATGTTTCAATCCTTGTTTTGATGGACTGGTTATTGCAACACTCTGAAAAAAATGCGAAAAATAGGCAAATACTTGTTTCAATCCTTGTTTTGATGGACTGGTTATTGCAACCCGAATTCTCTCGGGTGGCAGAGGAATGGCTCACCGTTTCAATCCTTGTTTTGATGGACTGGTTATTGCAACGCCTTGGCGCGATCTGTTTCGGGCGGCTACAATTGGGTTTCAATCCTTGTTTTGATGGACTGGTTATTGCAACTTCGCAAAGCAAAACGCTCTTCCCTCTTTTATTTGGGTTTCAATCCTTGTTTTGATGGACTGGTTATTGCAACAATTATTGTAAAATTTTACCACATCGGATGGAGTATCGTTTCAATCCTTGTTTTGATGGACTGGTTATTGCAACATGAGATACCGCTCGACATCCCCATCTGTTTCCACAAGTTTCAATCCTTGTTTTGATGGACTGGTTATTGCAACATGATTTGGAAACTATTAAGAAAGAAATAAAAGAAAGTTTCAATCCTTGTTTTGATGGACTGGTTATTGCAACTTAACGCATGGGGTGACATCGTGGAGATCGTGGAAGAGTTTCAATCCTTGTTTTGATGGACTGGTTATTGCAACGTCGCGGCGTGAGGGTGGATAGAATGAGCGGACGTAAGTTTCAATCCTTGTTTTGATGGACTGGTTATTGCAACCGTGCCATGTCATACGTATCATTACAATAACTTATAGTTTCAATCCTTGTTTTGATGGACTGGTTATTGCAACACTAATCGTAGTGCTGCGGGTATCGCCTGCGCATCCGGTTTCAATCCTTGTTTTGATGGACTGGTTATTGCAACGAATGAAGTGGAGATACCGATACCCATCGCAAAGAGTTTCAATCCTTGTTTTGATGGACTGGTTATTGCAACGACGCCGTCCCGCTCCCCCTCGCCTCCGCCCATCCGAGTTTCAATCCTTGTTTTGATGGACTGGTTATTGCAACCGCTTTAAACCCACACCCCAGAGGGCACTCCAAAAAGTTTCAATCCTTGTTTTGATGGACTGGTTATTGCAACCTTAGCCGCGATACCTGGGTCTGGAGAATATACATGTTTCAATCCTTGTTTTGATGGACTGGTTATTGCAACCATTCCCCTGTGTTACTAAGTCCGCATCCACCGACGGTTTCAATCCTTGTTTTGATGGACTGGTTATTGCAACATGGATATAGGTGGCGGGTAATGAATCCATCGGAGCGTTTCAATCCTTGTTTTGATGGACTGGTTATTGCAACATCTCGTTCGGGACGACCCCGTAGCAGCCGATGCACTTGTTTCAATCCTTGTTTTGATGGACTGGTTATTGCAACTGTTGCCCTTTGTTGAGCGTACCCTAGCCGAGCGAATGTTTCAATCCTTGTTTTGATGGACTGGTTATTGCAACCACCCTTGGAGGCCTCCCTCCCACGTAAAGTACAGGTTTCAATCCTTGTTTTGATGGACTGGTTATTGCAACCGGCTATGCGTCACGATTTTCGCTAAGTACTTTTGGTTATTAGTAACTTCTCACATCCCCCTATTGGAGATTTTTCAAATCAAGAAGTGCGTGTTTTAGCATCTCAGCTGAAATCTTACCCAACACTTATTGAGAAAGAGAATTTGGCGTGAAGGTCTTTATAAATACTACACCGGAAATGAGACATTCACAAGATAGTTTTCTCGTTAAGGGGTTCAGCATTACAGCGTCATGCTCTCTATTTAGATTTCAAGGATCTACTGAACTTTTAAGGGATTCGCTAAGTGATCCAGTCATAGGCTTTGCAAAAGAATCGTTTGTTTGGATTAGAAAGGATCCACGAAAATTGGAGGTCATCCCTTTCGATTGAAATAACGCGACCTTGCCAAGAGTTACGCCTCTACATTTGATATTGTCCCAAAGCCCTTTGAGGCCCCCTTACCCAACCCTGCGTGCGCAGGCAACATGATGTTGACTTGGAATTCGCCAATGAAACCGATATGTGGTATCCCCTTGTAAGTCACATTAACCTGGTCAAGCCTCGTCCTCGCCCTCAGCTTCCTTCTCACGACTGTGTTCAGCCCCTTGCACATCGATAGTATATTGCCAACGAGTATGCCGTTAAGGAGTCTCTTCCTCTCCAACCACCCTTGGGAGAGTTTGTATTCCAAATAATTCTCTTGATTGAGTGCGAGCCAAGGCGTGCAAAATCTGTAGCGGATCATCTGCTCAGTCTCACAAATCACAGTTTGCTCCTCGATGATATCGACATCTAATATCTCATAAATGTGCTTGCCGAGTAATAGATGATCAATCCCGTCGACGAGCGACTTCACGAGCTCTGCCCCCTCCGCTATCCCCCATATCATTGCGATTCCATCCAGCACCTTATACTGCACCAAGGGATAGGAATAGATTAGACCACCCTCAAGGTGGTGGTGGAAAATGGGGTTGTCCCTTTTCATATTGGCGATGAAGCCCCGCAACTCAGAGCCGCCTTCTAGAACGGGCGTTTTTGTCTTAAAGCGCGCTATTGCCAGCGGCAGTCGCTCCATAATTACAATCCTTTTGCAAAGTCAGGAAATTCCAGAGATCTTCGGATGTCCTCGAAGTCCTGCTCGCTTAGCACCAGTGGAACAATATGTACCTTTGCGAAGTCCAGGAATTCTATTGCCTCATTTCTAGAAATAGGATTTACACCATGCGCTAGCACAGAAAAGTTTCGAATGTTGAGGTATTTTTTCAAAACGTCCACATCGATAATCTGTCTCCCTTCAATCTCTGAAAGCACTTCGAGAGCTCGGGAGACACCTATTCTCAAAACCTCATCATCGCCCTTCCACCGCCTGAGTTTCTCCTTGAGCTTGGGGGGATAGATTTCCATTTCCGTGTCGACATCGCTTGTCGATATACCATATTTCTCCCATAGCAGCAACTGTACGACCATCTCTATCATCCGGTAAACCCTCGCCGTGGCGTCATCGTATTTCCCTTCAACCATTCTCCTCTCCGCGTTTAGGCACAGGTCAACGATATGCCACCTGCCGAACCTCAGCTTCGAATTATCCTTTTCATCCTTTAGCTTCTTCATCGCATTTACATAGGTTCCACGCCTTTCCTCAACCGCATCGCTGAATTTTTCCTTCTTCTTCAAAAGTTCAAGCGCTTGCGCATGCTCGAACTTATCCCAGAGGGAGAGGAAATGTAATGTGCGTTTGGCCATCAGGAGTTTTTCGGAAGGATTGACCATCGTTTTAATATGCATATCAAGGAGGTTGAGTGCCCCTCCGTAGTCCTGATTTTTTGCAAGGGCGATCGCTTCTCTCAGCGTAATTTCCTCCCTGATCCTTCCTACCTCGTGCATCAATATCTTCTCATGACCGACAATCGTTTTTCCTGTTTCCTCATCTCTCTTTCCAGATATGTAGACGAAGTTGGCACAATTCTGAAGGATCGCTGCCAGGCAAAGGCCAATGACCACTGGTTTCATGGCGAGCGTGTAATTGATGTATATTTCTGCATTTGGGGAATTCTGGCGCACGATTTCACTGAGAATGCCAAGGCATTCATCGAACACCAGATCAAAATTCTCTGGGTCAGAAATGAACCTCATTTCAACATTCAGCCCAAATTCCGCTAAACTCTTCATCACTTCGTCGTGCGACTTCTCGTGACTCTGCCTCGTATGGACAAGCACCACCTTATCTGGATTTAAGCGATTCACAGATAGCGTGATGACCCTTACCGCCCTGTCGACGTCGATCCCGACTGTGCAGACAAGGATCCGCTTTCTTTTCGCCGGAGACATCAGTAACCACTTTGGGCGATCAGTTGACCCAACTCATAGCCTTTCTTTGTCGGCCTTATCACCGATCCATTGCTGTGAAGGATCTTGTGCCTCACGAGCACGTGGATGAAATTTGCGCTCAAACCGCACCGCTCGATTTCCACGCCCCTTTCATTCCTCAGCACGTTTCCCAGCTGACTCACCATCTCTGGCGAATACGGAATGATCGGTAACTCCACCACCGAGTAGCTGTCCGCAGGCGGGAACATGAGTTTGTTGAAAACATCGCTATGCTTCTCGTAAAACTCCAACGGGGAAGGCGAGCTAAAATGTTCCGCAATCAAATTCCTTGCCCGTTCCAATTCCATGTTAACCGTGGACACACTCGGCATGACGACGTGATAAACGCCATCGACAGCCCACAGCTGACCGCACAACGCCAAGAGAACTGACTGCGTCTTTCTGCCACCAGAAATGCAGAGGTATACCCTTTCCGCATGATGCCTGACTTTTTCATTCCTGATGATTTTTGAGACAAGCGAAATGAAATCGATGGCCGAACGATCAGAAGCGACATCGGTGTAATTGGTTTCGTAAAGATGTGAATTGATGCGCCAAGGCGAAGCCTTAAGTGCGGATTCAACTAGCTTCGCCGACTTCCTCACCTCTTCCTCCATGGTTGAGATGAGAGCGACATCTGACAGAAACACCTCTCCAGATTTTATCAACCACTGAGCCATTTCGGTCACAACTGGAGGTGTCGTGCCAACAGGCGCAATTAATGAAGCTTTCAGCTTTCTGCCCGCATCTGGATCCACCCAAATTCGCCCCCTGGCCTTCCGTTTATGGTGTATATTCTCTTCGTCTTGGGATAGTTACCAGCCCTTACTCGCTTCAGCACTTTCTTGGTACTCTTTCTGATGGCATCAATGTGCAAGATCTCGTCAATAACGCCCTCATCGATGTCATGCGAGACGGTCATGCCTGGATATCCTGTCCCCCAGCCCAGCTTTAGCAACGCCGAGTTCTGCTCCGCCGTCCCTACGATATTTTTCAGCCTTTCCGCTTCCTCCTTCAATCCCTTGAGTGTAACGACCTCATCGTCTTCAATCCCACTCCTCCGGCAAGCGGGGCAGAAGTATTTCGCACGATTCCCCATATCCATACGCAAAGCATTCATGCAATCGAGGTGCAATTTCATATCCGAAACCCCTCCAAGGAATTCGTTGGCACTTGCCAATATGGATTCGGATTTCCGGTTGCAGGCACGAAAGATTCTTTTCACAATCGAATCGACGAGATCGCTGTCTTCGTCAAAATCATCTGGCACGACTCCGAAAAGCCTCTTGATCTTCTTATCCGCCCCTTCCCATTTTTTGTCATTCCTCATCTCCCACATCTTCCTCAGAAGGGGCACGTCCACGTCCAGCTCGCAGGAAAACGATGCCCCAGGACGGATTGCCTCGACGAAATACGGCTCTCTCAGAGATTGCCTAGTCTCTATAGAGCCCCTGGATTTTTGTACGTAACGGAAGCATATTACCCTCAGTACGCCGCTTGGCGATTGAGCAGAGGAGTCAGATATCCTTATGCAGCGCATGAGATCATAATTGGGATTGACGCGCATGATGTCCCGATCAGAAACGGCCATGCTACAATCAAAAATTATCTTCTCAAGAAGCTCCGCTCCCTCGAGCGCATTGCGATGCGTTCTCTCTGCTACATTCAAGAATTCGTCGCAGATAGCTGGATCCTCCCTTATTGCGAGTCCTGCCAGTGCCGTTCGGATCGCTCCCTTTATCGAGCTGCCAGGAATGTAAACCTCTCCTCCCCCTGTCTTGATTTGACCGTAGATTGTGTATCCCTTCCCAGTTGCGATCGCATCTGCGAGAAGGTTGCTGACCCATTGATCGCATCCGATTTCATACAAACCATATTTTGATGATTCCTCTAGGTCGCCACCGATCAGGTCGTTTATTAAATGGCTACGCCCTTCAACAACAGTTTGATTGAAATACCGACTGAGCTCATCCGCTCTCTCACGAATAAATCGATCGGCGTCGATTCTAACGATTTTCCCTCCAAGCAAGCAAGAATTCCACGCATCGAGAGCTTCGTCTTCCGACCTAATGTGCAGAGGCGATAAAGTCTTAAGTGAAATCTTCAAGCTTCAAATCCCCCCTCAGATAAAAGGAAAAGCCGTACTGCTGAACCTTATATTTTTTATCATGAACAACAGGGTTTTGGCCGTACACCTCGCGATTCTCGATTGCCGGAAAGAGAGAGCCTTCGCCAAAGCACATCGTCCTCGCTTTCCAAGGATTCGATTCGCTTGCGAGGCCGCTCTCGATCACACCTCCCCTCACAAGCAGATTGTAAATCGGCTTCGTGCCCGCGTTCTTAAATTGGACGATTTCTTCATGTGTCGGTATGTAAGTGGATAGATTCAACACCGTCTTACCGCTGCTCATTTCCGCAAGTTTCTCGTCGATATTCGTCCGTATCTGAATAATCTCGAAAGCGCCTTTTCCAGAAGAAATCTTTCCTCCGATGCCTCTGTCCTCCAAGAAACGAAGCGCAGGGCGCACGATATTCTCACAATTCTTTCGATGCTTGATAATAAAATACATGGCGCCCCTTCTCGACATCGCGTATCCCTTGTAGAAGAAAAAGTTCTCGCCAGTGCTGCTTGTAATCCTATTGATCGCATTTCCCACCATGTCGACTTCTTTGTATATCGGAACATCATGTCTTGAGAGAACGCCATCTTTGTAGTTATAATCCTGAAAGCACCAATCTCCTTTTCCGCTATCCTTCACTTTCTCTATACTCTCGAGAATATCATAGATTGTCACTCTTCCTTTGAGAATGTCGAACACTAGAGAGGCGTCTGCCCACCTGACTTTTTTCAATTTTTTGTAATTGCCAACAATTTCCATTCTTTTACTCGCAGATAATTCAAAAAATTTTGATGGAATTGTAAAAAAGGGCATCGGTATGAGATACTCCACAACCGTTGCGACCGAGAGGGCACAAGGGAAAGCTGAAGAGATGACAAACGGCGGGTCTCCGTTCCTGAAGTCTTCGAGCATTTTTTCTAATGTTTCATTGCCACTGATGAATCGAATACCCCAACAAAGCGCGCCGAAAAGCGTATCGCTCTTGGGATAGCCGGCAAGGGAAAGCGACTTTGGCCGCAGAACCACCGCGTCCAATCAAATCACCCTCGATCAGGGCGAGCCGATTAATTTTCTGACTTCATCGATCGCCAATGTTTCGCCAAGTGAAATCGATTTCCCCTCCTTGTTCTCTTCATAGTCCTTGGCAGTTTTCCATGTGCAGGTGATGTCCCTGAAACTAATCTTGCCGTACCCGCGTGACCCGCTCCCACCGATGTAGGAATCTCTCAAAAGCTCCATGCCTTGGAAGACCACTTCAACGAATTTCTTGTCCGTTTCGGAATCTCCGTTCAGATTGTAGACACTGTAAACGAGTTCCATGTTGAACTCAGAGCCCTTTGGAACGCGTTCGAATGTCCGCAAATTCTTCGATTTGGAAGTCAGCCTTTCGATTACATTCTCGGTCTTCACCTCAAGCGCACCCATTCTCCGCAGCTCTTCTCTCGTTCTTTCCGTCACGTGGCCATCCCTGCAGATGAGCCTCGTGGGACCGATTTTCATTTCCTGATCTGCGGGGACGCCAAAAACCCTGCACACCGGGCATTTCAATGCTTCGTTGACGTCTTTGCAAACGTGTATTCCTGATTCGCCAACCTTCTTATAGTACCATTCAAGAAGGCTTCGCATTTTTCCTTTCAGTGAGCTGCCAGGGATATAGGGCATTCCGTCCGCGTCCCTAATGACCTGCTTGTCGATTCCCCCAATCTCGGTCATTTCTTCTGAGCCGCCGATGAGAAGACCCGTTTCGGCCACAATCTTTCCCCTTATTATCAAGTTACCAACAAATCCATAATTCACAACGATTCCTTCAGTCATTTCAACCACCGCCGTTACGATGAGTAGTATCTGTGGTATGCAAGAATGCTCTCAACCACAGAAAAGAATGCCTCCAGATCCTGTTCATCCGAAACGGCATCAATCACTCTACACAGAATTTCATAGAGATTGTTCATTTGATCTCTTTCATCTCTGTTTTCCTTACCCCTTCCTGCAAGATAGGCGAGCTTGGCCTTGAGAAGCTTGATGTCCGAAATTATTGGTCTAATCTGGTCAACCGTTGGCTGATCAGCTTTCCTTTTTGCTTCCTGCAGGTCAAGCCTAGACTTGCGCACCCAAGCATAAATTGTTCGCATTCTGCTCTTCGAAACATCCTTGCATCTTTTTGCGACTTCCTCCGCAAACTCCACCTGTTTCTCGCCGCTCATTTCCTTCAATGATCTAGGAATCATGCTCAGCAGCTCCTGCGGCACTCTTTGCGCCGTTCCTTCGCCGCGACCCGAGTGCGGCGAACCTCTCACATCTCTTTGCATTTCAACCCACACTCCTTTCAACTCATCTTTTCCACCCTTTCCTCTCTTATTCTGTAACTAATATAACTGACAGGCAACCTAGCAAATGGAACAATCTTCGGTATCTCCCTCTCAAGCCAACCAATGTCCTGCGGACTCAATTTGTCCTTCAGCCTGCCTATTTCATATTTGAAATAGGGGATGTATTTCTTCCTGCCTGTGGCCATGCCCTTCCTCAGCATGGCCTCGGCGTATTGGCTCTTGGACATTCGCCCTGAGCCTGAGGCAGTCTCAATCTCACAACCTGTGCCCTCTGCATGGAAGGTGATGCTTTGATATTTGAGTAATTTGTAGAGAAACCCCTTTGACAAGACTCTTCCATTTATAAGATCATGAAGCTTATCAGAAGTCTCCAGCAATTTCTCAAGATCTCTGTAAACTGTCACCCCGAGGGCTGAATCTCTCCAGTTCACCGTTTCTCCAAATAGATGGATTGCGTTCTTGCCTTCGATGGACTTCGGGAGTTCCTCGAGGAGCTCGCCAGCCAGAATCCCAGCTCTTCCGATTGGATACTTATATTTGAATAGCGAAATTGCGCACGAAAGTGTGAGGTTATCATTTTCCGATGTGAAATTCTTGAACCGCGAGTAGATTTCTTTCGAGACTTTGATCACCTCAATCCAGTCACCAACGATGAATGCGTCGTCACCGCCGGAGTAAATGATGAATACAGCCCTATTTTGGCAAATGAGGTTGAGGTAGCACTTGAAGAAGTAATCGAAAAGACGACTTATCGTGCAATATCTCGAAATGGTCCGCCTGTTGCCATCCGCGATTGCCTTTAATTCTGGATCTACAACTTGAGATGACCACGATCCGATCAATCCTTCGGTCATGATTTTTCCCAAGTTGTCGACGTCGAGGCGTGCAACAGCGAGCCTTCTCGACCCCTTCTTCCCGTCCGATGATCCAGAATTCGAGAAGATCGTGCCATTTGCCACATCGTCAAGCGAGTATACATCCCCGTTCGGGTTTATCGGTGCATAATTCCCAATCAGTATATAACCAAGGGCGATCGGGATGTCAGGTACTGACTTTATAACGGAAACCGTCTCTTCTCTCACAAAGCGAGTATCATTGATCTTAAGGAGTCTTGCATACTGGATATCAAAATGCCGACCTGATTTGCCAGAAAGTTTCATCAATACCGCGCTAACTTCATCGATATCGCGAAGCAGGTACCAGCCGATCCCCAGTTGTGGGATGGACAGGTTGCAATCTCTATCGAGTTCTCCCCTGAAGAAAACCTCGAGGAAATACTCGGATTTTGGAAGACTTCTGCCAATCGCTTCGTGACGATCGCATTTCGAACAAAAGGGTTTTTTCTCATCAACAAAACTGCCACAGATTGCACATGGTATGCCATGCTCTTCTTTTCCGGTGAACGAGAGCTCATCGATCACATCAAAGAACCTTCGCTTCTTCTCAGCCTCCAGTTCAATAGAGAGCTTCGAAAGAATCTCGCTGAAGTTGACAAGTTCTGACGCTTTGACACTAACGGTGGCGATTGCCACATAGATTGAATTTGCAAATTCGGCGAAAATAGCCTCATCGATTCTCTTCTTCAATTCCGCAATCTTGCCCTTGCTTTCCTCAGAATATGGTGCAAGTATGAGGAAATGACCGCCAGTGCACCAGATCAAAGAACAGGTACTCAGGGAAAGCTCTTTCAAAAGGTAATGTGCAATCCCGCGGTTGAGGAGCTCAATGACGAAGGACCTTCCCCTCAATCGCGAAGCCATGCCCTTTTGTGCTTCTGTTGGCGATTTGACCGAATAGATGAAATCCTGTATCCCAGAAATGTCCCCTTCGATAAACAGAATCCGCTTGTCCTCTCCTTCACCCTCATCTCCCTTGAATAGGGCTTCTGCGACAGCGCATGTTGTCTTCAAATGATCGAAGAGAGAAATATCTGGAATCGTATAATAAGTGGCCGACGGAATGAAAACGGTGTATGTCGATAACAAATTCACGAGCGTTTCAAATGATGCCTCATTGAGGGTGAAAGAAAGAAGGCGAAGATCATCGTAGAGCTGTTTCCGCAATTTCTCGTAGCTTAATGCACCAGCGACCCTACCAGCTTCGTTTTCCAGAGTTGGCTCCACGATTCGCGAAGCGTCGAAGTGCTCGATTGGAAACCAGGAGCGGATGGGTTCCTTCAGCTCGTGAACAACGCCTGTAATATAACCCATCGGAGAGAGCAGTGAGAAATTCTCGGGCGGATCCCTTTCCTGGTGCTCATCATTTATTCTTTCCTTTGCAGAGAGATGATCGGCTTGTTGGACAAGGGTTGCCATGCGCCTTGTTTCTGCGTCTCGGACATCATTTGGGCTGTGGTGTTCTTTGACTGCGGTTGCAATACCTTCAGGCAGGCTGCCGAGCAGCTTCACGAAATTGGAGCCAACTTCCTGATGCGTTCCGTTAATGGTAGAGCGCTGGATGAATTTTCCTATGTCGTGCAAAAATGAAGCATAGCGGAGCTCTAATTCGTTCACAAACCTTCCCCACCTACATCTACAATTTACGAATATATAAAAATTATTTTTAATCAAAAACCAGAATCGTGCAATTACCACGTTCAAATATTAAGATTCCAATTTTTACAAAAAAATCATCAAAAAGAGAAATTTGTTGATTCGCCGTTGTTATGAATAATATTTTTATATAAACAATTGGTAAGAAGAGATGACGGAATTTCTGATCTTTCTTCACCTTAGTTGATACTTGCGTCAGTATTTTGCAGAATTCAATCAAGTTGGACTTCTGAGAATTGTTCACAAATGAATCGATTTCTGAAAATTCATACATAGGCACGACATGCACTATTAGAATATCTTCAACTTTGATTTCCCTTTGATTCAAGAATGAGATTCAAAACTGATATGGAACTAAGTCTCATCCCGCAAGAACGTACAGAGATTGGTTGCATTGATTTGGCGGGTAGATCGCAAAAATTTTCGATTGAGTAACGGTATCTTCTGCTTCTATTATCGAAAAGTCATGCATCAAAATATACTCGAAATTAGGATATTCGGTCAGATATGCAATGATCTAGATTTTCCAAAACCCAACAAATATACAATTTTAATTAATCATTTACAGGGCATTACAGGGGCATCACATGGATCGATGAAAAGCTCGTGAGAACATAGCGCAGATCATATCAATTTTTTTTAAGAATGTGCATCATATCGATACATCAGTATCACCATGAGTCACATTTAATTTCACCAAAGAATTAATGCAAGATATCTAAAGAGGGGGTCGCAATTTCAGATTGCTACACTCGTCACCAACCAGTTTGTTGTATTTCGCTACCAGCTTTAAGAATAAGAATGATCGTAATATCCTAGAAGAGGATGACACAATAGACCATGTATCATCTGGATGACTGCCAGCCGGTGACTGATGTCTTATAATTATTGGTCTTTGATTCGAAGAAAGCCATATCTGTACCATATCGGTAGCTCGAACGAGCGCCCGAGAACTATAGGCAATAAACACTGCAATTCAATTGCTCCCGCTTAGAGCGTTTGATATTCCCTTTCTAGAACAAGTAAAAATGATAAAAAGAAAAAAAATGGATACCGAATCAATTTACCAGTTGAATGTAATATCGTCTATCACTGCACCGGTGGGCGTATACAACATCGTTACCCGATACGTCCCTGATGTGGCGGTTGACTTCATTGTTATCTTTAGGTAATCACCAGAATTTATAATATTGTTTTGTGCTAGGTCCACATACTCTATTTCCCCGTTCACATTATCTGTAACGTCTGGAGTGCCTGTAATCGAATATTTATTCTTCTCATCACTCCAGTTCCAAGTTCCAACATTCCCGTCAGGATCTTCGACTATAATTTTCAGATTCGAGGGTGGCGTATCTGGCGTTATCACGCCAAAAGATATTTTCATCGTGGTTGCATTTATCTTCGTCGCCGCTGTAAACGATCCAGTTGGCGTTGTCGTCGTCGGCCCTCCGAATCCCATCACCATGACGTACAACACCGCCGCCAAGACGACGGTGATGGCAACCATGAGAATGGTGGCGATGACCGGGGAAACTGCCTCAGAATCCCTTCTCATTTTCCAAATCTTTTTCATCGTTCAGTCCTCCTATCGTAGGCCAAGCCTACGCTGGAAGTAATTTATGTATCTATGATTATAAAGCTTTCTATTTAGATATCAAGTCAGATTTTAGCAATACGACAAAGAACGAATTTATTGATTTAATAAATTCGATTATTGACGAATAAATCCAGAGTTTTGAGGTGGCGTCGAATCCGTTCAATTTTTTATAAAAAAGGAAAAAACATCAAAGAGAAAGAGCTTTCAAATTAAAGAGACGATGAGCGCGAATATCATACATATCGACCTTTCACATCTCTTTAACATGATCATCATTCATTCGATTGCGGAGCTTCTTTAAAAAAAGTCTACTTCGAAATCTCGTTTAAGAAATGACAATTGTAACCTTGCGAGAACGCTTCAACTCGCGTGATCTTTTTGCATCGTCGCGAATGCGGTCGACCAGTCAAATCGTGTTTAATTTTAAACTTAACGATTTGGATGTGTTTGCGAGGAATGCTTGTTGCCGTTATGGAAAAACGAGGCGTCGATTCAATGAAAATCATTCAAATGACGAAGGCAATTGAATTGTCGATATCGGCGACTCACTAGATTTCCAAGGAGCGCTAGAGCGTGACATCACGCGCTTGATCGATGAGATGTAGTCCTTGCATCGGGCGCTAGTACCAGTTGTCATCGAAAAATTTAAGGGGGGGGGAATAGAGGGTTTGGGGTTTTGTCTATGAAAGACGAGATGAAAGGTAAGCTGAGCAAACCAGTAAGTATGAAGACGTTCATCGCCGTAACCTTAGTCCTTTTGGTGATGTCCGTCGCCAGCGTTGCATATGCCGCCCAGATACTTGCGACGAAACAATGGAGCACCGTCGGAGGTCAGGTGTACCTAGTAACGGGCGACACGTCGGTGACCAGCGTAACGCTTCCCTATGCCTTTGCTGACACGAACATTGCCGAGCAATCAGCTTCCGTTGACCTTACAGCTGGGTCGATAACCCATGGTTATACAGCTATAACTCAAGGACACTGGATCCTTAAGGTCGACGTCCAATTCAAGACCACAGCCACCGCTGGAACGTATTATGTGAATGTTAGCAAGATGGTCGCAGGCGCGTGGACTTCCATAGGCTCGATTATCTGCCAAGTCACTCCTGGAGCTAGCCCAGTGGAGCGGACTGTAAGCTTCTACTACGATTACGGCGCTGAGGATATACCCGCAAGCACCGGTTTGCTCATAACGGTCGAGGGGCCTTAATCCAACAATTCCCCTCTTTTTTTATTTTGATGATTAAGTCTACCTTCAGGTTTTTCTTCGATATTTTCATTCACCTATCTGTTGCAAGAAGGGCCGTCGCTTACTCGACATTCTCCATCGGTTCTGCCTCCTCCAACGGCGACGGCACTTCACTCAATCTTCAGCTCCTCGAAACCTTTCATTCCATTCAATTTCGAGAAGACCAATTATGATATTGTTAGGAGAGATTGACAACTTCATCGCTCACGAGTGCCAACATTTCCCTGACATCTGGCTTGATCTGGTTGGCAATCGCAATCATAATAGCATAGTTACCCTTCGAGCGCAGCGAATTGAGAAGAATTTGAAAGAATTCCGTGAGCATTCCCGTGTCGTTGTAAACGGCGAGAGCGCTGACCGAATCGATAAAGATGACCGCCTCCTTACCCTGATACTTTTTCAACAGGTATTCAACTTTCAGAATGACATTTTCCAGCATCGTCGGGCTATCGAGATACGAGACGTTTTCGAGGGGTGGCGCATTGCCGAAGATTGATTTAGAAACGCAGTCAACGAATTGAATTCTTGAGATATCGATGCCGAGCGCTCCGAACGCGTTAATCAGAGTTGTCGAGGGAATTGAGGCGGTGATATAAATGCAATTCAATTTCTTCGTAAGAGCGAATTCTTCGAGGAGGGCGCTCATGACATCAAAATACTTGTCCACATCGAGCTCAAAGGCGATCGCGGAACCACCACCGATCTCCTGAAGCTTCGCCACCACTTTTTCTCTAATCGCGTCACTCATGATGATCCCCCTCGGAGTAACGGCGTTGCAAGGATTCCGCAATCCGTCAAATCGATTACGTATTTCGATCGTGAGTGATCCGTTCCCTTCATCTTGATAACCTGCATAATCCTCAGCAAATCGCCCCTCCTCTCAAAATTGCTCAGAAGAATCATGCCATCGGCGATGATTCCCTCGCAATCGTCGATCTCATCCGAAATAATCATCGCCGTGCATCTTTTTTCGAAAAGAATTGAGCTCAGCTTTCTCAGCACCTGCCGTCGGGCACTCATTTTTTCATCGTCATTCAAAAAACTGCTGAACGAATCGATGACGAGGCGCTTGATGCCATCCTTTTCAATAATTTCTTTGATCGCCTCGACAAGCCGGTGACCCTTCTCGGTTGCGTCGATCTCGGGTGTTTGACTCGCGATTTCTTCAAGTTCATCAAGTTGAAGAATTTTGATACGACCGTCATCGATCATCCTCTCATCGAAAAAATCGAAGTGGGGGAGATTCGAGAGCAATTTTGCTGGGGACTCAACCGTTGTCACGAAAAGACCTCTTTCGCCGATTAAAGCCCCGCGCACGAGAAACTCGAAGGCCAGTGTCGTCTTTCCCGTCCCGCAACCGCCCGCGACCAGAACCATGTTCCCGACGGGTATCCCGCCACCGAGGATTTTGTCGAGGTCTTCGATGCCCGTCACACACCTTCCGCTGTCCCGCCGGATTTCCTGCATTTGCTGGACATTATCACACTGCCTTTTTATATGGTTTTCCTAAAAAATACAATTCTCGAAAGAGGGGAGGTGTAACGACCATATAGAGGTCTCTGTTTCAAAAGGATTTATTAGAAAAGAGGCTCTTCATCGGGATCGATGAAACCCGTTTTGCAGGTCGCCCTCGACATGATGCATCTCAAGAGGGCGATTGAAATAGGAAAGGAAGCGGTTGAAGGTGGAGCGGACTGGATCGAGGCGGGCACACCTTTGATCAAAAGCGAGGGTGCTGAATGTCTGAGAGCGCTCAAGCGCGAATTTCCTGATCGCGTCATCGTCGCGGACATGAAAACGATGGATGTCGGGGGATTCGAAGTTGAAATCGCGTCGAAGGCAGGCGCTGATATCGTGACAGTCATGGGGCTTTCCAACGACGGGACGATTTCCGAGGCGGTTCTCACTGGTCGCAAGTACGGGACGAAGATCATGGTCGACCTGATGAATGTCGAGGACAAAGTGAAAAGGGCGAAAGAAGTGGAGGCGCTAGGCGCCTCTTACGTTTGCCTTCACGTCGGCATCGACGAGCAGATGCGCGGCGGGAAATCGCCTCTCGAAGTGGTCAAGGCGGTGTCGGAGGTAACGAACATTCCAGTTGCGGTCGCAGGCGGGATCACTTCCGAGACCGCCGCCTCATTCCTGAGAGCTGGTGCATCGATTATTATCGTCGGCGGGGGAATCATCAAGGCCGAGGACGTGAGGGCGGCCGCGAAGAGAATTAAAGAGGCGATCGAGAGAGGCGAATCAATCGCTTCTGACCTCTCAAAAAAATACACGGCTGAGGAGCTCTTCGAGGCGTTTTCACGCGTCTCGACGCCGAATATCGCTGACGCAGCGCATAAGAGAGGGGTCATGAAGGGCATTATCCCGAGAATAAAACACGGCACCAAGATGGTCGGCCGGGCGTTGACTGTCCAGACATCGAAAGGGGACTGGGCCAAGCCGGTGGAGGCAATTGATCGCGCGCAAAAGGGCGATGTCATCGTCATCGATGCTGGAGGAAGCGACATCGCAGTCTGGGGGGAGCTTGCCTCGTGGAGCTGCAAGGTCAAGGGGATTGCTGGTATTGTCGTCGACGGTGCTGTCAGGGACATCGACACGATCATCGAGATCGGTTTTCCCTGTTTTTCGAGATATGTGACGCCGGAGGCCGGCGAGCCAAAGGGATTCGGCGGGATCGGACTCGAGATTGTTTGCGGTGGACAGGTTGTCCGTACGGGCGACTGGATTATCGGGGATGAGAGTGGCGTCATCGTTGTGCCGCAGGAACACGCAGTCGAAATCGCAAATCGCGCGCTCGATGTGCTTGAAAGAGAGAATCGAATCAGAGAGGAAATTAAAAGAGGGAGAACACTTTCAAGCGTCCAGGAGTTGGAGAAGTGGGAAAAAGTACAGTGATCAATCTCCACGCGCACACCACTTTTTCCGATGGAATCTTTGACATCGAGACGATCGTTAGGGAAGCCGCGCGAAAGGGATTGACGCACATCGCGATCACGGATCATTTTGAAACGACGAAAGTCTGTTCACTGAGCAAACGCGATTTCAAGCGGTATCTCGCGACGATCGAGAATGTCAAAAAGAAATACGAGGGGACGATCACCGTCCTCGCTGGTGTGGAAATTGATGCGAATCCAGATCGATGTGATTTGAATGGCATACCAGTCGAGATGCTCAATTCCCTCGATCTTGTGTTGTTTGAACATGTCAATGATTTTTTGAACGGCGGCGCAGACATTGAAACCGTCGGAGAGTTTATTTCAAAACTCTCTGTTCCTTGCGGACTCGCGCATCCTGATTTTGAAATGGCGTTCTTTGATGTCCAACCGGAAGATCTCGCAGAAATGCTCTCGGCATACCGCTTCTTCATCGAAATCAACACAGCGAAGCCGTACAGAAGGAACGGGATGGCGTTTTATGAAAGGGCGGAAGACCTCATCGCGAAGCTCAGGGGAAAAGTCAGATTTTCGATCGGGACCGACGTTCACAGAACACTATCGGAAGTTTACAATGTCATTCCAGCCTACAACTTCGCGAGAAAGATCGGGATAGAAGAGGACCTTCTCTTCTGAATTGAATGTAGAAGAGGCCCGAGACTTCGATTTCTCATTAAAACGCTTATATTCGAAGGCAATCTTAACGAAATATCACAAGATATCAAAACTATCAGCCAGATTGCTTTAATCCAAACGCAAAGCGCCAATTGAATTCGATTTAATTTCCGATTATGATAAGAAAGGAAGATACGGATGATGAAAAGGCCAAAAAAAGTTTAAGGAAAAATTGTAGAACTCAGAGCTGCCCCATCTTGCTCGCCATCTGCTTCAGGCGCTTGACCCTTTCAGCGATTGGCGGGTGCGTGGAGAAGAGGTGGACAAGCCCGCTCGAACCGAACGGATTGACGATCCATATCGACGAGGATGCCGGATTCCCGAATTCGATCGGTTTGCGCTTGTTCGCCGCTTCAAGCTTTTCAAGTGCTTTCGCCAGGCTCATCGGTCTTCCGATGATCAACGCGCCCTCTTCATCAGCCAAATATTCCCTGCTCCTCGAGATTGCCAATTGGATGAGCAGCGCGGCGATCGGCGCGGTGATCGCGACGATAAGAGCGATAAATGCTGCCGACGAGTCCCTGCGACCCCCGCCACCGAATAGAACGCTGTACCAGAAGGATCTCGCGGCAAAGGAGATCGCCCCAGCAAGCGTCGCGGCAATGCTCATAACAAGAATGTCCCTGTCTTTGATGTGCGCAAATTCATGAGCGATGACGCCCTCGAGCTCATCGTCATTGAGCGTCTTCAGAATGCCCTCAGTTGCAGCCACGACTGCATTTTTCGGATTGCGACCGGTTGCAAATGCGTTCGGCGTTTCGCTCGGGACGATCGCGACCTGCGGCATCGGCAGGTTGGCCTTGAAAGCGACGAGTTTAACAATCTTATAAAGCCTCGGCGCTTCCTTTTCAGTTACAATCTTTGCACGATAAGACCAAAGTACAATCTTTGAGGAATAGAAGTACGCGATGAGATTGAAAACCCCTGCGATCGCAAGGAAAAAGACCGCTCCAATGATCCAGTTACCAATGAATAAACTCCCAATGGCCCAACCTATGACGATAAAGAGGCCGAACATGAACGCGAATAGCAGCGCCGTGCGCGAAACTGCTCCCATCGCTCTCACCTTGATCGCATCAATCTTGAAACCTCTATTTAGTTTTATTTATCCTGTAAATGGCAGTCTGGGATTTGCAAAGCCAATTGAATCAGGATGATCATGCAATCGAAGAGTTTAAGAAAAAGGTGATGAAGAAATCAGCTGAAAGAAATCGGATTCGCTGGGCGATTCTCAACCTTTTTGATCACGAGGCGATATAAACGACCCTGCGTCCCCTCTGTTCCGCTCTGATTCGACCTTTTTCAACAAGTTCATCGATCATTTGTGACAGCGTGTCCTCATCGATGCCAACGATTTTCAAGAGCTCCTGGAATGTCTGCCCGCCCTCAACTTTCGTGCTCTCGATGATCTTGTTTTTCGCCCGTTCAATCAATTCCCTTTCTCGGATTTCTCTTAACTCCTTTTCTCTTTCCAGGGCGATGCGATCAACTTCCATCTTAAGAAGTTCCATCGCTCTCGTTCTGAATTTCTCAACATCATACTCGATGAGATCGACGAGCTCGTCAACATCAATCCCAAGAACCCTCCAGAGGTCCATCCGTTCCCTGTAGCCCGCGGACCTCAAATGCTGTGCCTCCGCTGGTCGCATGATCGAAGGAATGTAGATGATGCCAGCATTCTTGAGCGACTGATGGAGTCTCTCGATTTTCTCAGTCAGTTCATTTTCTTCATCCACCTCAATTTCAAAAACCGGCGACCCCGCAATTTTTTTAAAGCCAGCCTCACCGAAGATGCGTTCGATTTCCGCAGGCGATTTGCCTTCGCTGCTGTATTCCACCTTGACAAAGGCCTTCATCTGTATCCGCAAAGGCATACCTTTCTGCGGTATTAAATATTAATCTTGCCCCAATCTTAGCAAAACGCTGCCGAGAATTGAACTCTCAAGGTATCGTTTTTGATCCATGAAGATTGGTTGACGATACCCCAGAATACTACCAGTGGAATCGTGCAAATGACTACTGTTGGATGAAACGATGATATCAAAAATATCCACAGAGAAATCATATTAGTCCTCGAGTATCTAATGTGCGCAGCGATCCGATGACCGATGGTGCCGCGAGAATTTCAAAGGAAACGGAATTCATCATCAGTTGGTTCAGAAAACATTATGAAAAGTCACCGCCCCCACCACCAGAGCGCTTCGGAAGGCGTGAATTTGGCTTCATGTTCTTCGATAGGGACTTTGTCCAGCGGCATGTCGCCTTTACGAAAGCGAATGATCTGACCTCATTCCTCATCTCGCAGGTACCAGCGCACGTTTATTATTCCTCCGCGTATTACGAAGTTCCATCAGCCCCCACCATGGATGAAAAGGGATGGCTGGGCGCCGATCTCATTTTCGATCTCGACGCAGACCACATCAAAGGCGCTGAAGCAATGAGTTACCCCGAAATGCTCGCCGCTGTCAAAAAAGAGATTATACGCCTTCTCGACGAATTTCTCATGGGCGATCTGGGGTTTGGATCGCAGGACATCAAAGTCGTTTTCTCGGGCGGAAGAGGGTATCACGTCCATGTGAGCGATGAGCGCGTGACCTCACTCAAAAGCCACGAACGCAGGGAAATCGTTGATTACATTACTGGCACAGACCTCAGCATCGATTGGGTTTTTCCAATGGATCCCTTTGAAAAAAGGCAATTCAAGCATGTGACAAAAGTAAACATCTCAAGAAAATTTCCTCCCGCGAATTCGGCCGCATGGCGACGTCGATTTCGCAAAGGCACAGAGCTGTTGTTGAATGAGATCGCAGGTCTTTCGATCGAGGCGATCAAAGACCGTTACCCTTCGCTGAAAAATGAGCCAGATCATCTCATCAAAAAAATGCTCGATGATCTTTTTACAAAAAGGGGGGAAACCGCTGGAAAAGACAATCTGTTCGAGAACAACACGCTCGAGATCTTCTCTTCCGATAAAGCGAGAGATCTCTTTCTCAAATTTGTCTTTGAGGAGGTCAAACCGAGAATGGCTGGCCAGGTGGACGAGCCCGTGACAAGTGATATCAAGAGGCTGATCCGCTTACCGTTTACCCTTCACGGAAAGACCGGGCTTCTCGTCGTCAGAATGAGCAGAGATGAACTTGATGAGTTTGATCCTCTGAGAGATGCGGTACCAGACACCTTCACCGACGATCCTGTCAAGCTCATCGTCAATCGTAAGATTGACATCAAGCTCAGGGATGAGCGTTTTGCCCTCGATGGCGAGGTTGAAGTTCCACTTTTCGCAGCAATCTTCCTTCTCTGTAGGAAGGAAGCGGTACTCGCGAGATGATTTTTGTGATTAGATCGATCTGGCAACAGAATCGATTGAATCCCAGAGTGATTCAGATTCCTGATCAATTCTTAAGTTGTTGGATCTCGCACCGGGTAGGATTTAGAAATGAACTCAGAGCCAGATTGATAGACAGCAACGAAAAATATATATTCATTCCAGATCATGCTTCGTAACGAACCTGATGGAGGGCGGAAGGGAGGTACTTGAGGGCGGATGGCGGTTGACGCGCATCCGTCGTATTAAATCATATCTGTATCTAATCCAAGTTATTTTCGCGATCGTCACGGTTATTATCCTTATCTTCTCTGAAAAAGCCTTTTCCCTCAAGCCATTCTATTTGCCAATCAACTCTTTTATCTATTTTCTGCTCCTCATGGGCGTTATCATCGGAGCTGAGAGTTTTTATTTCAGAACACTTGAAATGAAATTCGCGCGTTCGATGAGCTCGAAGTCATTAATGGCGAAACGATTCATCAGAAGGAGTGTAATCATCATTGGCATTTGTGTTGCCGTCATCATCATCTTGAAAGTTCCATTCATCTACAACACCTTTGAAGACGCGATGAGTACGAGCGGAACGGTATCGAGTGTCGTCGAATTTAACAACAAGGATCACCTTGGACTCATTTCAGTCAACCGGATCACAATTGAAAGTGATGGAAACGCAGCGAATGTTTACGTCGTCAGTTCAGACTACTATTCAACATACGCGTCTGATCTAGAAACCCTGAAACTGCATCGGATCAATTATCTTGATTACAGCGTCGACGCAAGCAATCCAACGATCGCTTTCAACTTTCCCGATGCGAAATACGACACCTTCTATATTGTTGTCCAACATTTAGACGACGATCCTTCACCGCTCACCTATACGCTGCATAGGAACATTTCATCCATTTTCCTGGACTATGTTCCCCTCTTCGCTCTCATTTTCATCGTTGTCTACGCGATCGCGATCGTGTACCTTTCAACCCTCAGAAAGAGATATGCTGGCGAGTCGATTTATCGATAGAGGGCGCAGCAGCACTTCCGCGTTTCAATTCTGTAATCCAATTCTTTCAGACCTTCAACGGTTTTTCGTGACGGCAACGCGATACCGGCTACTCCGATTTTGGCGCATTCAATTTCGATCTTCCAGTTCCCCCTTGGCCTCATGCAGCCGATAAGGATCGGACAGCGGAGCAATTCGACGGCGCTCCTCACAAACTCGACCACATCGGATTCATCAGGCGGCCTTCGGTTGAATAGCGGAGTGCCAGGTGTCGGGCGGAAGAGGATGATGACGAATGCAGATATCGGAAATCCTGAAAGAAGATCGAACACATCGCGATCCCTCTCTGGATCCTCAGAAAGACCGAGACAAAAATGTGGGACGACCCTCTTTGCACCGTTATCAAAGAGCAATTCCATGGAGTTCAAATAGTCTGCTGGTGATGCCTCAAGATGAAAGATATGCTTGATGACTTTCTCATCCCCGACGATATCGACCGAAAAGCAATCAGGGGCGGCCTCCATGAGAAAGGAAATCGCGTCAGATGTGAGAAGGCCGGTGTGAACATTGACCTTCAGCCCCCTTTTCTTGATTTCTTTGATCGCCGGGACGAATCGATCGAGTTCAACCCTTCCTTTCGAGTTAGAGCCTCCGCTCAGCAGGATGCCTTCGGCTCCTTGATTAATGACCGAGGACGCAACGCGTAACAGCTCTTCAGGTGATGTTGCAGAAATCATGTCGCGGAGATAAACTCCACGGCAGTGATCGCACATCAAACCGCAATGTGATCCCGTGATCGAGATAGCTGGAAAATTTTTACCGGGGTAAAATGCGATAATCTCCTCACTCATGATTCCTTCCAATCGAAAAACACGCTCTTGACCAAAATATTTATTCGGTCGAGACACTTCCACGAAACGGAGATGATATGAGAGCGTTCAGAGTGGAAGGCACATTCAAAATCAATCCTAAAAAGAAACAAAAGTTCAGCATTGAAATTGCAGCGATCGATGAGAAGGATGCGATTCATAGGATACTCTCGAACCTCGGGAGCAGGCATAAAGTTCCACGTAAGCAGATTCAATTGAATGAAATCAAGGAGATCAGCAATGAAGAAATTACCAATCCAGTCGTGAGATATCTTGCAGGAGGGGCGCGATGAGCGAAAAAGAATTGCAGGAATCGCTCGCGCTTCTCGATCTCTACAGAGCCCAAATTGAGAGCCTCGCAGAGCAGCAACAGATTGTCCAAGCATCGATCGAGGAGCACATGAGGGCGAAGTCAACCCTCACGAGCGTTTCTAAATCCGAAGAGGGTACGGAGATCCTCGTGCCAGTTGGCGGCAATTCATTCGTCTTTGCGAAAGTGGCGTCGAACAAGAAGGCAATCGTCGGGATCGGCAGCGGAATTTCTGTCGAGAAACCCATGGACGAGGCGGTCAAAACGATCGAATCAAGACTGCAAGAGCTCATCGACACTTTCAACAAACTCGGGGAAAGAAGATCGGCGCTCGAGGCTCAGAGTTCCCAACTGACGAGAAAAATCCAGGAAACTTATCAGAAGGTCCAACAAAGGATTTAGGACCGGTGGCCAAGGTGTTCGAGTCGCTGAAGAAGAAACTCTTTGGGTGGAAGAAGAAAGCGACCGAACTCCCGGAGTCGCCAGAGGCAATCATTGGCGACAGCGGCCGAAAGATTTCTGAAAGCATGCTTGATGAGATACTCTGGGATCTCGAGATCGATTTGCTCGAGTCCGACGTCGCCCTGCCCGTTGTTGAAGAGATTAAGAAAGGCGTTCGGGATAATCTAATAGGCAAGAAAATTGAAAGGGGATACGCCCCCGAGGATGCCATCGAGCTCGCGCTCAAGAGCTCCATCGAGAAGGTGCTCAAAAAGAATGAATTTGACTTTGATCAATTCATCGCTTCTCGACAAAAACCTGTGGTCCTCATGTTTGTCGGCATCAACGGTACAGGCAAAACGACAGCAATCGCGAAAATCGCCCATCGCCTTCAAAAAAATGGGATGAGTTGTGTGCTCGCAGCTTCCGACACCTTTAGGGCGGGCGCGATCGAGCAGCTGAGTGTTCACGCCGAGAGGCTCAACTGCAAGATTGTTAAACACAAGCCCGGAAGTGATCCAGCTGCTGTCGCCTTCGACGCAGTCGAGCACGCGAAGGCGAGGAAGAAAGATGTCGTTCTCATCGATACGGCTGGCAGAATGCAGACGAATGTCAACCTGATGGATGAAATGAAAAAAATCAAGCGGGTTGTCAAACCAGATCTCGTGATTTTCGTCGGCGATGCCCTCGCGGGCAACGACGCGATCGAGCAGGCTGCGACGTTTGATAAGGAAGTTGGAATCGACGCTGTCATACTCACGAAAATCGATGCGGATGCGAAGGGAGGCGCTGCTTTATCGATCGCGCACGCTGTAAACAAACCGATCGCCTTTCTTTCAACCGGTCAAGGATATGATGATTTCATTAAGTTCGATAGCAAATGGATGGTCGAACGGCTGTTCGCGAAAGAAACCACCACTAATAATGTATGATCTTTCGATAAAGGCGTAGATGATCAATTTATCGAATGCATGGTCAGCGCTCGAAATGATTTGGATAACAAATCGTCGCAAGCATAACCGCAAAAACCTTCGCGTCGGCGATGAGATTGTCGATTTTTGAATACTCATTTATGGTATGCGCCACACCGTCGACCGTTTGCCATACGTATGCGTCAAACCCGACCTGCCTGAAGAGGTTAGCACATGTGCCACCGCCGATGCCCCTTGCCACAGGTTCGATCCCTTTCACCCTCTTGATCGCTGATGTGAGCGCGTTCATCGCTTCCGTGTTTGTCGATGAGGGTGGGCCAGCTTTCGTTGCCTGCTCCGTTTCGATCTTGATTCGCGCGCCACTCCTCTCTTCAAACAACCTGGCAATCGTTTCGACGGTTTTTTTGACCTCTTCGATCTCGTACTCTGGCAGTACACGGAAATCGAGATAGAAAACATCCTCTGCCGGAATCGTGTTGATATTCCCAACCGTCTGCAACCGCTTTGTCGGCTCGAATGTCGAATTTGGCGGAATGAAGAGGTCGTTCAACTTACCATATTTTTCTGTGAGATGATCGAGCAGGAAAGTCATGAATTTCGATCCGACCTTCATCGCGTTGATGCCCTTTCCAGGGGAAGAGGCGTGTGCCTGAATGCCTTCAACAGTGATTTTAAGCCAGAGAAGCGATTTTTCGGCGACTTCGATAACAGATCCATCTGGCACGCCGTAATCTGGCACGTAAATCATATCCCCTGATCGGAACACCCCCTCCCTGATGAGAAATTTGATTCCTTTTTCATTTCCGCACTCCTCATCGGCCACAAGCGCAAGACCCATCGTTTTCTCCCCGCTCAATCCGAAACTGTTGATCGCTTTGGCAGCGAAGAGCGATGCGATGAGCGCCTGACCGTTGTCCTCAGCACCGAGACCATAGAGCTTACCGTCAACAACCCGCGGGGAGAACGGAGGATAGCTCCAACCGTCAAGATCGCCCGGCGGCACCGTATCCATATGTGTGACGATCCATGCGGTTTGATCTGAGGATCCCCTTTTCTTAGCAACAATATTCGGTCTCAAACGGAGGCGCACCCTTTCATCAAGGGCATCGAACAATTCAATCTCTTCGAACCCACAGCGTTCCGCGAGCTCTCTCAGATATCTGGCCCTTTCAAACTCTCCATCACCCCCATTCTCAGGGCCGATTGCAGGAATCCTGATGAGTTCCTTCAGTGCTTCGATCATTTCTTCCCTATAACCATCAATAACAGCAAGCAGTTCATCAACGGATGGCATCGGATCACTTAAAACGAGAGAGACTTATTTCCTTATAAATCATTGTCGCCGCGATTTCTCGTCCATAAGGATATCTATCGATCGATCATCCGTATGATCTTGGCCCTTTACAGATCGGTCACTCGTATTTATGGAATCCCCAGCCAGTTTTTCTTCCAAGGCGCCCTGCCTGAACCAACCTTCGAAGCAAAGGACATGGCCTGTACTTCGGATCCCCGTATTCACTGTAAAGCACTTCCATGATATTGAGGCAGACATCCAGGCCAATGAGGTCGGCAAGCTCGAGGGGGCCCATCGGATGATTTGCGCCGAGTTTCATGACCTGGTCGATCGCCTCGGCCGATGCAACGCCCTCCATTAGACAGTATGCGGCTTCGTTGATCATCGGCACGAGAATCCTGTTCGTGCAGAATCCTGGAAAATCGTTAACCTCGACCGGCACCTTGCCCATTTTGACGGCAAGCGCCTTAATCAGTTCCTTTGTCTCGTCGGCAGTTTGCACTGCCCGAATAACTTCAACGAGTTTCATAACCGGGGCTGGGTTAAAGAAATGCATCCCGACGACCTTATCAGGTCGCTTCGTCGCCGATGCGAGTTCTGTGATTGGGATTGATGATGTATTTGACGCGAAAATCGCATCTGGTTTACAGATAGAATCAAGGGATGCGAACACCTGCTTCTTGGCAGCCCGATCCTCCAGAATCGCCTCGATGATGACATCAGAATCCGCGAGATCTTCGAGTCTAACTGAGCCTCTGATTCTCGACATAATATTTGCCATTTCTTCCTTTGTCATCTTTCCCTTTTCAATCGCCCTACTCAAGCCTTTCTCGATCTTCGCAATGCCGTTTTGAATGAATGAGTCGCTGATATCGTTCAGAATGACTTCGTACCCACTTTGCGCAGCGACCTGCGCGATACCACTGCCCATAGTCCCCGCGCCAACAATGCCAATCTTTCTTACACCATCAACCGTCTTCATCTCATTCCCCCCAAACCGTCATTGTCTTTTATTTTTTAACGATCATGGCGACGGCGTTTCCACCGCCAAGGCATAACGTTGCCAAACCAGTTTCCTTATTTCTATCGTGCATCGCGTAGAGAAGCGTTGTCAGAACTCTCGCACCACTGCACCCGATTGGGTGACCGAGTGCCACCGCTCCACCGTTAACGTTGAATATTTCTTCGGGAATATTCAGTTCTCGCTTAACGGCAACGGAGGCCGTCGCGAAGGCTTCGTTGTGTTCGAAGAGATCGATGTGATCGATAGTCATATTATTTCTCTTGAGAAGCGCCCTAACCGTTGGAATCGGCGCTTCCATGATATATTCTGGTTTAACCCCACCAGTGTTATAATCGATGATCGTCGCCATCGGTTTAATCCCCCTTTCCTCCGCGAATTCTCGCGAGGCGACGACGACCGCTGCGGCCCCGTCACTGATCTGTGACGCGTTTCCCGCTGTGACGATGCCATCTTTCTTGAAAACCGGTTTTAATTTTGCCAGCGACTCCAAGGAGATATCTGGACGAACGCCTTCATCAACCTTAAACTCGATGTCACCCTTCTTCGTGCTGATCTTGAATGGAATGATTTCTTTCTCAAAACGCCCAGATCGAATTGCCTCGAGCGCTTTGGTATGGCTTTGATATGCGAGGAGATCCGCGTCTTCCCTCGTCACCCCATATTTCTCCGCCACAATTTCACCTGTCATCCCCATCAGCATGCCCGTATTCGAATCCAATAGGCCGTCGAAAATCATATGGTCGACGACTTTGCCGTCATTCATCCGATAACCCCACCGGGCCTGTGGGAGCAAATATGGCGCTGCACTCATGTTTTCCATTCCGCCAGCAACAATCACATCGTATTCCCCGGCTTTGATTGCATTCGCTGCGAGCATGACTGCCTTCAGTCCAGATCCGCACATCTTGCTAATATTGAGCGCGCCGATCTCATAAGGGAGACCCGCCCTGATTGCCGCCATTCTTGCTGGATTCTGCCCGACGCCGGCGGGAAGACAAATGCCCATGATGCATTCCTGAATGTCAGTAGGCTCAAGTTGCGCCCTTGCCACGCTTTCCTTGATCACGTGCGCCCCGAGATCGTAAACTGGGATGTCTTTGAGCGCCCCACCGAACTTTCCAACGGCTGTTCGAACAGCGCTGAGTATAACAACCTCTTTCATCGAGTACCACTCCTCGTTCTTCAAATGACAGTCGTGACTTTGCTGCGTGACTAACGATTGGTGATTATTTTAAAATTGCCTGAGTTTTCATCGTTGATTGACTAAATCGTAGCGGTTGCTGCAGAATTCTCTTCAGCGGTTTGCTTAGATGTCTGCGGGAGCAAACTGGAGGTTCGTACCATCCGATTTGAATTGACCGGGAGACGGCGCGGTATTCAGCATCTGCTTCGGATGCTTTCCTTCCGCATCTGCGACACCGATAGCCAGAGTCTCTTCCAATCGATTTCATGCGTTTCCCGCAAGAAGGGCAAATCGGATTCCCGATTTTCTCTCTCGATTCAACAAGTTCAACGATTCTCATTTTTTCGATGTTGAGCGTCCTAGGCTCGTTCCTCAGCTCCCCATAAACGACGATTCGATCACCAGGATCAAGCGCCCGGACCACATCTCTAAAACTCTTCGAGGGTTCGTACGCCGTACAATCAATCGGCGTGCGAGACCGATCTGGTCGCAGCTTAAAAACTACATGTCCTCCCTTGATCGTGAGAGGTTTGCTGAGTACAACACCCTCAACCGCGTAAGATCTGCATGGAATCAATTCCTCCCAATCCGTAATGATGTGATCGTCCGTTCCCTGATTGGTGAGATAGACGAGCCAGCGCTCTACTAATTCACCCTTGATCGACCGCATCGCAGGGATGAGTTCGTTTACATCGTCGCCTCTGATGCCAAAGAGAATAGGACATGGCGAATGTGGAGCGATCGCGATTCTTCCTACTTCAGCATCATAATTATTGAACGTCGATGGAAATGTGGAGTCCAATGACCTCACTGTATTATCATCGATTTCACGCTCTGTTCCCCATTTATTCTCGAAACGGTAAGTGATGATCTCATACGTTCGATCTTTCGGTTTCCAGGCGGCCGCAGCCGTCGCACCAATGATTCCTCTTCCGCCTGAAAGTTCGAACTTGGCAGCACCGAGCCTTTTCAGTTCCTCCTCTACAAGCTCCTTTTCTACGATACCACGAACCGCTTGCCAGTAGAAAGACTCCTTTGGTTTCATCGGTGAGACGATGAGACCAGGACTCGCACCCTCGTCCGTTCTCGCCCACCGCTTGACGACTTCGCCGCATTGCTGAGCGATCTCCTCGGGATTTGCGTCACTTCTTCCCCTTTCATATGAATAGATTGGCGACCCAGAGATCATCCCGATTAGCATCTTCTTTCCCCGTCCAATTCCAAAGCGCATGGCAATCGCCCCATTACCGCGCGTCTTCCATGGTACCGCGGGATTGAGGCGAACGAGGCGAGGCAATCCGATAAGATCGAAGCCTTCAAGCTCTTCGATGATCTTGGTCGCAAGAAAAGTTGTGCACATACCTTCTGTTGAATCGGTATCGTCAAACGCGACGATCATTTTGTGTCACTCTAAACTGGGAAGACACGGGTTGAAACGGTTCTTTAACCTTTCGCAAACTCCGTACACTCGAAAACACATCTTTTCAGCTGAATGCTCCCAATGAGAATTTGTTTAATCACACGGCAACAAGATGGGAGGACAAGTTTATCAGATCTGAACCGTAGGGCTCGATTGATTTGATGAAAACAAAGTTCCCATCGTCCCCGACATCCACAAGCATCATAACCACGGATCCGAGTTCTAATGCCTCATCATCTATCAACGAAAATTCGCAGAAGGCACGAATTTCGTGACCGAATGAGTCTGAAAGCTGGAAGATCCAACCGTTCTTACTCTTCTGGATACTCTCGATCGAGCAGATCAAGCGCACGCGATGGCCCTTTTCTTGTAAAAGATCATCAAAGTTTGTAATCGTATGGACGTTGAAGTCGCTGATGAGAAGGAGTGTGCCGATGCTCATTGCCGCTAAAACACAAAGGAGTGCAATCGTCCGCTCAGGGATCATCAATCGCGCAATTTTCGATAAAAAAGTGGAATTTGTGACTACAATCACATTAATCTCCATCGCATGCAATTTCAATATTTCTACTACCGGTCAATAGATTGCTGGTCAACGAATCAAAATGTTCGAGCATCAGAAAAATTGAAAAGTTTCCCTGTTGATGCCTTGCTCATGGGAAAACCGATTCATGTTGAGTGGGCACCTGTATTTTCTGTTGGACTCTTGCTGTTCGGCTTCGTACTCCTCGAACTTGCTTTGATGTCTCTTTTCACGGAGATCTCTCTGATCTCGACAGGATGGGCTTACTGGTTGCTGATAGTGGGATTGATTTTTGTCATTTCGGGAGGTGTTTGGTTCTGGAGATTCTTGTCAACACTTACAAAATACAAGAAATTGCTCGCGACGAGAAGCAAGTCTGAATTCATCACAAACCTAGATGACATTGAATATATGGCTTGGAAACTTCCATCGAAATATCAAAGAGAACTCGAGGTGAAGAAGAGTGAATTAAAGATAAAATGACGGCGCTTTGCTGATCAAGTAGGTAAGAGAGTTTTCATCGGAGAGAGACCCCTTTATTTCCACTGGAGAGAGAAACTAACACCCTCGAACGTTCCTTGTACAGATTCATTATGTCTATAACTTTGGTTGGCTCAATTTCACCGCTCTTTGTATTAAGCTCTCCCTTAATGATCTCTCACATTCAATAGAAATCCTGATTTCGTCGTCATAAACGATATCACTAATTATGGTGTTTTTGCTAAGCCAGGAAATGATAGAGTTCGTTTCCTCGGTATATGGCAAACGCAGTTCTAAATGTTCAGAATTATTAAAATAGCGTCTGATCATATCAATAAGGGAATTAAGTCCAGTTCCTGTTACAGCCGATACAGCAACAATATTTTTCGATTGAATTCGACTTGAAACAAATTCTATTCTCTTTTCAATCTCAGAATATTCTAGTTTATCAATTTTGTTTAAAACAAATATAACTTTTCTAAGATCCATCTCAGGTAATAGAATCTTTAGAGATGCGTTGAGTTTTCTTTCGATTTCAGAAAGAGGGTCAGATATATCTAGAATAAGTAAGACAAGATCAGCGGTAAAGATATCATCAATCGTATTCTTAAAGGATTCAACAAGAAAAATCGGTAGACTATCAAGAAAACCGATCGTATCGATCAAAACGAGATCTTCTTTAATATCAGCAATTCTCCCTGTCAGCGGTTTCAGTGTAGAGAACATCTTTGAATCGACAATCGTATCCTTTTTTGTAAGAGCTTTAAATAAACTCGACTTGCCTGCATTTGTATAGCCGGCCAAGGAAATAACGTGTGCTTTAGGCCTCTTCTTAAATCTTATGTAGAGATGGTTTTCTCTCAATTTTTTCAGTTCATCATCGATTTTTTTAATCCTTTTCTTAATAAGATCATAATAAACTGTCGCTTCATATTCGCCACTGGAAAAATGACCTGCGCGCTCTCCACTCTTCGTCCTGTGGATCCAATCTCGAATAAATGGGATCTCATACTTGAGTCTGGCTTTTTCAACCTGTAATTTTGCTTCTTTACTACTTGCGCGCTTCGCGAAAATCTCGAGAACTAAACTGATGCGATCGATGCATCTAACATTCAATAATTTTTCGAGATTATATTGTTGCGATGGTTTCAGCTCGCCGTTGATTATGATCGCATCCACAGATCGTTTACTGAGGATGACTTTGACCTCATCGATCTTACCTTTTCCTATGAATGTCGAAGGATCTGAAGAGCTTCTACGCTGAATAATTTCATAAATCAGTTTATAACCTGCAGATGCTACCAGCTCTTCAAGTTCTGAAACGTTTTCATTGGTTGTTATAATCGCTGCCGTCCGTTCATTCATATTTGGATCTCTTTTTTTGTCTTCCATTGATATTATTTAGAAATGTATTTGAGAATATTTAATGAAGAAGTGAATCGATAGAACCTGGAAAACTTTCGAACATTTTCAATGTTTTCCAATCACATAATCTTTCATTATGCTTTTATGTCTAGTTCAAAATATCCTGTTTTTGGGTTTAAGCGCCGTCCAAGCTCTATTGTCATGAATTTCTTGATCAATATTTCATTAAGAACGTTGACCGTTCCCTTGAATAAATGTCCTCCAAATGCATCAAATTGATCGTTTGAAACAGAACAGTGAAGATGTATTGGTACCTCTGCTCCAATCGTTATTGAACCAGATAGAGACAATAGTTCATGGGGCTTTTCAAAATATTTCTTGATGTATTCCTTTCCTGTAAAATAACCAAGAGTAAATTCCCTTAAAATACCCACTCCACCAAGAACCCATCCATTCTTTACACCATATTTCTTAGATACTTCAATCAAACTTGAATGTACATCTTCTCCATCTTCAAGCTTAACAATGATGACATCTTCTTCACAACTGTGAATCAAGATTCTTGCCTCCCTGACCTTTTAATTTCATTTCAATAACGGACGTTTTAGTATTCATAATTTCGCGGCAGCAAGACTCCTTTAATTTCTCGATCCGTGCACGCGAAACGAGCAGCATTCATATTTTATTCAATGATCACGGAATGCCTCAACTAGCCAGATAAGAAAAAATTCTTTACAAATCATTGAAAACATTCAAGAAAAAGTTTCCACAGGAAATGAAGGGGGTAGGGCTCAGTAAGATTATTGCCAGAAAATAGTTTATTTTGAACCAGTAATTCGGTAATTCGCTCATGAGGAATAAAAATAAAGTTCTTGTAATCAACCATCCTATTCATTCCGGAAATCGAATTTCGATGTAATCTCCAATTGAAATGAAGGGGTGGGACATTTTATTCCCGCGCCTTCTGCTATTTGGGGGGAGTGCCCTTGGATGAAAACATCTTTCAACCGTACCTCAAATCAAAGTCGCTGTTCAAAAGAAATCGGGAGATCCTACGGCCATCATACATTCCGGATGAACTTCCTCATCGGCAGCAGCAGATCAGTCAATTGGCGGCAGTTCTTGCCACAGCTTTGCGAGGGGACAGACCTTCGAATGTATTGATCTTTGGAAAAACGGGAACAGGAAAAACGGCGTGCGTGAAGTATTTGGGAAATGAGATCAAAAAGGCTGACGCCACATCCAATCGCGTTAACTTTTTCTATATGAATTGCGAAGTCGTTGATACCCAGTATGGGGTTCTTCAGAACATCGGAAACAGGTTAATCAGCGATTTTGGGGAAAGAATTCCGTTCACCGGCTGGAGTACGGAAAGACTCTATAACATTTTTCGAGAAAGAATTGAAGATGAGGGGAAAGTCAACATTATCGTTTTGGACGAAATCGACAAATTGGTCTACAAGAGCGGAGATGATATCCTTTATCATTTATCGAAGATTAACGATGACCTCGTGAAAGCCAAAGTATCGCTGATCGGCATTTCTAACGACCTCACTTTCACCGAATTCCTCGATCCTCGCGTTAAAAGTCGTCTTGGCGAAGAAAAAATGGTCTTTCCACCATATAACGCTGAACAGCTGCAGGACATCCTCAATCAGCGGGCAAAACTTGCGTTCGAGGATGGAGTCCTCGAGCCAAGTGTTATCCCGCTCTGCGCGGCTTTAGCAGCACAGGAACATGGTGATGCGCGGCGCGCGCTTGATCTATTAAGAGTCGCAGCAGAGCTCGCAGAACGCAATCATGACGACAAAATCACGGAGGCGCACGTTTACAAGGCGAAAAACAAAATCGAACTCGATTGCGTAACAGAAGCGATCAGAACATTGCCAACACAGTCAAAACTCGTGCTGATGAGCATTATTATTAATGAAGAGAAAGGTCGCGAGAGGCTTACGACGGGAGACGTCTACGAGATTTATAGGGAGTTGAGCAGAGCTGTTGGCGTAAGCGTCCTAACGCAGAGGAGAATTACTGATCTTATCTCAGAGCTCGACATGCTTGGCATCATCCACGCTCGTGTCAAATCGTTCGGCAGAGGCGGTCGGACGAAAGAAATCGAACTGAGTGTTCCGCCACATGAAGCAAAGAAAATACTCGAGGAGGACGAGATGCTTCAGGGCCTCAAGAATTTCAAGCCTAAAACCCAGACAACATTGATTTGATTACAAAATTTTCTTCGGAGTAAGGAAAGATAGACACAAAAATCATTTCTCTCTTGATCCGCTTTTTTCCCGTTTTTTCTTTTTTCCTCCTTGCTCTTGATTTTCATCGATCTTTATAGGTGCTCTCGTTTTCTTCTTATCTTTATCGATCTTCATTTCTACGGTCTTATCATCCTTGTTAGTGACATTTTGTGCATTGGGCGGCTTTTCAGATTTACTTTTTTTGAAAAGCTGTCTAAGATTGAATTTTTTAGTCCAACCAAAGATCTCTATCCCTTTTCTCTTAAGTACAAAATTGAGAGCGTCGATCCCGATGGGCACGACGATAATGGCAGCGATTGTGATAAACAGGTTCGTTTTACTGTTCTCAGGAACATTGGGGGGCGCGTCTCCGCCAGCCCATAGCTTAAGCAATCCGAACCACGGTATCTCTCCACGCGCTATTCCGACAACCCAATCGTCCCTTACGGGTTCGCGAAAAATCGAGATTTGATCATAGTATCCATAAAGAATGCCATTATCGCTGATGACATTATGGTCGCCCATCGTGATGAAACCGCCATGAGGTGTCACATTATGTGATTCAAAATACTGAAGTATGCTGCGGAGATCGAGACGAACGGTCACATTCAGGTATCCAACGCCGTAAATCTCGACAACCGTCCGGAGATTCCACCATACATGCTCGCCTTGGGGGAGAACTTTCCACTGCCACTCGGGAAGCGATGAAAGCGAGGGAATATCGAAACCGCCACCAGTGGCATTATAAATGATTCTGCAAAATGCTCTGTGAATGATCGGCGTAGAAGGTGAATTATCACCTTTCTTATAGATAATCACGTCGCCGTATTCGCCATAAGTCATATGCCCTCTTGCAATCCCCTCGATATATGTTACGATATTATCGCTGCGCGCCTTCTTCACAATCACGATGTCTCCTGTATCGATGACACCGATGAAGCTCCTCGAGTCGCTATGCTGCATGCTGCTCGATTCGACAACGACAAGTGGAGGCCAGACTGAACTGTAGGCGAAAAGCAGGGAAAAAATAATCAGAATGGTAGCTGCCGCGATTCCGATATTGATGAGCACTTTCTGGATCGCCATATTGACCATCGAGTCACTGACCAAGTTGCTGATTAGCATCTTTTATTATAAAGAATTGGGCCGTTCGAGGCAACCTGATGATCAAGAGATTCGAGCTCACCCGTTGAGATGCAAAAATTGGATATAGGAATCGACAATACGCCTTCTAACAATGACAAGACCTGATAATGATACTTATTTCATGAAAATGGCAGAGCTTGTAGCCACGCGGTCGACCTGTCTTCGTAGACAGGTTGGTGCCGTGATCGTCAAGGAGAAGAGAGTACTTACGACAGGTTACAACGGCGCACCTCGCGGACTTAAACACTGCGAGGAAGTCGGTTGCGTGAGAGCGCAGAATCACATCGAATCGGGGACGAGACACGAACTCTGTCGTGGGGTACACGCCGAACAGAATGCGGTCATTCAGGCGGCGTATTTCGGTGTGAGTATTAAGGGCGCTACGATCTACACGACAAATTTTCCATGCGTCCTCTGTGCAAAGATCCTTGTCAACGCTGGAATCGAAGAAGTCGTGTATAAAGACGAATACATTGATGAACTCTCGAAGAAAATCCTGAGCGAGAGCAACGTCCGTGTTCGTAAATTCGAAGGATGATACTCGGCGAGCGCCGAAATGTTTGGGATCAAACGTCTGAATACCTGGCTACAGATAAAATCATTTTCGGATATTCGACGATCAAATAACTAAACCTATAAATATGACAAGAATGTTCAACTCGCAGCTATCCGGGGAGAGTCTGGTGACACGAGCTGAAACGCTTCTCGAGATCAAGAAGGCGGAAGAAGAGGCGGAACAAATCGTCCGGGAGGCGCAGGAAAAACGGAAAGTGATCGTCGCCGCCGCCCGGCGGGAAGCTGCACAGAGAATGAGAGAAAGCGAGGAGAAGCTCAAGGCCGAGTTCGAAATAGCTGTTTCCAGAGAAAAGAACCGCATCGCATCTCAAAAAGAAGAAATTCTCAAACGGGGGCGGGAGGAGGCTGAAAAAATCAAGAAATTGGCCGATGAGCGCATCCCAGAGATCAGACTTTATCTGAAGAACGCTTTTGAGAGGGCGATCGATGCTGCTACCAGAACAAATGGTTAGAGTTCTTGTCGTCGGTTCGAAGGACCTTTTGGAAAGGACGGTCGACCTGCTTTATGAGCTGGAATGCGTGCATTTGATCGACTTTCCGGCAGATGAAGAAGGATTCACGCTCGGCTCACCGTTGCCAGCGGCTTCCGATGCATCTCAGAAACTGCTGAGATTGAGGGCAATGCAGAAGGACCTGGGTATCGAGGAAATGAAGGGAATCGAGCCGATCAGGACAGATGCACTTGCGAGAGAACTCGACCAGATGATTGAATCGCTCCATCAGGAAATTTCAGATGTTGTTGAATCGAAGAAGAAGATCGAACTTCGATTAAGCGAATTAGAGCAGGAAAGAAAGAATATCGAGCCCTTCGTCGGTTTGCCCCTCGAGCTTGATCTTTATACAGGTTACAAATCACTTGTTGTTTTTACTGGTTATGTAAAACTTGATCCCGAAGGGGTCTTAAGGGAATCGATTGAAAAGTTTGAATTGTTCAAGAGCGAGGACGGAAAATTCATCGCGCTCTTTGTTGGTAGGGAGGAGTCTGAGGAAGCCCAGCGCATCCTCGTTCAGCACGGGTTTTCTGAAGTTCCTGTGCCACCAAAAAGTGGAAAACCCGACAAGATCCTCGAATCGATTCTTGCGGAAGAGGAGACCTTACGGAAGAGCATCGCCGACCTGTCGGAAAAATTGGAGAAAATGAGGGAAAAACACGCTACCTTTGCGCTTGCGGCTGAAGAACATCTAAGCATCATTGTCCAAAAGGCCGAAACACCGTTGAGGGTCGGTGCGAGCGCCCATTCCTTTATCATTGAGGCCTGGGTACCCGAGAAGAATTTCGAACAACTTCAAAAGGCATTTGCTGAGAATCTCGGAGAGAGAATTTACGTTGAAGTCCTCGAAAGGAGGGAAAGGAGAGAGGCTGAGGGACATCACGATGAGGGGGACGAAGCACCCGTCAAAATCGAAAATCCAAAGCCATTTAATCTATTCGAATATCTTGTCGAGCTCATTTCAACGCCGAAATACAACGAGCTCGATCCCACGCCATTGATCTCAATCTTCTTCCCAATTTTCTTCGGACTGATGGTCGGGGATGTCGGTTATGGAATTCCTTTCGTCATTCTGGGCTACTTGGGATTGAAAAAATGCACGAGCAATGAATGGCGAACAATCGCGACAATGCTTTTCTTCGGTGGAATATTTACAATAATTTTCGGTTTATTCATGTTTGGAGAAGCCTTTGCTCTGCACTTTGCACCGAGTCCTTATGGGGAGGTTACTTGGTCGAGTTTGCTTGGTATCGAAATCCCCCACCATCTTGAGATCGGACCTCTGTCGATTCCGCTGGGCGTTTACAGCAAGCTTCACGATGTGAAGATGCTCCTTTACATAAGCATCTGGATAGGCGTTATTCACCTTTTTGTAGGCTACGCGCTCGGGTTCATCAACGTCACAATTAGACATGGTTTGAAGCATGCGATTTTTGAGAAACTCAGCTGGCTCTTCATTCTTATCGGAGCTGTTATGTTGGGTCTGGTTCTCCTTGACGGGTTGGTCCTTTCGAAACCTTTAGTCATGACTGATGTAAGGATGATTGGCGGTCTCATCACTCTGATCGTTGGCATTGTTCTTGGATTCCGGGGAGAGGGAGCAGGAGTCGTGCTTGAATTGCCTGGTTTAGTCAGCAATATTATGTCGTATTCAAGATTGGCAGCGATCGGGATGTCGAAGGCAGGTATGGCCCTCGCGTTTAACATGATCGCGATTGAAATGATTGCCCCGGGCGGTGGCGTCATGATCGCCGTCGCTTTTGCCATCTTCGCCGTGGGGCACATGATGATTTTTATCCTTGCAGTGATCTCCGCGGGATTGCATGGAATCAGGTTACAGTATGTTGAATTCTTTACGAAGTTCTATGAAGGTGGAGGACTTAAGTTCAATCCATTGAGAATTCGAAGAAAGTATACAACGGAGGTGTAAAAGAAATGGCAATAGAAACGGGTTTGATCGCCTTGGCCGCAGGTCTCGCTGTAGGCCTTGCTGGACTCGGCGCAGGGCTTGCTGAGAAGGAAGTCGGTACCGCGGCTGTCGGTGCCATGGCAGAGAACGAGAAACTCTTCGGTAAGGGCCTTGTGTTGATGGTCATTCCGGAGACGATCATCATTTTCGGGCTCGTCGTGGCGATTCTGCTGTGGACCAAGATGGTATAAGGGCAGCACTTGACAACAGGGAGCCTGATCATGGCGCTCGATACTGTAGTCAGGGATATCCTAGAGAAAGCCAAATGTGAGGCGGACAGTTTGATCGCGGAGGCGGAAAAAGAGCGAGACGCAATCTTGAAAGAATGCGAGGAATCGATCGCAAAGAGGAAACGAGTGCAGGAGAAACAGTTTGAAGATCTCACACGGCGTCTCGCCCGCCAGGAAATTTCAAGTGCCGAACTGGAAGCGAAAAAGATCGTCCTCAAGGCGAAAAAAGAGATCCTCGATCGTGCATTCGGTGAAGCGCTTCGGGAAATCTATGGAATGGATCGTGAGAACAGAGCTAGGATTTACCACAAAATCATCGAGCGTGCGAAGACGATTGTCTCAAGGCCGAGGATTATTTGCCCGAAGGGTGACGCCGCACTGATCGAAAAGAGTGTTGCCAATGTCGCTATCATCGAAACTGACATGGAACCAGGGCTAATTATCGAAAGTGAAGACGGTCTGATACGGCTGGACTTCAGGTTCCGGACGATGCTCGAAGAGATTTGGGAAAAGGAAATGAAGAAGATCTCGACGATTCTGTTCGGGTGAACCGATGCAGCGATTCTGGGGGAAGAAGGGGAACTACGCATATGTCTGCGCGAGGATCAAAGCGAAGAAGAGCCTCCTCCTCACAAAGGATGTTTATCCAAAACTGCTCATGATGGACCTGAATGAAATTGGTCGGTTCCTCGGCGAGACACAGTACCACGTCGAGATGACGGAGCTTGCCTCGAAGTATTCGGGTGTGGATCTGATTGAATTAGGGACGAGTCGTAATCTCGCGAGGATTTACAGGCAGATCATTGGATTTAGCAGAGGTGAGCTGCGGGAAATGATCTGCAGTTACCTCGGACGATGGGACGAATGGAACATCAAAACAATTCTCAGAGGTAAGTATTCCGGTGCGAGCATCGAAGAGATCCAGGAGGATCTTGTTCCAGCCGGAAGACTGAGCGAAGATACGCTAAACAGCCTCCTTGCACTCGAAACCGTCGAGGAAATTCTCGAAGCACTAAGGACGAAGGAAGGTATCACGATACCCGAGGAGGTCATGGCGGCTTATCGTGAAAGTGGAACGCTCGAGCCACTCGAGGAATATTTCGACAAGGTCTATTATTCCCGCCTTCTCGCCTCTATTCGAACAAATACCAAGCCAGGGAAGCTGTTTCTCGCATTCGTTCAAAAGGAAATTGACGTGACGAATCTCAAGACGCTCCTAAAGCTGAAGCGCGAAAACGTCCCACCTGAGAGGTGTAAGGGATATTTCATTGATGGCGGCAGTGAGCTCACGATGAAGGAGCTGCTACGCCTCGCAAGTGTCGAGAACTTCGATCGCCTGGTCGAAGAGCTCGCCAAATTCTCCTTCTACGAGGAGATCAAGGAAGGATTGCGCATCGCGAAGGAAAGTGGATCGCTCATCGAGGTGACGCTTGCGCTACAGAAATACCTCGTGAAGCAATCTGAAACCTTCTCACACATTTATCCACTTTCGATCCTTCCAGTGCTCGATTACATTATCAGAAAGAAGATCGAAGTCGACAACATCAGGATCATCGCTCGCGGAAAGGAAAGCGGGCTTGATGTCGAAGTAATAAAGAATTTATTGGTGGTTTGATGGAGATCGCCGTACTTGGCAGCGAGGAATTCATACTCGGATTCCGGCTCGCAGGTGTCACACGGGTTTATAGAGCCGAGGGAATCAAGGAATTTGAGGAAAAGTTGCTGGAACTGCTCCAGGATACATCAATCGGCGTACTGGCGATCGACTCATCCGTCCTTGAAAAATTGGGTGCAAGCACACGGAAAAAAGTGCTCGAGAACATTGCACCGGTCGTCGTTCCAGTGGGTCGTGAGGAAGGCGACCTGAGGGATAAGGTCAAACGGGCTATCGGTGTCGATTTGTATAAGACGCAGAGGGATTGATATGGCTAAGGTTGGTGAAATTTACAGGGTGGCCGGACCAGTCGTTACGGCGACTGGTATTTCACCGAGGATGTATGACGTCGCTCTGGTCGGCGAAGAGAAGTTGATGGGCGAGGTCATCAAGATCTACGGGGACAAGACGGTCATCCAGGTGTATGAGGATACTTCTGGGTTGCGCCCGGGAGAGAAGGTCTTGGATACTGGGCAGCCGCTTCTTGCAGAACTCGGTCCAGGACTTCTGGGCAGCGTATATGACGGAGTCCAGCGACCTCTACCGGTTCTCATGAGTGCTATGGGCGATTTCATCAAGCGGGGAGTCACAGCACCAGGACTTGATCGGAAAAAGCGATGGAATTTTATGCCTGCTGTGAAGAAAGGTGACGTGGTCAAGGCAGGTGCCATTATTGGCAACGTCAAGGAAGGTCATATGGATCACAGGATCATGGTGCCACCAGATGTTTCTGGCACCGTTGATTGGATCAAAGAAGGTCAATTTACCGTCGAGGAACCGATATGCTCCATTTCAGGAAAAGAAGTGACGATGATGCAGAAATGGCCTGTGAGGACAGCGAGGCCGATCGTTCGTAAGACGATGCCTGATGTTCCGCTGGTGACGGGTCAGAGAATTTTGGACACACTTTTCCCCCTTTCAAAAGGTGGTACCGGCGCAATCCCTGGCGGTTTTGGTACTGGTAAGACGGTGACGCAGCAGCAGCTTGCAAAGTGGAGCGACGCAGATGTTGTCGTGTATATTGGTTGCGGTGAGAGAGGCAACGAGATGACCGAAGTTCTCGTTACATTCCCGAAGCTGGAAGACCCCAAAACAGGAAAACCACTGATGGAGAGGACCGTCCTCATCGCCAATACATCGAACATGCCGGTTGCTGCCAGAGAAGCATCAGTCTATACAGGCATGACGATTGCTGAGTACTACCGTGATATGGGATACGATGTCTCTTTGATGGCAGATTCAACGTCGAGATGGGCAGAGGCGATGAGAGAGATTTCATCAAGACTCGAGGAGATGCCTGGTGAGGAGGGATTCCCAGCGTATCTCGCAGCACGTCTCTCCGACTTTTACGAGCGGGCTGGAAAGGTTGAGACTTTGTCCGGCTTGAACGGATCGGTTACCGTTGTCGGCGCTGTTTCTCCGCCTGGCGGAGACCTAAGCGAGCCTGTAACGCAGAACACGCTCAGAATTGTGAGAGTCTTCTGGGCACTCGATTCAAAGCTCAGGGAACGAAGGCACTTCCCTGCCATTAACTGGCTGACCTCATATTCATTATACACCTCGAACCTGGATGCCTGGTTCCGGAAGAATGTCGCCGAGGATTTCCCTGAGCTCAGAGCATGGGCAATGGAAATTCTTCAGAGGGAGGCTGAACTGCAAGAGATCGTTCAGCTCGTTGGTTCTGATGCGTTGCCTGAGGAGCAGAAACTAACCCTGGAAATCGCGAGAATGATCAGGGAGATTTTCCTCCAGCAGAATGCGTATCACCCCGTCGATACCTACACGCCTCTCAAGAGGCAGTATGTTTTCATGAAAACGATCAAGCGCTTTAGCGAGCTTGCCAGGCGGGCGGTCGAATCTGATGTGCCAGTCGAAGCGATCACGGAATTGCCGGTGAGGATCCGATTGACAAAATCGAAGTTCGAACCGAACGTCGATGAGGAGCTTGAAGTGATCAACAAGGAAATGGAATCTCAGTTTGAAGGTCTTGGAGGGAGGGCATGATCTCGAAGGAATATCGTACAATTTCTCAGATCGCAGGCCCACTTGTTTTTGTTGAAAAGACTGAACCCGTCGGCTACGGGGAACTCGCTGCCGTCTCGCTTCCAGATGGTACTGTGAAGCGAGGACAGGTTCTCGACACATCGCATGACTTCGTGGTCATTCAGGTTTTTGAAGGGACTGCTGGCATCGAGAAATCGTCGGGGGTGCGTTTTCTCGGCGAAACGATGAAGATGCCTGTATCTCAGGACATGCTCGGGCGTATTCTCTCTGGATCGGGCGAGCCGCTCGATGGAGGACCGCCTATCGTGCCGGAGGAACGTCTCGACATCGTTGGATCGGCAATTAATCCCTGGGCAAGAGATGAGCCAAAGGAATTCATTCAAACGGGGATTTCAGCAATTGACGGGATGAACACCCTTGTCAGAGGCCAGAAGCTTCCGATTTTTTCGGGGAGTGGTTTGCCGCACAACGATATCGCACTTCAAATTGCGAGGCAGGCCAAGGTTCGTGGGAAGGAAGAGGAATTCGCCGTCGTCTTCGCAGCGATGGGGATCACGAACGAAGAAGCGCAGTATTTCATGTCCGATTTCGAAAGGACGGGTGCGCTTAAGAGAGCTGTTGTTTTTATGAATCTAGCAGATGACCCTGCGATCGAAAGGATCATCACTCCACGGCTAGCGCTCACGACGGCTGAATATCTCGCGTTTGAATTGAATATGCATGTTCTTGTCATTCTCACAGACATAACGAACTACTGCGAGGCGTTGCGTCAGATCGGTGCTGCAAGAGAAGAGGTACCAGGAAGAAGAGGTTATCCAGGGTACATGTACACAGATCTCGCCACGCTATACGAGCGGGCTGGGAGGATCAAAGGAAAGAAAGGATCAATCACGCAGATTCCAATTCTCTCGATGCCCGGTGATGACATTACTCATCCGATTGCCGACCTGACAGGATATATCACTGAGGGGCAGATCGTGGCCGCAAGGGATTTGCACAGAGCTGGCATCTACCCGCCAATCAACGTTGGTGCATCGCTTTCCAGGTTGATGAACGCTGGCATTGGTCCGGGGCTGACAAGGGAGGATCACAAGGCAGTCTCAGATCAGTGCTACGCCGCATATGCGGAGGGGAGGGACCTCCGAGGTCTCGTCGCGATAGTCGGCAAGGACTCGCTTTCTGAGAGAGATAAGAAGTTTCTCGAGTTTGCCGACCTCTTCGAACGCCGCTTTGTCAGGCAGGGCAGAGAGGAGGATAGGGATATCGAAACGACACTCGAGATCGCGTGGGAGTTGCTTGCTACTCTGCCGGAATCCCAGCTAACTCGTATCGACAGAAAGTACATCGAAAAGTATCATCCTGCGCATCGAAAGAGTGAGTGAAGATGGTTAAGCGTGAACTTAACCCGACGCGGTCTGAACTGCTCGAGATCAAGAAGAAAATCAAGCTGACCGAGGCCGGATACAAGATTCTTAAAATGAAACGTGACGGTCTCATCCTCGAATTCTTCAAGATCCTCGAGGAGGCGAAGGACGTAAGGGCGAAGATCGTGCGAGACTACGAAAGGGCGATGCAGAAAATCGCAATTGCAAAGGCGGTTGATGGAGTCATTGCCGTCAAGTCAGCTGCATTCGCCCTCAGAGCTCATCCTGAGGTGAAGCTGCGCAGCAAGAACATTATGGGTCTCGTTGTGCCGGAGATTGAGGCGACGAGCATCAGAACGACCATCGAGAAGAGGGGATACGGTGTTATCGGCACATCACCCTTTATCGACGAGGCTGCAGAGGCGTACGAGGAACTCGTTGAAACGATCATCAAGGCTGCTGAGATCGAGACAACGATGAAACGGTTGCTCGATGAAATCGAGAAGACAAAGCGCCGTGTCAACGCGCTTGAGTACAGGGTGATTCCTGAATTGAAGGAAGCGGAGGAGTTCATCGAGTTCAGGCTCGAGGAGATGGAGAGGGAAAATATTTTCCGCCTTAAGCGCATCAAACAGAAGGCGGAGGCACGCGCTTGAGGATTTTCGATATCAGCGAAGAGAAGAAAAGGGAACTCGTATTTAAGTTAGTCTGGATTATCTCAACCTTCATGCTCGTTTTCGGCTTCATCATGATTATTCTCTTCTGGAATGCGTGAAGCATCTAGCGTAGCAATTATCTCTCATGAGACGCTTTTGATGGAAATCAATTGAAGTTCCTTACAATGCACTTGCCTGTCCCGAGATGCACGACCGGGAGTTTAGCAGGATCTGGGTTGAAGTTGTGCATTCGTTGATAGCTAGTTTGCGCCTGCCATGTTGATGCGTTGATAATCCTTACACCACGATAATCGGAGACACCAGCGCCGTGGACATGACCCGTCACAAAAATGTCTGGAACAGGATCGATCACGAGAAAGTCTTTCTTCTCTGGCGCAATAGGCGTTTTGCCCCCGTAAATTGGCGCGAGGTGTCTCCTCTTGAGCATCTCCTTCATAGCATCGATCGGATTAGCGTAGGTAAGGGATTGGATATTGCCGATCAGATCGTCAATACTCCTGCCGTGATATGAGAGGATAATTCTCCCTTCGATCTCAAGATAACAGGGGTTGCCGATCATGATGACTTGAGAATCGAAGAGATCCGCAATCTCTTTTTGAAACGCTGGTTGCGGCTCAGCGAGCCTCACCGCATCGTGATTGCCTGGTTGAAGGATGATTGTTACGCTGTCCGGTATCTCCTTTAGGAGTTCGCTAAGCATTTCGTACTGTTTGAAAATGTCATCGACAATGAGTTCTTCCTCCTGATCCGGGAAAACGCCGATGCCGTCGACGCAGTCGCCTGGCACGATCAAATAATTGACCCCGCTTGAAATGCCTTCAGTCCTGAGCCAGTTGACCATCGCATCCCATTGTTTTCTCAGAAATGTTTTGCTGCCAACATGGATATCGGATGCGAACGCGATCATTGAGGTGGCATCACTTCGCTCGAATCTGCTTCTCAACGGAACATCGGGTCTGATGATCTCTTGAACAATGAGCATCTCGCCCTTCCTGTTCGGTTTTCCCACAATTCCGATCACTTCGTCGGGAATAACGGAGTCGTTGATCAGGGGGGAATCCTTCGGGATGAGGGCGAGACACCTCTCTTCTTCATCCTCTATCTCAAGTATCTTATGCCCCGTTTTGGTCACTCTGATCTCGTTAACCATCGCGATGATTCTCACATCACGCTCAAGTTTGAGCGCCTTCGAGATCGGGAGGGAACCAGCTAATTCTCTCCTATGAGCGAGCATTCGCTTGATGGCGTTGAATCGATCCAAAAAATACCGTGCAAAGTCTGATATATTGCCTTCGCAGGTCGAGTTACCCGTTATATCTTTTAAAATTTTTACATCATTGATCTTCCTGGCATTACTCTGTTGATTTACGCTTGTTCGAAACTCATGATTATCTGGTAACGCATTTGCTACACCAAGTGTTTCCGCTGCCGAATGATCTTTTACATATTCTGCCAGATCTGCGGCAGTGACGATGAGGGGGTGCTGTTTCATGAATGAAATCGCCGATTGAACAAAGGCGATCGGATCGTCTTTCGACATGACGATTTCGAGCGCACCAGGTTCAAGCAAAATTCCATTGCTCGCCAGAACTTCGAGAACGTGCTCCCTCATCTGCGCTGATGATGAAGCAGTCCGATTTAAATACTTTTTCCGGTATCGGGTTGGCATGTCCATAATCACAGTGCGGGCGAAATGCTATCCTACCGAAGACCCTGAAAGGGTTAAAAGAGCAATCCTTAACATTTTCCCAGAGAGCACGCTGACCGAATATGAGGATGGTTTCATCGCCAACACAGCCTCAGTGGAAAAACTCAGTGAGCTCATCAGAAACATGAAGATCCTTGATTCAGCGCGTGCTGTGCTTCTCAGAGGAAGAGAGGGCAACAAGGTGAGATTCAGAATCAACAAACAGGTTGCGTTTGTTGGAAAATTAAGCTTCGTCGAGGATCGAGATCCGCCTCTTGGTTCGATCGAAGTTGTTATCGAGGACGAGAACATCGTCGCCCTCATCGACACGATTGCGCCGAGTACGGTGAGCGGGGAGGGATAGGCAGATGATCGCGGTTTCTTCACCAGTTTTCTCGATGTTGGATTTCGAAACGGCATTGGGTTTTGTGAGCCAGAAGTTCGACGCATGGGAGATTGTAGGGGAGGGGCGACACTTCCTTCCAGAGATCGAAAAGACTTTTCACGAAATCGCACCATCTTACAATATGAGGTTTTCGGCGCACGGGCCACTTAGTGATGTCAACATCGGGAGCCTCAACCCCAGGTTGAGGGAAGCGGCTGTGAAGGAAATTGTCGACGGGCTTCATGCAGCGAATCGCATGAATTTTGAAGTCTATACAATGCATCCGGGTTTCTGGTCTCCAATTGGGTTGCTGGATAGGGAGGGCGTGTATCGTGCCGTGCACGAATCACTCAAGGTTATTGAAAAAGTTTCAATCGATACGGGCGTAAAGGTCGGTTTTGAGAACATGCCAGACACGCCAGTAACAATGGGAAAAACGCCGGAAGATTTGTTTGCGATGTTGAACGGATTTGAGATCGATGTTTGTTTCGACGTCGGTCATGCCCATACTAGCGGTTCCATAGACGAGTTTCTTAAGTATACTGATAGATTCGTTAACGTTCACATTCATGATAACCGTGGTCAGTATGATGAACATCTTCCCATAGGAAACGGAACACTCGATTTCAAAAGAGTGCTAAGAGCGCTTAAGAATTACAAAGGGCAACTGGTTATCGAGGCGAGGAGCATGCCCGATGCAGAATTGTCGAAGGAAAGACTAACTAAGCTGATCGCTGAAATCAGTTGATAATTCGTCCGCATCGCAGGCATTCGAATCTTCCTTCACGATACCTTGCTTCGGTGTATCCACAGTAGGGGCAGGCAAATCTGAAAGATCCCGGTCCGTACTGTTGATCGCCGTGTCTCATGTCAATCTGCATCGGATTGTCGACCTTTCGCGATTTGCCCCTCTCCTTTTCAACACTGATCGAATCTGGCCAGATCCTTCTTCCGATGAGAAAACCGATGGCCTTTGACGTGTAATTGACGAAGTAAAGGAAACCTACTGCAACCCAGGCAAAGATTACCAGTCCCATAATGAGGAGAGACGCAAGGCCGGGAAAAACCTGAGTTGGAATTGCCAGATAATCGACCATAAAGTGAAGCATGATCGACGCGTAAATGCCCTGAGTAAGGAAGAGGTAGCCGAGGGCGAGACCAGCAACAAAAGTCGGCAAAAGCTTGAATGCATCCCAGCTGAATATATGGGCGGAACTGAAAAAGATGCTGGAGATGATGAGAAACGTGATTTCGAGCTTACCGAGGGAAAAGTTGCCGCCAAGGAAATAATGTATCAATCTTTTTCTTCGCTTCCTTGCCATGTCGATGATGAGTAAGGGGACGCCAATCAACAACATCCTGCTTACGATCTCCTCCCAAACAGAAGCACTCGCAAATCCATAGAGAAGCTTCCACAGTTCTTGCTCCTCAAGTTCTGGCGTTTTTGGGGTGATGCCAGCAGCACCGAGGATTAGATAATAAATGACATTGAAGAAAAGAACAGCAAAAAAGATTGTGCCAACGACATAAAGTGGACTGTGCTCCTCCACCACTTTTTCTACAGACATTTCCTTAATGAACAACCTCCAGCTCTTCCATACGAGGAGTGTAAAAGAACTAACGATCGCAATGACGAGTAATACATGATAAATCGCGAACGAAATTCCTGTGAGCTCAACAAGATTAACAATCCAGGGAACGATGATAAAAAGAGTTGTATGATAATTTGGCGTCTGCGGGAGAACGAGTTGTATACTCCAGATAAGAATGAGGACGTTCAATATTGTCATCGCTACAAGGCTGAGAACTGTATACGTTCCAACGCCTCTGAGAATCTGCTTTATTGTCATCATTGCGGATTGAGTTGATGAAGAGGGTAAACGCGGAATATCGAATGGAACATACAATTGCTGTCCGCAGAAAGCACAGAAATTCGCTTCTGGTAGGACGGGACGTCCGCAGCGAGGGCAAAACCTGTAAGGGCGGACGCCATCAGGCGACTGGATTCCAGATACCACAGCTTTCAATTTTCAGGTGAATATTTCTACTTGTCGGTTCTCCTTCCGGTATCTTGTTCTTCTTTTTAGCATATCTCTAGCTCCGACCGTTGAGCTAGATCAGGTCGCATCTCTGCCGATCGATATGCCGATTGAAGAAAACTAGCCAGATTGAAAATTGTTACTTTGTGGAAACTTTTATTAGGTATCCGAACCTTCTCGGACAAGCCGATCAGGAGGCTAAAAATGGATGATGAAGTATCGGGCAAGAAGGTTGAATTTGTGACGATAAGCGCTGAGAAGATACCCTTCGGTAGAAACAACTTCATTGAGATCGCCAGAAAAAAGGCGATCACTGAAGATGGCGAGAATGAATTTATCTCGCTTTCGAGGGGTTATTATCTTCCTGATGGCTCCGAGAGATTCAAAAAATCTCTTACAATACCGGATGACCCACAGATCAAGGCGTTCATCGTAGAGAAAATATCGTCGATGTAAGCATCGAGGACAGCAGCTGAGTTTTGTAATTGGCTCTCTCTCGCAAATCAAGAATGCGCTTCTTTTATCATTTATTTTCATTTATTTTCATTTGAACGATCTTCCATTTCTCTCGATTTTTTGATCAATAGTAGTTCGAGGTAGGACCGTCGCTCATTGCCGCTTAGATGGAGCTCCCTCATCATTGAGAGAATCTCTCTCTTCCCCTTTTCGAGGTCTTCACCTGCGTATTCAATTTCCACAAAACTTCCCAGATCTTCGACCTCATCAAGGCAGACAACGAGCGACCCAATCCTATATACTGTTCTTTCCTTCACAACTTTGCCAGCGATGTCAAAACCTAGCTTTTTTAGAATGGAAGCGATCTGTTCGCAGTCAGAAACCTCAACTTCAATCTCATCGCGCGTCTTCGTTTCTAAATCGATTTTCGGTCCTTTGTAAACAAGCGTGCAATGACCCTCTTCTTTTCGAATACGAAGGGCCTCATCCGTCACTGCGAATCTTCGACAAGGATGAGAGAAATAAATATCGATTTGCTTTGTGGTATCGAGTCTTAGCGCGCCCATCGACTCGAGTTGACATTTGACCAGGGCGATATCATCGCAATAGGATTTGACCTCGATTTCCAGCATGTTGGTAAAGAATGAATAGGAGAAATAAATAATGTTGACCCGATAAACATATCGGCTTTCATCTCCTCCCTTTCGGAAGTGGGCTTTCCGCTGACTAGTTAAAAATCACGGTGCGTGAATGATCTTAATTAAGGCAAAGTGAATGCTCAATTCCGAGGAGGTTTTGGATTTGTCGGGCCTCATTATCCTGTACACTGGGGATGGAAAAGGAAAGACGACAGCAGCCTTCGGTCTGGCAATGAGGGCAGCGGGACACGGAAAGCGCATTTGTATCGTTCAGTTCATGAAACGCTGCGAGGAATGTGGAGAGGTCAAAGCGATTAAAAAGTTCGATGCCGTAACGCTCAGACAGTTCGGAACTGGTGCGTTCGTTGTAAAGGAAAAGCACCAGAAAGAGGATCTCGAAGAGGCTGCAAAGGGCATGGCGTTCGCCGAAGAGGCACTCACCTCAGGTCTTTTTGACCTCGTTATTCTAGATGAGATATGCATTGCAATCGATTTTGGGCTGATCGATGTCGATGATGTGCTTGAGCTTTTAAGAAAACGCGACCCTGAAATCGACGTTGTCCTCACTGGGCGCAATGCACCAGAAGTGCTGATCAATGTCGCGGATCTCGTGACAGAAATGAAGGCGGTGAAGCATCCGTACGATGATGGTACAAAAGCACGAAAAGGGATCGAATACTAGTTTCTTATTTCTCCATTGCGTAGTGTCTTTTTCGTGCGCAAATACATAAGAAAGCGCACCTCCTCTTTAGGTTTGAATGCCATGAGTTTCTCCGCGTCGCCTTTCCGCACAAGGTCGAGCGCGAGCGGCTGCCCTCTCGTTAATTGATATATGAGTTGGAACGCCTCGTCGTCGACATCCAGCGAAAGAACCTGTTTCGCGCTCGTCTCATCCATCCGCTGCAAATGGATCTCGACCACGTGCCCTCTTTCAACATCCTCTTTCTGGAAAAATCTGTTATAGGACGGCGTCCCTTCTCCCATGGCGATCGCCACTTTTGCCTTTCCGCCCTTCAGAACTTCTAGCAGTTCAAAGAAAAAATCGACAACATCCTCGGACACATTGCAGTAATTGTCGAAACAGAGCAGAATTTTTCTCTCTCGCAGATCTTCAAGCTTGCCGCTATTACAACCGATTTCGATCGCAAATTGGCTGATGGCTTCCTTGATATCGGTGGCATCTGAATTCATCTCTAGATCGTACCAAAGGAGTGGCATTTCAGTGCGTTCCAATGCAATTTTTTTCAACAACGTCGAGGATCCATAACCAAAACTTGCAAAAATTACGAGTGCAACCGCATCTGAACCAAAAAATGATGAAGCGATGGCGAGCTCCTCTTTCCGACCGCAAAAAGCAGGGATCTCCACATTTGTGTTTGACCAAATGATTCTTTTATCCTTTCTTCTGATTTCAATTCCAGTGTGAAGATACTCCGCAATGGTCATAATTGAAATGTCGTGGAATTTCTTCAGCACCTCCGAGACGCTCATCACTTCTTTTCCATGATCATCAATGACGGTAATTCTTTCCAAAGCAAGGCGATTGATCAGTTCCTGCGCTTTTTCCAGGCCAGCGGGCGTTAGAAAGTAGACCTTCATCTTTCTCTCTCTTCCCTGGATCCGCATTTTTCTTTCTTCGATCAGTCCTGCTACGATCAATGGACGTAAATGACGTGTGATGTGCGTTCGCTGAATCTGAAGCGCCGATGAAATACCACTCTGAGTCAGCGCTTCCGATGAAGAGTCCTGAAAGTGCTCTTTCCTTTTTTCCAACAGGTGCAGAAGGATCCGATCTCTCGAAGAGAGCTGGATCATGTGGTGAAAAGATCATTCCCGCAATATTTAAGTATGCTCTTCGCGAGCTACGGACAAGAGGAAGGATGGTTTAGATGACCAGCAAATCATTGGTCTCGCGATGCCATTTTCTCTAATTTCATCACTATGCCATCCGCTCTTTCATATTCAACAACAGCGAGGATTTTCCTGTAGAGAGAAGCCATCTGGGCGATTCTCTCTGCCATGTATTGCTCCCTCACCTGCGAAAGTTTTTTGAATCCATTCGAGGCGTTGACCTTTCTGTCCCAATCAAGAACGAAGTTTTGTGGGGATGAAAGGTCGAATTTTTTCCTGGTAAGTCTCCTGACGAAAAATGATTCTCGAAGTAGGTCGATTGCCCCGACGCAGTTGCAGTACGCATCCGTGTAATGTTCCTCGCACATATCAATCGCAACGATTGTGATTCCCGCTCTTTCGCTCAGTTCGAGCGTTTTGACGTAGCAGGGTGGTGGGATCTTCACCATTCCAAACGTAGACAGGAAATTTCCGTAGGCGATCTCAAGATCGCTCGGCTCATACTTGTCATAGTCTTCTTTTTTCCTAAGACCTTCGAGTTCTTCACGAGATATCGAAATTCCGACAGCCTCAGGCCTAACGAGATCAAAAGCCCTCTCGACGGCAGACTCTTCCGAGACAAGACCTTTAATAACCGGCAGGACATCGATCGTCGCGCCGTTGAGTTCAACTCTTTTCATTAATCCCACAACGCGCAATAACCAGTTCAAAGAGTTTTTCTGATTCATTAAGTTTCTTCAGTTCATCTTTACCAATAATCGCCGCCCCACCAATATTCTGTCGCGATTTCGCTCTTCTCAAAAATATGACTGATTTCTTCTCGGTGATCTTCGAGATATCGCCGACGATGCATGCCTTCTCGACGAGCTTTGTTTCGTCCTTCCCTACGCCCGTCAAAATCAAAGTCCGGTCGTCTTTTGTCAGAGCTTCGAACGGACACCGCACCGTTGGCACGACGGAGTATCCCAGCTTGCTGAGCAGCATGAAAACCTCTCGGCTCAAATCATCCATTCCGCTGAGATCCATAAGGCGCCCGCCCGTTTCAGATGTGTATTTAAATGGATCAAGTGGCAGAACGAGAAATTCTCCGAGGAATTCTTCAAGCTTGAGTGCGACATCGATCATTGCGCCCATGCCCGATTCGTACATTTTGATCGTTCTTCTCGAGACACCTGCCACCTCGGCCAACGTACCGAGGCTGATATTTCTCTCCTCTCTGATCGATCTCAGTAATTCGCTATCCAGACGTACATAAAGGCCTCCAGGAGCTGCAAAGATGAATGGGGGGACGCCCTCGAGGAGATAGTCTGAGAGGGTTTCTATTGAAATAATTGGAACGCCGAATCGCGAGTAGACGATACCCTCCTCGATGTCTCCAGAGCCAGATTTTTCACCGATGAGCAAAGGAGAAGCCTGAAGCGCTTCAGCGAGCACCTTCATTTCTTCGGCATTTTCTTTCGAAAAAGCATCGACGTTGCTGAGAACCTTGATGATGAGGAGAGTCTCATCTCTCCGGGCGACGATGTCGAAGCTGATGCTCCTCATGGCGATTGGTTTTGATACGTAAAATCCCGCTTTGGCCAAGATGCCCCTGACGCCCTCAATGAGCTCTCCTCTCTGCACAATTGTAAACAAGGCGAGCTTCTATATAAGTCTTGCTCAATATCAGGTGCATTTCTGATATGTCTGGAAGGTCTGATGATCGTCGATCGATCACCGACCCACTTTTCCTACTCGATTCTGATTTCCTTACCCTTCTCCTTTACACTTGCCCTCTTCAGTAGGATCTCCAAAACACCATTTTTGTAGGTCGCCTTTGCGCTATCGGGATCGACTTCGCACGGAAGTTCGATGCGTTTCTCGAATCGTCTGTCAGGGTTGTCTACTTCGATGTCGAGGGAGTCCTCCGTCGCATTCAGTTTGATATCCTCCTTCTCGACACCTGGCAGTTCGACGATAATCCTGACCTTGTCCGCTTCCTCGATGATATCTGTTAATGGCTCTCTCTTTGCCACCTCTTCTTTTCTGCGTATCGTGTTTCCAAACTCCTGGATCCTCGGTTTCCCGTCGGGACCGATTCTCATGGAGAATCCGTAGATCATCGGCTCCCTTTCTAGCGGTACTTCTCCGCTCATCAGTCTCTCCATAATCCTCTCGATCCTCCGGCGCATCTCTTCGAATTCTTCGTCGAAATCACCGAAGAAGTCGTCCCAGTCTCTTCTCCTCTTGTCCCTTACCATCATGATCACCTCACATATTCAAAGTCTTTTGCGATCTTCTGATACTTCATCAACTCTGAGCGTGAGAGCGGTCTCACTTTGTTGAGTGCTTCGAGGAAATGTCTCATCTGCACCTTTTCCTTTTTCAGCGTCTCCGAATTAACCTCCCCGCCCTTTGAGATGATTTCTCGCATGGCGAGCATGACAGCTTCATTGACGAGCGCTGCGAGGTCCGCTCCTGTGTACCCTTCTGTGCGCTTTGCGAGGTCATCGAGATCCACATCATCCGCCAAAGGTTTCTTTCTTATGTGGACTTCGAGGATCTTCCTGCGACCCTCGAGATTCGGCGCGGGGATGTGAACGAGCCGATCGAACCGACCCGGCCGGAGAAGCGCTGGATCGAGCATGTCGGGGCGGTTCGTTGCCGCGATGACAACAACGTTGTGCAGGCTTTCCAGCCCATCCATCTCTGTTAGCAGCTGGCTGATTACTCTTTCAGTGACGCGGCTGTCGAAATCGCCGCCCCTTACCGGTGCTATCGAGTCGATTTCGTCCATGAAGATGATGCAGGGCGCAGCCTGTCTTGCCTTTCTGAAGGTCTCTCTTACCGCCTTCTCGCTCTCGCCAACCCATTTGCTGAGGAATTCTGGACCCTTGACATTGATGAAGTTTGCTTCACTCTCCGTCGCGACCGCCTTTGCCAGCATGGTCTTTCCAGTACCGGGCGGACCGTAGAGAAGGACGCCTTTCGGCGGTTTCGCGTCGAGGTGCTCGAAGACTTCGCCGTACTTCAGTGGCCATTCGACGGCCTCCCTGAGTTCCCTCTTCGCCTCTTCGAGATCGCCAATGTCATCCCAGTGCAGATTGGGCGATTCGATCAAAACCTCTCTCAGGCTCGAGGGTTGCATCTCGCGCAGTGCGGCGAAGAAATCCTCCTTCTTGACATTGATCTTGTTAAGGATCTCGACTGGGATGCTTTCCATCTCGAGATCGATCTCTGGAAGCACCCTACGCAGAGCGTGCATCGCCGCCTCCTTGCAGAGAGCCGCTAAATCAGCACCAGCGTAACCGTGCGTGAGATCTGCAAGCTTCTCGAGATCGACATCATCATCAAGAGGCATACCGCGTGTGTGAATTTGGAGGATCTCAAGTCTTCCATTCCTGTTCGGGATGCCAATCTCAATCTCTCTATCAAACCGACCGGGCCGTCTGAGTGCGGGATCGAGGGCATTCGGTCTGTTTGTTGCGCCGATGACGACGACCTTTCCCCTTGACTCGAGTCCGTCCATAAGTGCGAGTAACTGGGCAACAACTCTTCTCTCAGTCTCCCCGGTCACTTCATCTCTTTTCGGCGCGATTGAATCGATCTCGTCGATAAAGATGATACTTGGCGCGTTTTCCTCTGCCTCTTTGAAAATCTCGCGCAACCGTTCCTCGCTCTCACCGTAGAACTTGCTCATGATCTCGGGTCCGCCGATTGAGATGAAGTTTGCATTGGTCTCACCCGCAACTGCTTTCGCCAGTAAGGTTTTACCAGTACCCGGCGGTCCATGCAGGAGGACGCCCTTCGGCGCTTCAACACCGAGTCGCTCGAAGAGCTCAGGATGCCTGAGGGGAAGTTCGATCATCTCTCTCACCTTTTTGACCTCTTCACTCAGGCCACCAATGTCCTCGTAGGTAACCTTCGGTATCTTTTGCGCAATCTCCTTCACCGGCTTCTCACTAATCTTGACCTCAGTATTACGATTGACGATAACAGCATCAGCTGTTGGAGTGTAGGATACGACAACGAGATCGATTCTTCTACCCATCACATTGATTTCAATGACATCGCCCCTTGTAACAGCTCTGCCTTCAAGGGTTTGATTGAGGTATTCCTCACCACCCATGATCCGTAAAGGCTCGGTCGGGGCGAAAGTGATCTTTTGAGCCTCTTTGACATTAACTTTTTTGATCGCAACTTTTTCATCTATACTCGTCTGCGCGTTCCGTCTGATCGTGCCATCAATCCTGATGATCCCTCTGTTTGCATCCTCAGGATAACCAGGCCAGACGATCGCCACAGTCCTCTTCTTGCCTTCGATTTGTATAACATCGCCTGCCGTCAATCCCAACACTTCCATCACGGCAGGATCGACGCGTGCAATGCCTCTGCCCGCGTCTTTGGATTTTGCCTCCGCAACCTTGAGTACTTTTTCTGATGAGTTCATAATTCAGCTCACTTCCTCAAAAATATTAAGAATGGAGGTTTTATTTAACCTCCACTTTCTTTCGCCTCTCCTCGACTTTTCTGAGCTTGGGAAGGGTGATCTCCAGGACCCCGTCCTCCATCTTTGCCTCGATTTTGTCCTGATCTATATCCTCATATATTGGAATTCTCCTATAGAACGAAAGTCGACCTCTCTCCCTGCGGACATAGCCAATGCCCTTTTCCTCTTTCTCTTCCTCTTTCTTTGCCCTGATCTCTAGCATGTTGTCGACAATTTCGATTTCAACATCGTCTTTTCTGATCCCTGGCATCTCCGCCTGAACAATGTACTTGTCACCAGTGTCCTTGATGTCGATCGCTGGGATGCGTTCAAAGCCGCCACCGAGCATCGGGAAGGACGGGAACCAGGATTCACCCCATCCCATTCTCAGATCGTCGAGCATTCTCTCCATTTCATCTAACAGGCTAAGTGGTCCCCAGTAAGATCGTGGAACGATACCCTCTCGCTCGCGGTCTCCCTTTCTCATGCGACCACCTCCTTTTTCACGGATTATTACAACCTCGAGTTATCAACCCGAGGTTACAAAGTGTAATTAGAAAGAACATCTATATAAATTATTCGCTCAACAATTTCTTCAATTCTTCTTCGATGTGTTCAATCTGTTTCTTCACAACCTGCTCCATAGCCCGCAGATTCTTCACGATTTGAGGGGTTTCCTGCTTGACTTCATCGATGATTTTCTTTGCTGTCTTTTTCACATTCCCCTCCGCTTCTTTACTCTCTTTTACCAGTTCCTTGAGAACTTCTTCGCTCGTTCTCTCGATTTTTTTGATTGCCGTTTTGATGTTTTCATTCGTCTCTTGAGCGAGCTTTTTTAGCTCCTCTTCATACTGTTCCATGAGCGTTTTCAACCTGACTTTATCCCACATTTCAACCCCTTCCATTTATCGCACTTAATATCTCCTCCACAACTTCGTCTCGCAGTCCCAACGCTTTCGCGATCTGGGCCGCCGTCAGCGTAGGATGCTTGACCGATTCATAGATCACGCGTCTCGCTTCGTAATCTCCAATATATGATTCAACGAGCTCTCTCGTCTCGCTCAATATTCTCTCCTTCTTCTCGATGAGAGCACACCTGCGGTTTTGAAGTTCCTCGAGTTCCTTGTCGATCGCCTCGATCTGATTTCTCATCTCAGAATACTTCTGACAAAAGAGGTCGAAATCGATATTCTCTTTTTCCTGCGTGTTCAAATCGGTGCGAGATTCGATGTCAAAGTTCTCGCGCGAAAGGATCTCAACGTTGAACAGACCTGGTCCCACATCGACGAGAATACTGAATCCTCTTATTGGAACATAGACCTTTCTCGCTGGTCCGCCTCGATCGCTCTCCATAAGGAAGCTACGCACCAGATTGTTCTCTTCGAGTACTTTGAGATGTTTCATGATGGCTTGCTGGCTCATTCGAAGCTCTCGTGAGAGCTGCAATGGGTAATGTGGCTCCCTAACGAGCGCTTCAAGTATCCTTCTGCGCGTAGGGTTTTCGATTATGGAGAGAACGGTGTCTAGATCGGTCATATTAACCACTTCTAGGTAACATTTAGTTAACAACATATAGTATATATATTTAACCGATTTGACCCTCCGAATCCGTCATCAGTTTATGATGACCTCGCGTTACATAACAGTCTAATGAATCCAAGCTTCGTGAGGTTTGATCACACGTCCGGGATGAGTTAAAACACAATCATGATAGATTCGGCAAATAACTATAATAATCGAAACGGAATTGCAAGATGCATGCCTGGGGTTATCTTTAATGATTCAGTTATCATCGAAGACGCGGCTGAAGGGAGTCAAATTTACAATAAAGGATTCTATGGATATCCGCGCTCAGGTGGTGGTCTCGAACTCGATCTGCTTGAAGCGTGCTACCTTGTTGAAACCGGTCGTCTTGTCGTCTATGAAGGGTCATCGGTTATCGGATTCTCTGAAATCATGAGACGTGCTGCATGCGTCTGCGATGATTTCGAGATCGATTACTTGGTCTACCGTGATTTAAGGCAGAGAGGTTACATTGTCAAGCGTGGGACCAGCGATTTTGATTTCAGGGTATTTCCAAGGGGCGGAACACCCACGAGTTCTCCGACAAAATTCTGGGTTTCTGCAATTACCGAGAGATCGCTCTTCGATATTGGAAAATTCCTTCAGGATGTTGAAAGATCTGAAAAAACGAGAAAAGAGCTTCTTGTCGCGGTTGTGGATGAGGAGGGGGATATTACCTATTACAAGGCATCTTCTGTTATTCCGAAAGGTCGGTTTTCTTCGGCCAGAAAAGAAACAGAGTTGATCGAAGCGTTGCTTTTCGAAGATCGGGCTCTTGTCTTTGAAGAGAAAGCAGTCCAGCAACTCTACGATCATGAATTTTACGGAAAGAAGATTGGTAATGCCTTGCAATTATCGATGATCGAAACAGCCTTTTTGCTTGAAGATAAGAAAATTGTTCTTAGGAGTGCAAAGTCGGGAAGAAAGATCAGTCTGAATGGGCTCAGAAAGCGTGCAAAAAAGATTCAAACGGACTTTGATCTGAGGTTTAAAGTCTACAGCGATTTGAGAAGAAAAGGGCTCATCGTCAAAACTGGGTTCAAGTATGGATCGCATTTTAGAGTTTATGACGCTGATCCAGACAAACATCATTCGAAGTACCTTGTTCACGCCGTGCCGAGGGAATACCGCGTGACCTGGCCGGAGATCTCGAGGGCCGTAAGGCTCGCTCACGGCGTAAAAAAGGAAATTCTTTTTGGCAGGATATCTGACCGCAAAGTCGATTATCTGAAATTGAAAAGAGTGCGTCCGTGATCAGGCAGTCGTCGCTCTTTCTCCGACTTGGCACGCTTCACGCTCTTCATTTGACTTCAAAATCTGCTCTTTGACCTTCGTCGCTCCTGCGTAATCTTCAGGGTCGAGTTTCAACGCTTCTTCAACGATTTCAAGAGCATCCTGGCTTTTGCCGATATTCTTGAGAATCGTCGCCATCTTAACCATATAATGACTCTTTTTTCTGTCAAAGACGGTAAACTCGATTGCCTTTCTGTATGCGTCGAGTGCTTCGTTTGTTCGACCGAGCTTCAAAAGCGCTTCAGCAAGTTTTGCGTATCGGCTCGATCTGACTTCGCGCGAACTCTCTTCTTCAGCAAGGGCCTTGAGCGTTTCCACATGTCTGATCAGCAGCTCAGGGCGTTCGATTTCAGCGCCACAACGGCCGCATTTAATATCCTCGGGTTGCAGCTTAGCACCACATTTTCCACAAATCTTTGGAAGGGATGTGCCACAATACGGGCATGATATCCAGTCTTTCTCAACAATTCCTTTGCAGGTGGGGCACTCTGAAACTGTCTTCACCAGTGAAGCTTCCAGATTCTTGATCGCAACTGCTCTTTCCGCTTCTGATGGGATAAAATAGTCTTTTTTCGTGAAAACAAACACGAATGTTAGTAGCTCGGCAGCGCCGATGATCGAGTTCGCATAAAAGATATCTCCTGAGGAGAAGTAAATGATAAGAGCCCTGCAGATAAGTGAGAGGCCTACCCATGTAAGAATGCTTTTCCAGGCACCAATTTCCGAGCGCCATAGTGATCTCGTTACTGAAATTTCAGAGATGGCCACGAGTAAGAAGAAAATGACAATGAGCGTACCGAGTGTCGTGCTGACGAGTCTCCCCCATATGAAAACAATGACTGATGAAATGATGGTGAGAATCCCACCAGCTATCAAACAGAAAGCAGCTGGTTTTAGTAAAGTTTTCCCGATCTGCACCGCTATTCCCGCCGATGTAATGGCAAGAAGCAATAAATAAACTTCGGAACCAGCGTAGGCTCCGAAGTCTGATAATCAATGATCCAATCAGAGCTGAATATCAATGCCGAGCTTCTCCGTCAATTCCTTGTACCTGTTTCTAATTGTAACCTCTGTGACGCCTGCGACATCAGCTACTTCCCGCTGCGTCCTTCTTTCGTTGCACAGAATTGAAGCGATGTAGATCGCTGCAGCCGCGACACCTGTTGGCCCGCGTCCCGATGTCAGCTCCTTCTTTGCAGCATCCTTGAGGATCTCACCAGCTTTCGATTGTACCTCGCCGCTCAACTTCAATTCACTGCAAAATCTCTGTATATAATCTTGCGGCTTCGTTGGCATCAGCTTAAGCTTCAATTCCCTAGTCATGAATCGATAAGTCCTTCCTATCTCCTTTCTTCCGACACGGCTCGAGTTTGCGACTTCATCAAGTGTTCGTGGTACTCCGCACTGCCTGCATGCAGCATACAGCGAGGCCGCTACAACACCCTCGATGCTCCTTCCCCTTATCAAGTTCTTATTGACAGCTTTGCGGTAGATCATGGCAGCGGTCTCTCTAACATTTCGCGGTAACCCCATTGCTGACGCCATCCTGTCGAGTTCGCTGAGTGCGAAAGCAAGGTTTCGCTCTGTTGCATTTGAAACCCTGATTCTCCTCTGCCATTTCCTCAATCTGTAAAGCTGAGCACGATTTCTTGTCGGAATACTCTTACCGTAACTATCTTTATTCTTCCATGAAATCTCAGTCGAAAGACCCTTGTCATGAATCGTGTAGGTCATCGGGGCGCCCGTTCTCGCTCTTTTCTCTCCTTGCTCCACATCAAAGGCCCGCCATTCGGGTCCCTGATCTATAAATTGGTCATCGATCACTAACCCGCAATCTTCGCATATCAATTCGCCACGCTCATAATCTCTCACGAGGTGCGCGCTGTTACATTCCGGGCACCGCTCTATCTCATCCATTCCTTCTCTTTGTTTTGGCATGCTCATCGACCCCTTCAACATATACTTGCTTGCCAACGACGTCAGGCAAGCGATAATTATCGACAGGTTCTATTGACACGAAAGGCGTATTAACTGGACCAAAAACTCGCTTGACGCGTCCGATGACCCTCTTGCGGTTGTCAAGAACGCTCATTCCAATATTCGGGGCGAAAGTCGCCCTGACAACATACTTGCCGTCAAAAGCGATTTCTTGGATAGCGCCAAGGAGTCTAATCCGTTTATGAGAGTTCACTGATCTTCCCCGATGCGGAGAGTACATTAGAGAACATGTATATATAGATTCCGTAAAAGATTTAATCGAACACTTTTAGATGATGAAAATCCCATATTAATATTTATTTTATTTTCAAACTTCAATACTAATATATAAATTATATTGCAAGAACCTTGTGTTGAAGCGAAGTTCAAAACCATTCCCAACGCGGTGAGTAACAGTGAACGAATTCATTTTGATGCCTGATTAATACATGACACATTTAGTATTCGATGTCTTTCAAGGCTGTCGGAACTTTTTAATCGTGAATCGAGTAATGTTCGATCATGGAAATACCGAAGGATCATCCGCGTCGCAAATCGCTCGAAACGAGGGAGCGCCTGGCAGAGCTTAGTCGTGAAGGAATCGTTTCAATAACTGGATTAATCGCTCACGGTCGGGGGGAAGCTTTTGATTATCTTCTCGGTGAGAAAACAGTTAAAGAGGCAACTGTCGCCGAAGAAGTCGCCGTTGCCTATCTCTTGGAAGCAAAGAATCCCGTGATCTCGGTGAACGGTAATGTAGCCGCACTCTGCGCTAAAGAGATCGTCGGGCTTGCGAAATCTTTGCCTGCAAAGATCGAGGTCAATTTATTCCACCGTTCAGATGAACGTGTAGAGAAGGTTTGCGCTTATCTAGAGAGAGCCGGTGCAACGCATGTTTTGGGAAGAAAGCCCGATGCGAGGTTAGAAGGGATTTCGTCAGACCGCGCCTTATGCACACGTGAAGGAATATACACCGCTGACGTCGTTCTCGTGCCTTTGGAAGACGGGGATCGGGCCGAGGCTTTGGTAAAAGCTGGAAAGGTCGTTATCGCCATTGACCTAAATCCTTTGTCGAGGACTTCAAGAACGGCCACTATATCGATTGTTGACGAGGTAACTCGTGCAATTTCGAATATGCAACAAATTGTTTCAAAATTGAGAGATAACGAGCGTGCTCGTAAGGAACTCATCTCGAATTTCGACAATAAGAAAAACCTAAAGGAGATTGTAAGGGCGATATGTCGTTATCTCGACTCGCAGTTTTGATGAGGAAACTGATAAGCGATACCTGAGCAATTTCGTGAACGACACTGTGAGTGGATTACCTTGACGGGAGACATAGATCTGGGTCTTAAGCGATTGGAATGGGCCAGCACCCATATGAAAGTTCTTTCCGCTATTCGGAAAAGAATGGAAAAGGAACAGCCGTTCAGCGGTTTGAGAGTTGGAATGGCCCTCCATGTCGAAGCGAAAACAGGTATTCTTGCGATTGCACTTTCTGAAGCTGGGGCGAAGGTGAGGCTTGCAAGCTGCAATCCCTTGTCAACAGACGACTCCGTTGCTGCCGCTCTGAAGGAACATTTTGGTATCGAGGTCCATGCGAGGAAATGGGAAACGCTCGAAGAGTATTATCAAAATCTCAATGCTGTCATTGACCTCTCACCCGATTTCGTGATCGATGATGGCGCTGACCTCATCACGATGCTTCACACGAGTCGCAGGGAAAAATTGGATAATGTCAAGGGGGGAAATGAGGAAACGACAACTGGAATCATCCGTCTGAGAGCATTGGCAGCGCAGAGAAAATTGGAGTTTCCAGTGATTTCGGTCAATGACGCGCACATGAAATATCTTTTTGACAACCGTTACGGAACAGGTCAATCGACATTCGATGGCTGGATGACTGCAACAAATCTCCTCGTCGCAGGAAAGAAATTGGTCGTTGCAGGTTATGGGTGGTGTGGGAGAGGCATTGCGATGCGCGCAAAAGGGCTCGGCGCGAATGTCATTGTTACTGAGGTCGACCCCATTCGTGCGATCGAGGCTGTTATGGACGGTTTCGAAGTCAAGCCGATGGCTCAGGCCGCCAGGGAGGCGGACATCATCATCACGGCGACGGGTTGTCGGGACGTCGTTAGAAAGGAGCATTTACGAAACATCAAAGACGGTTGCGTTTTGGGGAATTCTGGGCATTTCGACAACGAAATTTCGAAAAGAGCCTTAGAAGAACTTGGCGGCAAACCTGTGAGAGTAAGAGAGTTTGTTGATGAATACCGGTTTCCAGATGGCCGTAGGGTATACCTGCTTTGCGAAGGGCGCTTGATGAATCTAGGAGCGGGTCAGGGGCATCCTGTGGAGATTATGGATATGAGTTTTTCGATCCAGGCGCTTTCGCTTCGGTATCTTTCGGAAAATTATGAGAAAATGTCGCCAGCTGTGTACAGCGTGCCGAAAGAGATTGACAACGAAGTGGCACGTCTGAAGTTGAAAGCGATGGGTATTAAGATCGATAGGCTCACGCGTGAGCAGAAACTTTACCTTTCTGGTTGGGAAGGGGGAACATGACGCCTTCCCTTTTCCTTTGTGTTTATGGGCATGTTGCATTGGACTATATCATTCAGCTCAAGGATTTTCCTGAGCCAAATACGTCGATTGACATTCTTGAGAAAAAGCGATATTTTGGCGGGACTGGCGCCAATATTGCGACTATCGCCTCCTCTCTCGGTGTTCCGACAGCTCTGTGTTCATTCGTTGGCAACGATTTTCCCGATGATTTCCAGCGTTTCATGATCGATCGAGGCGTTGACCTCAGAGATCTTGTGAAGATTGAAGATGATGAGACGCCACTTGTTTGGATTGTTTCCAATTCATCACACGATCAGATCGCATATGTTTACCAGGGACCGATGCGCCGGATGGACGAATTCGAGATCAGGGTCAACGCTGCGCGGGAATCTAAATTTGTGCACATTTGCACGGGAAGACCGGGATACTATCTGAAAGTGATGAAAGCATGCAGGGGAATGGACAAATTCATATCATTTGACCCTTCACAGGAAATTCATCACATTTGGAATAAAGAAGATTTTTGCGACGCGATCTCGCAATGCGACGCATTCTTTGCAAATGATAGCGAGTTGAGGACGGCCATGCGTTATATGCATCTCTCAACACCTGAGGAACTCTCAACACGCGTGAAATTCCTCGTTAATACAAAAGGAAAGGAGGGATGTGTGATATACGAAGGTCAAAATCGGATTAGCGTTCCTGCTTTCAAATCGAAGAAAGTTGTTGATACCACTGGTGCGGGGGACGCATTTCGTGCAGGTTTCTACGCTGCATTATACCGGGGAATGTCTCTCAAAGAATGCGCGGCAGCAGGATGCGCGACCGCATCGTTTATTATCGAATCAACAGGGTCAATGACGAATATTCCGGATTGGAAGGACGTCGAGAAGCGGATGTCAGAGATTCTCTCCCATTAACTGATATCTTTGATTAGAATTGATTGGCTGTTGTATAATAATACAGCGAAAAGTTTAAACACAAATAAACTGTAATGGGGTTTGGTGAATAAATGGCTGTGGGTTTTGTTCTGATCAGTACGGCACCCGCAAAAGAGCACGAGGTCTACAACGAGCTGCTCAAAGTCAAGGAGGTTGTTGAACTTCATCCCCTCTTCGGAGAATACGATTTGATTGCAAAAATCGAGGCGGAGGACTTTAATCTTCTTGGGCAAGTCGTCGTCGACAAGATCAGATCGATCCCCGGCGTTATAGACACCAAGACACTCACAGGTATCAAGTTTTAAATGAAAATGGAGCACAGGTGATAAAATGGATTGGGAAGGCTTTTTGACAGTACTTTTGTTGACATTTGGATTGTTCATGGTTTTGGCAGGAGCATTCACAGCTTATTTTGGTAGCGGAAAAAGCAGAACGATCGGCGTTGCACTGTTGATCATTGGTCTCATTGTAGGAATCATTTGGGTCTATCTCGCGGGCTTTACAGATACGGTTCATGTTTGGGTGGCCGACGTCGTTTGGACCGCATTTGTGAACATTCTGGCAGCAGTCATCGGTGCTTTGATCGCAATTGGCATTTTCCTGCTTGCGATCATGAAATCCTGAGGACCGAAATCCTTTTTCATTTTCTCTGGTAGATTCGAATTTCAACAATTTTTTCTATTCCTTTTTTCTGTTTAACGTACGAAATACTTTTATTCTGTCAATATGGTCAGTAGAGTTATGCCGGACGTGACAATCCTGTTAGGCAGTAAAAACGACATCTCCGTCGGTGAAAAGGCCCTCGAAGTCCTTCGAAAATTCGACGTCAGTGCGGAAATCGTTGTCGCATCAGCGCACCGTACGCCCGAACGCGTGAAGGAAATTGTGTCGAAGAGCGACGCAAAAGTCTTCATTGCGATTGCTGGCCTTTCGGCAGCGCTCCCTGGGGCGGTTGCTGCATTGACAACAAGGCCAGTAATCGGCGTGCCCGTCAGCGGCAAGATCAATCTTGATTCAATTCTATCCATCGTTCAGATGCCTCCAGGAGTTCCCGTGGCAACCGTTGGCCTTGATCGCGGCGATAACGCTGCTATTCTGGCACTTGAGATTTTGGCATTATCCGATAGACGGATTCATGATAAACTCATTGGATATCGAAACGAAATGGCCAAACAGGTTGAGCGAGACTCAGAGGAGGTGCAGCGCTAGTGTTCGACCCAAGGAAGTTCGTTGAGGAAAAGGTTGGCGAGCTTGAGCGCGAAATCAAAGGAAAAGCGATTATCGCATGCTCAGGAGGCGTCGACAGTACTGTTGCTGCTGTCATTACAAGTAAAGCCATTGGAAATCGACTTCTCACCGTTTACGTCAACACGGGTTTTATGAGAAAAGGAGAGACGGAGACGGTAGAGAGAATGCTAAAGCAACTTGGCGTAAATTATAAGATCGTTGATGCATCAAACGAGTTTTTTGCCGCGCTCAAGGGTGTTGTGGATCCTGAGAGAAAAAGAAAGATTATCGGGGAGAAGTTCATCAGAGTGTTTGAAAGAACAGCAAGAGATTTTGGAGCAGATTACCTCGTGCAAGGGACGATCGCTCCGGACTGGATCGAAAGCGGAGATCGCCTGAGGGATACGATTAAAACACATCATAACGTCGGCGGATTGCCAGCTGACATGAAATTGAAGCTAGTGGAACCGCTGCGCGATCTTTACAAGGACGAAGTCAGGAAAGTCGCGAGATTTTTGGGTATTGAGGTTTCGGAACGACAGCCATTCCCAGGTCCAGCTCTTGCGATCAGAGTCATCGGGGAGGCGACACCGGAGGCGGTAGAAATCGTCAGGGAGGCGTGTGCGATTGTTGAAGAGGAAATCGAAAAGGCGGCTGCGAGCGGAAAAATGGCACTGCCGTGGCAATATTTCGCCGTGCTCCTCCCAGTTCAGTCTGTTGGTGTTCAGGGCGACAGGCGTGCTTACGGAAGAACGATTGCTGTGCGTGCTGTGGATTCGGTCGATGCGATGACCGCCACCTACTCAAAGATTCCACATGAAGTTCTCGAAAAGATCTCGCTTCGCATCGTCAACGAGATGAAAGACAAGGTGAACAGGGTCGTTTACGACATTACTGACAAGCCGCCTGCGACGATTGAGTGGGAATGAGTCATCGTCGTGTGTACTTTGCAAGAACACGATCTATTTCATTCCAACCTGAGATTTTTTCGTCTGGCACGATCGAATCGTCGTGCTGGTAGAATTTCGATTCCTTGAGAACCGCTACCATCCCAATGCCTTTTGCACCCTTGATATCGGCCTGCAGTGAATTGCCAATGAATATTGCCTCGTCAGGTTTCGCATCTAAATTCGAAAGGGCCATTTTGAAAATCTTGGGGTTGGGTTTTCTTAGACCAACATCCGTCGAGAAGATAAGATCATCGAAATACTGGTCAATCCCGTAGTAACACATGTCTCTCAGAGGGAATTCAGAGGGTAGTCCCCAGGCGACGTCAGAGACAAGCCCAATCACGTATCCCCTTGCGCGCACTTTATCGAGCATCTCTTTCACACCTGGAATGAGCTGGCGATTCTCGAGCAATGTTTCGTAAAAAGCGTGCAGCGCTTTATCGATAAGGTCATCATCACCGTCACAGCCGTAACGATGAAAGCATCGGTTCAGGATATCTGATAACGGTATTTCGATCATTTTCTTGAGTTTTGTCTCCCTCGCTTCCATCAGCAACTGGCTCAGATGCCGACAAAATTCACCCTCTTCCTCGGAAATTCCAAAATCTGTTGAGAGTATGCGATAGATTTTCCTGATCGCTTTCATCTCAGGTTCTTTCCAATCGTGGTAGTAATCGATGAGCGTGTGGCCGAGGTCGAAAAGAACAGCTTTCACAAAAAATTCTGATACAAAATCACCATTTAATGATTCCGATTATGATTAAATTAGTAGTTGATTCGTTGCTAAATAACACTTTGCGAGAATTGCATAACCATTGAGATCATTAGCTGAAGTCGGTACCTCAACAATCCGTCATGACCAGCTTTTTTCTCTCTTTTCAGTTTTGAATCCCAATTGATCGGATCTTTCGCAGTGGTATTTAGGAACCGACACTCCTTAAATATGGTACAGTCTTTTACAAAACGATGAAGATCTACGTTGTAGACAACGGTGGACAGTGGACACACCGAGAATGGAGGGTACTCAGGTATCTCGGCGTCGATACAACGATCGTGCCAAATACAACACCATTTGAGGATATTCAGGACGCGGACGCTCTCGTTCTTTCTGGCGGGGCCCCTCGTGTCGCACTCGATGCCGAAAGGATGGGACGCAACAGTGAGTACCTCGACAGGGCGCAGATTCCAATCCTCGGAATCTGCGCGGGAATGCAATTCATGTGCGCGAAATTTGGGGGGAAGACGGAACCGGCAAAAGTTCCGGAATTCGGAAAGACAGTACTTTATATCGATCGCGAAAACGATCTTTTCAAGGGCCTCCCTCATAGTTTCATTGTCTGGGAATCGCACAATGACGAAGTATCGGTTGTGCCCTCTTCATTTGATATCCTTGCACATTCGGATCATTGTCCCGTCGAAGCGGTTAAAATGAAATCGAGACCGGTATACGGTCTGCAGTTTCATCCAGAGGTTGAACATACCGAATATGGCATAGAGATTTTCAAGAATTTTCTCAGGGTCGTCGAAGGTTGGCATAAATGAGATCGGAGGATATAATCGCGGTCAGGGAAGCGCTTGAGCAGCTGAGAAAGAACGAGCCATTTGAAAAAGCGCTCGGTCGGGTGCTGCGGAAAAGGCGAAATACATTCGAAGATTACATTAGGATCGTTGGGGAAATCAGGGAATTCGCACGGAAGAAAAAGATCTCGTTGAGGGATGCTGGCCAACTGATTGTTGATGAATTAGAGAAAAAGAAGGGCGAGCAAGATCATGACGATTGCTAGCACCATCGCTATAATCGCCATTTTGGCATCCGATCCAAAGACGATCGGGATTGGACCGATGAGAACAACACCACCACCTTTGACTTGAGATTTCTTCTCCATCTGAGGTCGCTCGATTTCCATCGGTTCGTATGGCTCTTCAACATGGTCAGGAGGAATAGCGAAGGACAAGAATGCTAAGAAGAAACCAAGAAAAATCAGCAGAATCGAGATCAAACCCACGATTCCTGTACCATAAATCACTGGGAAAATAAGGAAGAGAGCAACCTGCATCTCACCTCTCGTGATACCATAAATCACTAGGAAAATACCGCTTACGATCATTGACAGCGAGATCAAGCGAATCGGCAAACGGAGATCCATGTTCAGATACAGATGAACGTCCTGTTATCAACTTTTCTCATCAGAGGTTCGATATCATCTCTATTTCAACTCGATTGCAGCGATTTGAAATTGTTCACTCATCGGAAAGAAGTGAAAAAGAAGAGCGTCTCTCACATTACCATATTTTATCGCGCATGAAGATTCCATGCACCCACGAAGGATAAGCCTTTTCTTGTGAGGGCTTCCGCGGTTTTGTTAATGGCATCGTGTTTATCGAGGTAATTTCGTTCCAATAACGGCATTAATCCCGATTCTACGATCTCTTTCTTATCTCTGAAGTAGTCGAGAATGTCAGATGGGTGCTCTCTCATTTGCTCGATTTCGATTTCACCGCCCTCGTGCTTCGCGGCGATATTAGGGATATGATCCGCAACCGCAAGGAGATCATCTCGCCGATTGTATGGCTGTCTCACGATGCTTTTCCATGTTTCGGTGATATGATGTTCGATTCTGACCTTATCTTCAAGGCCGAGCATCTTACGAATCTCCGCCGTTTTCTCCAGCGTGTCGACGTTGACCGAATTGCTCAGATTGAATCCAACGAGTGGTGTCGTTCCATCATTTCGTGCAAACAGTTTCGCCGTCATTAATGTCCAGAGTACAGAATAGGGGTTGTCGTTTCCCATGAAGACAGATATCTTGAATTCCATATCGATCCCGAGCTTGTGAATGATGTAACCGAGGAGAACAGTGCCTGGGTTCACATTGAGAACCTGTTTTATTCCATAGTTTGTATAATAATAAAGAAACTCATCGATGTACTGACGTGCATGCTCGTTCGGCTGTCCAACTCCGCCGAAATATCCAGTAATCGTTTCAGGACCCCCGAGGTGGACATTTGAGCCGTCAGTTCCCCTCGTATCAAGCGTCTCAACATATGAGGCGCCAATGACTTGCATCGCTGCCACAGTGGCTAGGATATCTCCCTGGTCGGCTTCCTGTTCCTTCATCTTCCTGACCCTGATGTATCTCGATGGCATGATTTCCCCGTTCTTGATCGCCTGCTGAGCCTCAGCGATCAACCAAGGGAAATATTGGAGGGCGCTGATCTCGAGAATTACGGGATATTTCTCGTTAAATACCATTTCATCGGCTCTCTTTCCAAGCACTTTTTTTCTGAATTCTCGAATGGAAATGAACATTTTCTTGTCTCTCGCATCGATGAGCCATTCGATATCCCTCAGATACGGCGAATTCACATCTTTCAGACGCTGCAACAGCTTCGCAAGCTTGCGAGTCTCTCGCGCTTTTGCATTGATCTCCTCAGGCGTCCCGTATTTTTCGATAACGGAAAGTATGTCGTTTATTATTTCATTGGATGGGTCAAGAAGGAAATCGTTGATTTCCTTTAGAGCACTTCCTGGTATTTCCAGTCTATCCCGTAGTTTCTTTATCATCCCCAATTCTCCTGGTGCAGGTCTTGCGACCTACCACCCGATTGAAACATTACAGTGCATCCTATAAATCCCTTCTTCTATCGCAGATATTGATGCAGCGTTGATATTTCGTATCTTCACGAAATCCTGCGTATCGAATGAATCCAGCAATCAGCCAGCACTCTCATTAGTAACCCAGACTATGTTCCGAAGAATAAGCTCTCATGAATTAGTATCCTGCTCTTAATGCGCTCAATGGGCAGAAGAAATCCTCTCGTATGATTTGCTTGCGAATGGTAAAGATCTTGTAGTCATATATCTGGTAGAAATGGTCATAGGGCTCCGATCGAGAATGTGCACGCAATAAACGAGAAGATAATATTTTTATTTCTGGAACATGATCAAGTACACGGTGCGAATTTGTCCTCCCTGAGCAGCGTCATCATCGAGATTCTGAAATCGAGGGAGTTCGAGGTGACCGAAAAGGGAGATCGCATATTCGGAAAGAAAGGAACGAGCGAAGTCGTCTTTTTACTTCTGGAAGGAACGGATGATGAAACAAAAATCCGTGCTTTTCTCAACGAATTTAAGAATTTCAAGGGGAAAAGGGTGATTGTGAGTCTTCAGCCGATTTCCGAGTCATCGGCGGCGCTTCTTGATCAGTCGGTTACCTACTGGGACAGGGAAGCCGTCGCTCGCGAAATTGGACGAACGCGTATCGAAAAACTACTGGGAGAACATGACCACGGTCTCATTGATGAACTCATCGCCGATGATTATCCGAAAATCGTTGCGCCGGAAGTATTGGAAGAAATGCAGGGTACGGAATTGGGCGAGAAGATCGTGAAACCCGTAATAGACCTCACGGATGTGAAAGAAATTTCAAGACAGACTGTTGGGGGCTTCAGATACAGGCTGGAGTTGGTTCCCTATTTCGTCTATCAATACTCGTGTGATCTGTATATTGATAAAATCAAGGTCGGTAGCGAGCGTGGACACCTGTCGGTCAATGCGCTGACGGGAAAGGTTGAGCCTTGGAACGAGAATGTCGATGTTGTTTTGACGCTTGAGCATGCGTTCAAACGCCTGGAACCGATGCTGGAAACAGAGGAAGCGAAAAAACTCGTCAAACGTGAAGTTGTGAGAATACACACGCATGAGCAGGAAATTATCAGGGATACTGGTCAGGTCACTATCGTAGAGAAGAAAACGGTTTCACCGAATCCCGATGAAGTCGCGGTGAAGGAACTGGGCGTATTTTACATCCCGATCTGGTGCGTCGAGGGCATTCATGGTGTCATGATACTCAACGCAGGTAATGGGAAAATCATCAGCGAGGATTATTATAAGATTTGAAGGAAGCATATTTCGAGGAAAATTGTGGTTTAAAATATGCATGAGATTCACTCATCTTCCTCGATCAGTTCCAGGGTTTTAAGAATGTTTTCCCAGTGAGATCCCTTCCAGTAAACCTTGCCGCAGCTCCGACAGCGATAGAATTCTGTGTTGTTTACGAGGGCACCTGCTGGAACATCATTTTCGACTTCCTTTTGTGAAACTTTATCAACTTCTCCATTACATAACGTGCATCTTGTAAAATCCTCATCCATCGTCAAATTAAATGACTTGATGACCTGACGAAGCTGTTCACGAAGCTCATCGCTCTCAATGTAAAGACTTCTCTCGCCAAGCCTCTTTGCAAGATTCTTATCCCTGGTCAGTAGAATTCTCTTTTCTCTGAGAACTTGCGCCTCGATCTCTTCGTCACTCTTATTCTTTTCATAAATCGTGTCATAACCGATAATGCGCAACCACCTCGCCAGTGTTCCGAGCATCTCATCTGCTGCGAATCTTATCCTCTCACTTGACATTCCTGACAGCCTCGTAGATGAGGAGAACGCCACCGCCTAATCTTTCCACGCTGATCAATTTGAGATGGAATGGCAGATGATCGGAGAAACCATCTCCTTCGACGGGAGTTGGAGCGTCCCTTCCGCCGAGAACAAAGTCCCCGATGTAGACACAATATCTGTCAATAAAGCCTCTGTTGAAAAAGGACCAGATAACTTCTCCACCTCCTTCTACAAGCAATTTCCTTACGCCCTTCGAGTAAAGATATGAAAGTAATTGCTCAATATCAACTCTCCCCTTTCCGAATCTCACGACCTCAACATTTTTCCAGGTTTTTTTGCACTCTTCCGACGTCGCGATGAGTGTTGGGGCATTTCGATCAAGGACCTTTGCATGATCTGGTGTTCTTCCATTCGAATCGAGCACCACCCTCAGCGGATTCTTTTCTGGTGGAAGATCTTTGACAGTCAAATGCGGATCGTCTGCAAGTACTGTCCCTATGCCGACGAGAATCGCATCGCACGAGGCACGTAATTTTTTTACCCTCTCGAGATCCTCTTGAGACGATATGCGCACTTGTCTTCGTTCTCTGCCAGCGATTTTTCCGTCAGGCGTCATCGCACAGTTGACGATCACATAGGGTCTCATCATCTCAGAGCATGATGAAAAAGGATGATAAGATTTCCGTATGTCGAGTAATTCTGCATTCTTTCAGAGAATAATGAGAATTGAGGAGAGCCAGCGATTGCTAATTGTTAAGTATTATGAGCTGAATATGAATTATGATGGACGAAATTCAGATTATTGAATTAAAGGAAAGGGATCTGAAAGGTGCTTATGTCATCGATGGATTCCCGAGTGTCGGCCTCGTAGGGTCGATCGCAGCGAACTATTTGGTTACGGCTCTAGCGCTCGAGCAAGTGGGTGTTGTCGATTCGGAATACTTTCCGGCTGTATCCTGGATAAAGAATAGAGTGCCGTACGGACCCGTGCGGATATATGCTGGTGAAAAGGGAAAGGACAAGATTGTTGTCTTTGTATCAGAGTTTCAACCGCCAGCAAATCTAATTAAACCGCTTGCGAGAGCTGTGATGGATTGGACGGAAGAACACAGGTGCGGGATGGTGATTTCACCAGAAGGTCTCATCGTTCAGTCGGCGCCGGGGCGGGAATACGAGGGGGCTGAAAAGGTTGATACAGCAACGGACCTCACCAATCGGGTCTGGGGGATCGGTTCAACCGAAAGAGCGAACGAAGTCCTGAAAAACAATGGCATACCTTTTTTTGAAAACGGCGTCGTTGTGGGTCTAGCCAGCGTTCTGTTGAATGAAGGTGTATACAGAGATTTTGATGTTTTGTTATTGTTGTCGGAAGCGAGTGCGGAGTATCCAGACGCGAGAGCGGCCGCCGCTGTGACTTCAGCAATCGATAAGATCTTGCTTCACACCGAGATCGACGTCAAGCCCCTTCTCGACGAGGCGGTAATGATCGAAGAAAAATTAAAAGAAATGTACAGAAAGGCTGGCAAAAAAGAAGAACTGACAAAAATGCGATCAATCATGTATGGGTAGGCCGAACAATGATCCTGTATCCTCCTTCGATTTTTTCCGATTCAAATCGCGTATTCATGAACTTGCCTATCAGCCAGACCTGCGTTTCGAGATGTTTTGAGATTGTTCTTACACGGAATGTCGATTCTTCTGTAGATAGCGCGAGATAAGGCAATATCTGGTCACTTGCGTGAACATCGAGCGTACCGGCACCAGAGATTTCCTCTTTAAGCGACTGTGCAGCGCCCGCTCCCACCGACTCAGCTGGTAATCCTTTCTCGCCCAGAGCATCTGCGCCAAGTATTGTATGATCGTATTCAGCAAAAAGACAGATCCCTGTACCAGTTGAGATTCCTGATGAGGTCTCATTCTTGATCTCAATACCGCCGAAATCGATCAACGACTTTTTCACTGAATGAATCATCCGCGAACAGATATGTGGTGGAAGATTTTGGGAAAAACATTTACCTCCTATCCTTCTCAACTGGCCACGATCTTCCAGGCGCAACGGCGCGAGATCTCTGGCAGGGGAGATTTCGACCAATACCTTTCCTCCCCCTTCTGGATAAAAGCCTCGTGCAATGATTTTCATTTTTACGTCAATTCCGATCTTTTTTAAAAGTGAAAATAGCACTAGATCATAATAGTCGACGGACGGGGACCACCTTACATCCGTGCCGCCAGAGATTTCCATGATCGTTTTCGTTTCAGCCATGATCGCTGGCAACATGCATGCCTGAAGGACGAGAGGGATGCTACCAGCTGTACCAACATCGATCTTGAATTTTCCCCCTTGAACCTTTCCAGGTCGAAAGATAATTTCAGTTGAACCAACTCCTGCCCCTTCCAGCTTACCCCCGGAAATCAGAGCAACACCGTTGATCGCAGCGAGGTGTTGCGGTGCGAGACCGGGATTCGGTCTTCCAGCTCTAATGTTATGTACTCGCGTCTCTTTGCCTGTTAGTGCAGCAAATGCAACAGCGCATCTCAAGAGTTGCCCGCCGCCTTCTCCATATGAGCCGTCGATTTCGATCATAAGTCCCCTCTCGCGATGAGATCACTGGATTATCAGCAAATCCGTTGATTGCGATCTTTATTATTTTTCTTTCTTGAAACGACTTTCCAAAGCTCTGCTACCAACGTTGCTGACATTCCAATAACCATCACGATCACCCATTCTTCTAGCCCTATCGGTGTCGTCTTGAATATAGGGTTGAGTGGAGGCGTATAGATAACAAGTAGCTGCAGCAAGACAGATGCAAGAAATGCGTAGACAACCTTGACATTCGAGCGCAACCCAAGCTCAATGATTGTCCGTTTTTCCGATCTACCGGAAAAGACATAGAACAGCTGAAAGAACACAATCGTGCAAAATGCAACGGTTCTTGAGCGCGTAACATCTCCCGTCTCCATATATTCAAGGTAGAATGATAATATTGTCCCAATTGCCATGATGAATCCGACCGCTACGATACGGTAGCCCATACGCCTCGTGATCGGTTTTTCTTTAGGATCTCTTGGCGGTTCTTGCATGACGTCCGGTGATGTTGGTTCGACGCCGAGAGAAAGCGCGGGCAAGCCGTCAGTGACAAGATTCATCCAGAGTATTTGAATTGGAAGAAGGAATGGTAAAAATTCTGGATCTGCGAAAAGGAGCGTTGCAAGGAACATCGCTGCGACTTCACCAGCATTGCAAGAAAGAAGGTACTCGACAAATTTCCTGATATTATTGTAGATGCCCCTTCCCTCTTCCACGGCGTGAACGATCGATGCGAAGTTATCATCCGTAAGCACCATTTCAGACGCTTCCTTTGAGACATCAGTTCCTGTGATGCCCATCGCGATGCCGATATCCGCCTTCTTTAACGCGGGCGCATCATTAACTCCATCACCAGTCATCGCAACGATCTCCCCATTTCTCTTCAGAGCTTCCACAATCTTTACCTTGTGATCTGGAGCCACACGCGCAAAGACTGAGACTTTCTTCACCCGCTCTCTGAGCTCTTCCATCGTCATCGTCTCGAGTTCTCTGCCGGTGAGAACTTCGGCTTCATCGCGATTAGCGATGCCCATTTCTTGAGCAACCGCTTTAGCGGTCAATTCGTGATCGCCAGTGATCATAATAACACGGATTCCCGCATTTTTTGCCTTTCCAATTGCCTCGATCGCCTCTTTCCTCGGCGCATCAATCATGCCAACAAGGCCGAGGAAGACGAAATCTCTCTCGATCACAGCCTCATCTTCAGAGAATTCTGGCATTTCCTTCATCGCGATCGCGAGAACACGCAAGGCTCGCTTGGCCATATCTGAGTTCCTTCCTAGTATTTTCTGTCGTTCATCTTCTGAAAGTTCAACGATCCGCCCATCCAGGTATCGCTTGTTGCACAAACAGACAGTCGATTCTGCGGCACCTTTCATGAAAGCAAAGATCTTTTCACTGTGTTCATGGATCGTTATCATTCTTTTCTTGACTGAGTCGAAGGGTAATTCAGAGATTCTTGGAAACTCTTCTTTCAGCTTTGAAAGGTTAATGCCAGCTTTCTGCGCGAGAACGAGAAGAGCTCCTTCCGTTGTATCGCCCCTAATTCTCCACTGACCTGAATCATATTCGAGCGACGCATCGTTGCATAGAGCGCCAGCTTTGAGCAACCAAGCGAGTTCCTCAATTGTGAGAGGATCAATCTTTTGCGAACCCTTGCTGAAGTCACCAACTGGCACAAAACCCTCACCAGTGACGTGGATAGGTTCTCCAGTATAAATCTCCCGGACGGTCATTTCACCTTTTGTGAGCGTGCCAGTCTTATCCGTGCAGATCACTGTTGCGCTGCCCAGGCTTTCAACGGCTGGTAATTTTCTGATTAATGCATTTCTTTTTGCCATACGCTGAAGGCCGAGAGCGAGGCTGACTGTAACGACCGCTGGCAATCCTTCTGGAATCGCGGCGACCGCCAGACTTACGGATGTGAGGAACATTTCGCCGACAGCGACATTCCGCAAAATCCCAACGATAAAAATAAAGGCAGATACGAGAAGTACCATAATTCCCAGTTGTTTTCCGAGTGTCGCGAGCTTTTTCTGAAGAGGTGTTTCCTCGTCCTCTTCTTGTATCATGTAGGCGATTTTTCCAAGTTCTGTTTCCATTCCCGTCGATATAACAACTGCGGTACCCCTTCCATATTCCACGGTCGATCCTGCGAAGACCATATTCCTTCTATCACCGACGTATGCGTCTTTTTCCACAACTGCACCAGCATCCTTGGAAATCGGCACCGATTCGCCAGTCAGAGAAGCTTCATTGACTTTTAGATTAACAGCATCGATCAGTCTAGCGTCCGCCGGGATCTTGTCCCCCGTCTTGATAACGATGATATCGCCTGGCACAAGCTCACTTGACGGTATGTCCTTCTCGCAACCGTCTCTGATCACTGTCGCGTCGGGTGAGGCGAGTTTCTTGAGTGCCTGCAAAGTCCTTTCAGCCTTGTATTCCTGAAAAAACCCCAAAATCGCATTCAGAACAACGATCACCATGATGACCGCAGCATCAAGCCATTCCTCCGTTGTCCCCTGGATCGTTGCAATCGTGCCAGAAATGATAGCAGCGATGATGAGAATGATAACCATTAGATTTTTGAACTGACCAATGAAGATTTTCAGGGGAGAGAGAGCATACCTATCTATGATTTCATTTGCCCCGAACTTTTCGAGCCGTGATAGCGCCTCCTTGTCACTTAATCCCTTTTCGAGACTTGTATTCAGGGAGGCCAATACCTCGTCTCTGCTCAGGGAATGCCATTCCCTTACCATCGGTCGGAAACTTCACTACCTCCTTAAAAAAGCACCGATACGTGTACTCGATCTTTTGAGACAGATCCAAAGAGCTTTGTGTGACTTATGTTGGTGCAAAGGACCGTAATTGAATTCGAATAACCATGTAACTCAAAATAGTGAACGATTCTAATCAAAGAAGTTGCGAAAAAATTATCCGTTCAATTCCTGTCCATGCTGGGAAATATATTAATATCGACTCATCCCATTATACCCGTGGAGGGATGCACAGTTGATACAGTCGTGTCAGAAGGGTGCTATATTGTGTATTAGAAAATCCTGTTCGCCGATCAACTCATTCGAATTCTCAATTGCCCATCGTTCGTCAATAAGGTCGGACGATATATCCCTGCTCATGTTTGATCTGTATTGATGAGAGGGAGCCATGCTAACACCAGACAACATGATGCTGGAGATCGGCGCTGTTATGCTTATCGCCTTTATAGGCGCCACAATCGCCTCGAAGTTGAAGCAGAGTGTCATTCTCGGCTATATCATTGTTGGCATCATCATCGGTCCTCATATTCACTTTCAACTTGGTCCGCTAGCTTATAACGGCATCATCAAAGACACGACTATGATCGATTTCCTCTCGTACCTTGGTCTTATTCTCCTCATGTTTTTCATCGGATTGGAATTCTCTTTTAGCAAGGTAAGAAAGACAAAGTCGTCAGCTACGATCATCGCGATGTTGAATCTCGGCATCAACATGTTTACTGGCATTATGTTGGGAACAGCGATGGGCTGGCCAATCATCGACACGGTTTTTCTTGCCGGCATCATCTCGATGAGTAGCAGTGCGGTGGCAATGAAATCAGTCATCGAGCTCAAAAGGCTGGCAAATCCAGAAACGGAGTTCCTCATCGGAATCTCCGTAACTGAAAGTTTCCTTTCAATGGTCCTTCTAACGATTATCGCTGGTCTGATGATCAAAGATGGAACCGAACCTGTGAATTTAACATCACTTGCGATAGGGATCATCGTTTTTTATGTATTCTTCGTTTTTCTCGCACTTTGGGTTATACCGAAGACGATCCACCATCTTCGAAGGATTAAGAATGATGAGATGTTCGTCCTCTTTGCACTCGGTATCGTTTTCCTTGCGGCTGCTTTCGCGGAGATTTCTGGAGTACCAGCTATTATCGGAGCATTTTTCATCGGAATGGTATTCGCAGAAACGAAAGTTTCCGAGAGATTTGAGGAGAAGATCGTACCTTTCAGGGACGCGTTCGTAGCTGTCTTCTTCGTATCATTTGGAATGCTGATCGATCCTCTCATGTTCGTTGATATTTGGTGGCTGATCATAGCAGCGGCCGCACTTGTCATTCTCAACGATTTCATCATCACCGCTGCGCTCGCGTATCTGCTTGGTTTTTCTTCGAAAGCCTCTGTGTCAATAGGAAGCGCACTCTGTGGGAGAGATGCTGAATCTGTGATGTTTGCGAGCGTCGGTAGCCGGGCTTTTGGTGTGACGAAAGGCGCAATTCTTTACCCCTTTGCAGGAGCGCTCTGCTTCGTGACGAGCGCGATTACCCCGTTCCTCATGCGAAATAGTTTGAAATTTGCTGGGAAGCTCTCTTCAAAACTTCCTGCGTATGTGAAACATGGTGGTGCTGTCGTATCGAGGACATTAGCAAAGTTGGTCATGCCTTCGACTCTTCCAATCCAACAAAAATCAAAAGGAATTGGTATTCTTCTTTTTGTTTACTTTTTATTTCTTTGTGCGACTGCCGTGACGACAGGCTACGCACACATCTTGATATTCTTTATCGGCATTCTCTTAACGATCATCTTCCATTTTGCTTTTTCATCTGAGATTTCGAGGATTGTAAGGAGTACAAACTACTCAAATCTCAATCTTTCACAGAGGGACAATCGGGTTACAATTAGACTCGTCTCCTCATTTGTTTCTGGAGGATTCATTGCAATGATCTGGGCTGCATTTCTTTATCCCTATTATTGGCCATTGACGCCCACGGTACTTTTCGTTTATCTCGTCTGGATTATCATCATGATGAAGCGAGTTTATCGGACAGTATCGAGTCGATCGATATCAATCAGCCGACCTGTCGCCACGGATGAATTTTCGTCATTTGGCTGCGGAATTGAGAATAAGAATGCTGCAAAGATCCCGTCACGAGACAAGTAAAGCCAATTAAATGTGATTTTGATGTTCAATCGTTTTTTGGGATTAGTTAAACACGATCAGTGTCCTTACTAAGTGTCCCCCTCTATCTGAAACAATCCCAAATGACACTTTATGCCTCTGCTCGAAGCCGTTCATTGATTAATGATTAATTCGATTTGGGTTATTTTAGAGAATCCAGAAAGAAGACATCTAGATGTGTTAATGACGGTAACCTGATACCATGTACTCCCAGCGCGATCGAGGGACAGTAAACCTCAAAGTGCGGCTGCCGGGATTCGAACCCGGGTTTGAAGCTTGGGAAGCTCCAGTCCTAACCACTAGACTACAGCCGCTCGCGCCTTAATCGCATTTCAATCAATAATTCTTTTCCACTTTAAATCTCTTTGATTTCAGGCTCGGTGCAGAAGCCTTCTCAGCTTACGGTTTCCAGCTGGCTGATTATGTTCCAGATCAAGGTTCTGCCATGAAGGGGAATGTTGGGATCATTTGCCAGTTCATCTAAAATAAAGATGGCGCTCGCAGCCCTCACGTCGAGTGCTTCATTTTGCTGCAAAAGTCGCTCTTTCGCTTCTGTCGCTCCCCGCCTGATATTCCTTGGTACCGATGTATCTTCAGCCAGCTGGTCGAGAATTTCAATGATCTGCTTGAGTTTGGCATTTTGATCCACATAATCACCTCCTTCACCTACGGCATGTTTCCGTCACTCACTCTTTGGTGTCTCATCGGAGCCTTGGCCATTTGGCGACTCCGTTTTCAACTCTCCTCTTTCTTTGAAAGTCATCACGACCATCATCGTTTTTATCTCTTTGATTCCCTGGATGTTGGCAATTTTTTCGACGAGAAATCTCTTCAGTTGATTATAGTTCTGAAATTTCACCTTTGCAATGATATCCGTATCACCAGTAACAAGGAAGACGTCTTCCACAACCTCGTATTCGGATATCCGCTCAGCTATCGCATCCGCATCCTTTGTGTCAATTTTCAGATTTATGAGTGAGGTAACTTGGTCGTCACCGTAATAGTTCGACATAACTGTGTCGTATTCCGTTCTCTCCTTCTCCTGCAAATCGAACACCTCCTCTTGAATGAATCTCAATGGCATACGGGCTCGCAGGTGCAGGATGCTCTGCGCTCTCTAAGCGGGCGGAATGCAGAGCCTTGGAAGATCCCTAACCAGTCGTCTCAAATTCTTCCTGGAGATCGATAATCACTTGTTCAAGAACTTCTTCGAGACTCGAACTGCGGTATTCCCTCAGCCCGCCAATGTCGCTTTGAACTCTGGCTACATAGGTCGTGTTGCTTTTCAGGAACTCAACATTGCAAAGGGTCTCTTCCATTTTTCATCCACCTCCAGCCAACATCCTGAGAGGTCACCAACGTGCGGCACATGTATGGTTTGATATTTAATGATTTTTACACGACAAAGGTCGCTCGGGTAGCAGTTTTGAGAATTTGCCAAAATCATTTCATGGAATAATGGAATTCTTTCTGATCAGTGCGGGTTTGATTTTCTTGAACATCGTGATCTGAACGGTTTTTTTCATTTCTCTGAAGAATTAGATTTCATACAATATCGTTTGTGCTAGATCATGATAATCCAAAATAACTAATCTTGACGATTGGAATGGAAGAATACGCTTATTTCTTTTTTTTTCAGAGTGAAGGTTGCCTTGGATCCAAAGCAGCGGATTCTAAAATGGATTGATGGTTCTTTTGTACCAAGACCAGTCATCGACTCCCGGGCTTTTTGACCGGAAAATTGAACATCGCTTATAAAGGAAATCTTGTGGTGCATGGGAATGCGGATCTACGACTACATTCACCTCAGATACAATGGCCAGCTTAAAGCGATTATCGCCAATCATCCAGGCGATCAGTTGGTACTAGAGTGCATCAATTGCCATCAACTAGATTCCGTAAATGTATCATCGTTTCGATCAGCTGCACTAAAATTTTGGAATCAATCATATAGAATCTCTCGAAGATTGATCATCCGAATCCTTTTGACCCTCACGACGGTATCGAAGAAATTTTTCCATGGTAAACGCATTTTTTCCAGGGCCGTAGTAGTCCAGTAGAATCCCTCTGATTGAAAATCCTCTTTTCTTGTAGAATTTCAATGCCTCATAATTCGTCGTACGAACCTCTAAAGCGACTTTGATAATACCCTTTGCAACCGCGTTCCGTTCAATCTCTTCGATCATAATGGTACCAACTCCCCTTTTTCGATATTCTGGGAGAACAGCGATCGAAATGATTTTCGACTCGTGACAGAATTCAGAAAAATAAGCCGAAGCATATCCTATCGGCTTTTCGTTGATACATGCAATAATTGTCAGGAATTCTTGATTCTCTACAAGTGTTTGTAGCAGTGATCGTTCGTATCGCTCGGACTTGTCAAAGCATGCTCTCTCGATCAATTCAATACAATAAATATCATTGGCAGTAGCTCTCTTTACTACGATGCCGTTAAGGTCCACGATCGATCAATGACAGTCACAGGACAATAAATTTCTATCCCTCTGTATGTCCAACTAAATAAGAAAATAGGAAAAACTGTAAAAAAACTGAACTTCAATTCGAGCCTCTCATTCTTGTGAACCGAAATCAAGAGATACTTGAATGCACTTCGTAAAAGGCGAATGTACCATCCAGTTCCGATATCGGAAGTATTCAAGCGGCCTGATACCGACAAGGAAGTCTGCATCAGAGGATGGGTCTACCGTACTAGATCAAGTGGATCGATTGTTTTTTCGATTATTCGGGATGCCTCGGGGATCATCCAAGTGACAGTGAAAAAAGGTCTTCTGCCTGATGCTGATTTCAATGCAGCGGCTGCGGCATCGATCGAGTCATCGGTAATGGTCGCAGGTAGAGTCGCCGAAGACAAGAGGGCGCCGGGCGGATTTGAGATTCGAGCTAGCAAATTCAAATTGATCGGTCCAGCTGATCCATTTCCGATCACAGAGTACCAAAGTGAGGAGCTTCTTCTCGACAAGAGACATCTATGGATTCGGTCAAGGGAACAAAACGCCATCATGAAAATCAAGGCGACGGCTCTCGAGGGAGCGAGGGAATGGCTCAAAGAAAATGACTTTGTGGAAGTGACACCGCCGATTTTCACAACAAATGCATGTGAAGGAGGCGTCACGCTCTTCAAGCTGGATTATTTCGGAAGGGAGGCGTATTTGAGTCAGAGTGCGCAGATGTATCTCGAAGCGTTGATCTTTTCCCTTGAAAGAGTCTGGTCTCTGACTCCTTCTTTTCGTGCCGAGAAATCGAGGACGCCGAGACACCTCACTGAATATTGGCATCTTGAGCTCGAGGAAGCTTGGGTCGAGAACGATGAGAATATGAGAATTCAGGAAGAGCTTGTGACCGCGATCGTTGAAAAAGTCTTGTGCAAAAGAAAAGCCGAACTGGAATTACTTAAGAGGGATATCGAACCTCTGAAGGCCGTATCGCCCCCGTTCAAGAGAATGAAGTATTCGGAAGTCATCGACCTTTTACGTTCGAAAGGATTCGATATCGCCTATGGATGCGATCTTGGTGCACCTGAGGAAAGGGCAGTCACAGCAGAGGAGTTTGTGCCTGTTTTTATCACTAATTATCCCAAAGAATGCAAGGCATTCTACATGAAAGAAGATCCAGAAGACCCGAAAACGTGCAAATGTTCGGATCTTCTCGCACCAGAGGGATACGGTGAAATCATCGGCGGCAGCGAAAGGGAGACTGATATCAATAAGTTAATCGAAAGGTTAGACGCGCTTTCGATACCGAGAGAAAATTATGAATGGTATCTTGATCTCCGGCGATTTGGGAGTGTTCCGCATTCTGGGTTTGGATTGGGGATCGAGAGGGTTGTCAGGTGGATATGTGGGGTTGAGCATATTAGGGACGTGACCCCGTTTCCTAGGACAGTCGCACGCATTTACCCCTGACCGGTGTTTCCAGACAATTCTCGCCCAAGTTTGACCAACGCGGTATGCATTCTTACGAGTGCCGATAGCTCGACGTACTCGTCGGGTACGTGGGCAAGCGAAGGCGCCCCCGGTCCGCAAATGTAAATGGACCGGTTGGATGACTGGTATCGTGGCGCTTCGGTTGCGTACGGAACGTCGACGATCGTCGATTTGAGATATGTAGTGAGCATTTTTACAATTCTCGAATCTCTGTCGGATTCGAATGGTTCAAGACCATAAATTGTTTCAATCTCGTAGTCTTCACTCCCTAAACGACTTTTTATCAGCGCTTCAATATCTTTCAGAGTGAGAGGTGCGGGGAAGCGTACATCGATCTCCGTTTGACACCTGTCTGGCACAACATTGTCCTTCGTACCGCCGCGAATCGTTGTGAAACACATCGTCATTTTGTCTGTCGGTCCGGCTGGAACTTGCGCGAGATCGGAAAGTTTGATCATTAAAGTGTGCATTTTGAGAATCGCATTCTCTCCTAGCCAGCATTGGCTCGAGTGCGCTGCTTTTCCTCGCGTAATTAGTCTGAACCGGAAGACGCCTTTTTCTCTGCACGCGACGTTAAGGCTCGTGGGCTCGCAGATGATGATTGCCCGCGCGGCTCTCACAGTCTCGAACTGGCTGAGCTTTAAAGCTCCCAGCATCCTCTCCTCCTCATCCGTGGTAAGGAGAAGAGTACAAGGGACGTCCTCTTCTGCGAGATCGCGGGCGGCGAACAGCATCGACGCGATCGCGCCTTTCATGTCCGTAGTACCTCTTCCGTAAACCCTATCGCCGTCGATTTCCCCTTGTTTCCTCGTCCATCCATCTCCGATAGGAACTGTATCTAGATGTCCTGAGAAGGCGACGCCTCCTCTGCCTTTTGATGCGACGAGAGCTGGATACGATTGATCTCCCACAATTGTAACTGCAAACCCAATTTCTTCGAGCATTTTCTTAACATAATTCACAATGATGCTTTTGTCAGCATGCATATCGCTTCTGATTGCCAAAAGATCCAGAAGCATGGCTAATATTTCATTTTTCATGAAATAACACCTTTTTCCTTCTTTTCCAGATCATCGATCGTCTTTTCGAGGAGGAGGATAAGATTCTTCAAATCGTCGAGATGTATGCATTCGACAGTGGAATGCGTATATCTTACAGGTATGCAGAGAGGAACCATCATCGAACCGAATTCTTGGGCGGCGGCACCATCAGTACTTCCTCCGCTTATCCCCAGCTGGAGCGGCAATCCATTAGATGCGGCAATTCTTCTGATGAGGTTGACAAAGGCGGGAGAGGCAATAGACTTGTTGTCGATGTATCTGACGACGGGACCTCCGCCTAATGAGATCTTGTCAAGGTATTCAGGTGTGCCGGGGAAGTCTGTTGCAGAACAGGTGTCAACGGCAATCACGTAATCTGGCATCTCTTTGAGCGCTGCGACTCGAACGCCTCTCAATCCGATCTCTTCCTGAACACTCCAGACGAACGTCACACGTAAATCGATCCTTTTTTTGTGTAAACGTCGTAGCAATTCGATGAGCGCAAGACATCCTGATCGATTGTCGAGACTGCGTGCACTCACGATCCGCTCTCCTAACTTTGTGATATTCTTTTCGAAAACGATTGGGTCCATAACGGATATACCGATTTCCTCCGCCTCCTTTTTTGAAGTGCAACCGATATCGATAATCATTTCTTCAGCGGCTGGGACTTCCTTCATCTCCGCGGATGGGTCTTTCATGAGGTGGGGAGGAAGCATTCCGATGACACCTTTCATCTCTCCCTTCGCTGTGTATATTGTGACCGTTCTTCCAAGTAGCGATCGATCATCAATCCCTCCAATCTTCCTGAAACGAAGGAAACCGCTTTCCTCGATCTTTGACACAACCATCCCGAGCTCATCCATGTGAGCAACGAGGAGCAGATGACGATCGCCGTTCCCAATCGTTGCGTACAGATTGCCAATTTCATCGACTCGTGTTTTAGCGAGTGGATCTACTTTCTTCCTGATCATCTCTCTTATCGGGAATTCAAAACCAGATACTCCGGGCGTTTTCAATAGCTCCGTGAGCTCCTCCAACATGACAATTACACTCCTCAATTTGATCAGAAAGGAAATGCAATTCTCATTGATTAATTCTCATTCTTTCATGAGAATGCGATGAATGGGAATTGAGAACACGACTATGCGAAAAAAACAGACAACTGTCTACATCGGAATTCTATGATCGAAGAATTTCCTCAAGCTTCTGCCTCAGCACTTTCGCAGGAATGTCTGGTAAGGAAATAAAAGTCGTTCTTCCACCGGATGCATCCGTGGAGACCTTTGTTTCGATGATGCCTTCATTTGAAAGATCTTGCAAATATGACCAGAATTGTGTATGGCCACGTGGCTTTTCACCATATTCCTCCGCGGCGATGCAATATGCTCTTTCTGCTTCACCAGTTGTTACATAGGCCTGGTCTTTGAGTGCTCTGCAAATTCCAAGCAACACGATCTTTTTTTGTCTATCGAGCTCTTCAATTTTTGATTCGGTGACGATGCTGTACGTGAAGGCCTTTGCCGCCCTCACGTGCTCCGGCGAGACAACCGTAGAACCCTCCTCCTCCGCAATCATGCCTGATCGCTCGAGCAGCTCAATGGCAAATCGTGCATCTCCCCAGTCAGCAGCGATATCGGCGATCAGATCAATCGCATCCTCGCGCACACTTCCTGGATAGAAAGCAAGTGCAACTCTGTCGCTTGTGATATCCTTCAATTCGTCGCGGGTGTATTTGCCGAACGTGATGACATTTGCCCTCCGGAAGGTGGAAATTGATGACAGATCGAGGAGATCAAGTACGTATTTCTGAGAGATGAGGATGAGCGAAAGAGATGCACGCCCTCCGACCTTTTCCTCGTCAAATCTGGAAAGCTGGTAAATGAGATCTCCAGCACCTCTTCTTAGCAGAACGTCAACTTCGTCAAGAACGACAATGAAGTGAAGTTTTCTTTTCTCGAGGTGCTTTTTCAATGACGCAAGCATTTCGGAAAGGGACATCCCTCGATCGGGATAACCCTCATCGAAATGCGAGACAAGTCTCAGAACGACGCTTGCCTCTGTGTTGCGCTGGCGGCAGTTAACAACGATAAAATCGACCGCACGACCAGATTCCTGTGCGACCTTTGCGAAATCAAGACAGAATCGCTTCGAAGCGGCGGTTTTTCCAGTGCCAACACTTCCGATCAGCAGAGCGCTTTGCGCGATGCCTTTTTCAAGTACGGGTCTGAAAAGCATCCAGAGCTTCTGCATTTGGCTCTCTCTATGGATGAGCTTATCTGGAACATAATCGAATGAAAGCTTCGAAATGTCCTTGAAAATCTTCGACCGCCGTTCCTGTTGCACGAATGCCGTCAATTTCTTTTCACCCTAATATATCCTGAGAATGGTTTTATTGAGAGACCTCTTTCTTCAAGCTTGTCTGCAAGAAGATTCATTCCGAGAGAATCTGATGCCATATGGCCGGAAATCACGAGATTAATGTGATATTTCTTCGCTTCCTCGATGTGGTTTTCCGGTACGTGCATGCAAACGACTGTCCCAACACCTGCCTGCACCAGCTGTTCATACATTTCTTTTGGACCTGACGTTCCGCCAGTCATCTTGACCGCGATTTTACCGGCTCTTCTGTTCTTATCTCCTACGAAGATTTCTGGTCCAGCATGGTGTCTCATCGCGAAATCGAACTCAGGGATTTCGCAGAGAATGTCAACAACATCTTTGACTCTTTCAGGTTTCTTTTCGTCCATGATCGTCTGGAGATATTTCTGAACAAGGTTGTCCGTCGGCGAATGTATACACATGAATGGTATGCCGAGAAGGTTGCATGCGTCCACTGTTTGGTTGAAATTCTGTGGATGCACGCCTCTCTGGACTTCTTTAATTCTCGGCGCTAGTATATCCTCGGCGACGGTGATAGGAACGCCGAGTCTCTGTAGCATGATCTCCTGTACATGCATGACGTCGTAAAAATTCGCCATCGCCTTCCCGCGTGGATGATGTCCTATGATGAGGTCGATTTTCTCGCCTCTTTCTCTTAGCCTATCGGCGATGAGAATTTCCGCAGGCGTTATATCGATTCCCCACATGATCCCTTTAATCTCCATTTTCGGATCACCGACAAGGATTCGGGTATCAGCATATGGGTTCCAAAGGGAATCCATATCAAACCATTTTTTCTCTTTTTCCTCCATTTTCTTAAATTTCTCTTCCACTCTTTTGAGCTCAGCCTCGATTTCCTCTTTTGTTCTTGGATCTGCATCCATTCCGACTTTGACTGCCAATTGATAAATTTCTTCCAGCTTCATAATACTCAATTCAGAGTAATCTCTGAGCATATTTAATCATTCGTCGAGCGATTCACGACCGCTCCGCAGGGTTAACAGCAGAGATTATCGACGTTCGACATCAAGATCGGGATTGATTGTCATCATAGATTCGAGTTGAGCGCAGTACGTGATCATTCATCAATGATGGGAAATCCGATCGCCGATCGCATCAAAATCGGAGTTCTTTCGAGCGGTGTATGTGAAAAATAATTATACTTATCAATAAGTGATATATGGGGTACTATGCCAGAAGAAAACGTTGAGTCGTTGATTAAGAGTCAACTGGGAATTCTTCATTCTGAAGATATTCTAATCGAGGCTCTCAGGGATCTTGTTCGTGATGAGGTCAAGCGATACATACGACAGAAAATCGAAGAAAATCCGGCGCTGAAGAAGGAGATCAAGGAAGCAATCGGTGAGTTTGTTGCTGCGAAAATCAAGGAGGTCTACGCCTTGATGAAGTTGACGAAATGCGGCGCAGAGCTTGGACTTGCGATGGTTCCAAAAGAGATGAAAGAAAAACTGGAAAAGGATCTTGCATCGCTACTCGAACGCGAAGTTTCGAATGTGATTGAGCGGATCTAGTAGTCCTCGCAGCTCCCTGATTTAAAATTTTTGAGAGGAGAGCGCTCCGCGTGGCCTTGCGTGCTCATCCGAACAGAGCACTTAGGCCAGCTGCGGCTTCTTCCTCGCTCACCGTCTCTTCTTTCTTCTTTTCTTCCTTCTTCTCTTCCTTCTTCGGCTCTCCAGCGGCTGGAGACGCGGGTGTAGCCGCAGGTACGGCAGGCGTGATCATCGCTGAGGCGATCGCTTCGTCGATGTTGATTCCCTCGAGTGACGCAGTCAACGCCTTTATCCTCGCCGCATCCGGCTCAATACCGGCACTCTTGAGGATACTTGCAATTGAGTCCTCGGTGATCGGCTTCCCAGCGGCGTGGAGAACCATTGCGCTATAGATATACTCCATTTCTTTACCTCCTTTTTTATCCGAACAGAGCACTTAGGCCAGCTGCGGCTTCTTCCTCGCTGACCTTCTCCTCTTTCTTTTCCTCTTTGTGTTCTTCTGCCTTGAGCTCTTCAGGCTTTTGCTGGGCAGGTACTGTTGTCAGTCTCTGCCGCAGTCGTTCATCTTCAAATCCAGGAATCCTGGATGCGAGAGCCAGCATATTTGCTTCAGCTTTCGCCAGCAAGACCTTGATATTGTCTTTTGTCGGGAATGCAGCCGCGACGCCGAGCGCAACCCCTTCGCGATAGGCTCTAGCCAGCAGAGGTCCGATGGTCTGCGGTGTCACGTAGGCAATGTGGATGCTCAGACTGAAAGCATTCCTCGCTGCCGTCGCGATCATCGATCGATAGTGATCAGGTGTGATTGCAAGATCATCCTTCTTGAAGATGATGCCATCCTCAAATACTCCCATGAGTTCGAGTCCTATCATCATCGGGTAGATGTCAAGTTTAGGAAGTATCTTGGCAATCTCCGCTGGTATCTTTTCGCCCTTTTTCACCAGCACCTTATCCTTCTTGAATACGACCTTTCCACCTTCAATACCGGCGGGAATACCAGCTTTCTGAAGTTCTCCGACAATTGGGCCGGGCTTAAAGGGTGTTTCGCCCTCTTTTATAACGATATCTTCTGGCGAGATATCACCCGGTTTGGCAGCGCTTCTCGTTCGTGTGGCCTCAATCTCCCTGTATAACTTAAAGGCGTTCATGTCGGTGCCTAGCAATGCACATTGACCCCCGACCAGATCCTTGAGCGGCTTCAATCCCTGTCTTTCTTTTGAAACTTCCTCGATAGCGATATTGATTAGTGTATTCCTGGCCATGACCATTTCAGCTTTCCCGCGAAGTCGTTTCTTAATCTGCTGAAGTTGAGGGGCTGGAATATTTCCCACGTTGACAATAGCGACGACCTTGTTGTTCTTCAGTATGCGCGTGAGATCGCTGACAACTTCTCTTTTCCACTGTGCAACATGTGCTTGTCTGATCATGTTACTTCACCCTCTCCGAAGGTCCCATCGTCGTTTTGACGTACACTGAACCGATGTTCATCATTCCTCGCTCTAATTTCGATGAGATCCGCTTGAGGATCGCTTCAATGTTATCTGCGATCTGCTCTGGTGGCATGTCAACGGTGCCAACGGGTGCGTGAAATGTTCTTTTGTCTCGACTCCTCACAGAAACGGTCTTGCGTAGATTCTCGATCATTGGCCTCGGATCCGCACCTGGTGGAATGGGTTTCGGCATTTTTCCGCGAGGTGCAAGAACGATACCGAGTCGCTTACCGATCGTCGGCATCAAAGGAGCTTCGGCAATGAAATAGTCAAACTCAGAAGCGATCTTCTTTGCTTCTTTCTTATCGTCCGCAAGTTTTGCGAGCTCTTCCGGTGTGATGATACGGTCGGCGATACCCTTAGCCTTCAGCGCGAGCTCGCCTCCCCCGATGACGCAGATCTTGACATCCCTTCCCCTTCCGTACGGAAGAATAATATCTTCTTGAATTCTATTCTTTGGGACGGAAAGATCAACGTCTTTAAGATTGATAGAAACGTCAACGGTCTCTCTAAAATTGCGCTTTTTTGCTCTTTCAAGCGCCTTCTTGACAGCCTGAACTACGGTCTTTTCTGCCAATACAATGCCTCCTGTAGTGCTAACGAGCTGTGCTCTCCTACAGCAGTGGCCTCCTCTAACATCCGTACTGTTTATAAATTTTATGGCATCAGCCGGCTAGCTTGTTGTCGTACTTCCCAGCGATGATGTCCTTCTGGATATCCTTCGGGTCTCGATTCTCAACTGTGACACCCATGGAAACGCAGACACCGATGACCTCGAGAACTCTCTTCTTCAGCGTCTTTCCAAGCAGTGAGTCACCTTTCATATTGGCGATCTTGATCGCCTGGTCGATCGAGATATTGCCGATCTTCATCGCTTTCGTCGATCCCGATCCCTTCTCAGCGCCGATTTCCTTGAGTATCAACGCTGATGTTGGTGGAGTGCCGACTTCGATCTCGAATTTCTTGGTTTTCGGGTCGATTGTAATCTTGACAGGGACTTTCATACCCTCAAATGATTTCGTCTTGTCGTTGATCGCGTTCACGATTTGAATGACATTTACACCCAGTGGACCGAGTGCCGGACCCAATGGCGGTCCCGGCGTCGCCTTGCCACCTTCCACAAGCACTTCGACTGTCTCAGCCATGCTATTCACCTCTCTTTTTCAATGACTCTGACATGATCCCCTCTGACTGTGATAGGAATAGGAACCATTGCTTCGAAGAGCTCTACTGTGATCTCTTCCTTGCTCTCATCGATCTGCTTGACCCTCGCCTTCTCTCCCTTGAATGGGCCAGCGACAAGTTCAACAACATCACCTTCCATAACGCCAGAGACAAGCGGTTTCGGTGTGAGGAAATGATCGATTTCGCTGAAATTCGTCTCACCTTCAACAAGTCCATGTGCCCTTCGAATTCCGCGAATTGCTTCGCGGACCGAATCGGTATTCATACCCTCAATAAGAACATAGCCTCGAAGTGTTGCGGGGGCGAGAACTGCGAAGATCCCGGCTTTTCCTGTTTTTGCCTTGCTTGCAACGCTGTCTGCAACATTTTTCTCATGACCAATTGATGTTTTGAGTGCGAGAATTGACTGTCTTGCGGAGGCGGTGAATTTGATTCTTGCAACATCATCTGGCGAATCTTCAGCGTAAGCTTCCATGTTAATAACAACCCTGTCATTGTACCGCGCACCTTTGGGGGCCGTGACTTCGAGTTGCAGTTCCTTCGCCTTCGTCCCCTCCATAAAAAATTCGGTCTCGGGCGGCAACTGCGAGTCACTGTCCCAGAGGACTCCCCTGGCGTCATATAGTCTGATGCCCCATTCAGGAGCGCCTTCAGTCTCTCCTCCTATATCGATTGTCAGCTTCAATTTGATCTTCTTCTTTGTCTCATCGTCTATTTTCAACTGGATCTTCCAGCTGCCCCGGCTGCTCGCCGGCAATCTCTTCTCGTCGCTCTCTGCGACTAAATGGATATTCTTTCCTGTTTCGCCAGCAGGAATCGTCTCATTCTTTCTATCCTCTTCCAACATTTCCAATTGAAACCTCTCCTTTGATGTCAACCAGTGAGCAGATACATGATCCAGTAAATCAGAAAGCCCAATCCTCCAATCAGGATCAGTCCAATCCCAGTGATCTCGATCACACGGATATATTCCTCATTCGAGGGCTTTCTAGCCATCTTAATAACGCGACCATACTTGCCTTTACCAATGTGTTTGACGCGGTCCTCTATTCCCTTTTGGACCTCCCACGATTTCTCGATGATGTCCATTTTTGATACACTCTTGAGGGATGAACGTCCTCTACTTTATAAAATCAACGTCTATCGTTTTCGAAGGCTGTGTCTCCTTCGGACCGAGAATGTACTTTGATTTTACACCGGTGATAACGACCATCACCCTTATTTTGTCGCGAAGCGTCGGATCGATGACCGCACCCCAGATGATTCGAGCATTCGGACTAATCTTCGACTGGATGATCTCTGCGACCCTCTCCGCCTCGCTGACTGTCATGTCCTCGCCACCTGTCACATTAATTAAAGCACCGGTTCCTCCGCTGATGTCGACATCGATCAGCGGGGAGTTGATGGCCTGATCAACTGCTTGCTCAACACGATCGTCGTCTTCGCCCTCTCCTAGCCCGATCATCGCGACGCCAGATCCCTTCATGATCGTCTTGAGGTCATTGAAGTCGAGGTTGACGAGACCCGGCTTCGTAATCAACTCGGTAATTCCTTTGATCGCCCGCATCAGTACCTCATCAGCAACCTTAAACGCGGCATTCAGTGACAAACGGGGGACCAACTCGAGTAGTTTGTCGTTCGGGATTACGATGACAGTGTCAGCAACATTCCTGAGGCGTTCGAGACCCCATTCTGCATTCTCCATTCTTATTGTACCTTCTGCCTTGAAGGGAGAAGTACAGACCGCGATCGTCAGGGCACCCATTTCCTTTGCTAACTGAGCAATGAATGGCGCTGAACCAGTGCCAGTCCCCCCACCGAGTCCTGCAGTGATGAAGACGATATCCGCTCCCATCAGCGCCTTTCTCAATTCCTCCTCGGCCTCTCTCGCCGCCTCCTCCCCAACCTGAGGCAATGCACCGGCGCCAAGTCCTCTCGTGCTACGCCTTCCGAGCAAAATTTTATGTGGAGCTCTTACTGTCAAAAGATGCTGGGCATCTGTGTTCGCGGCATAGAGCTCGGCTCCAACAATTCCAGCCTCGACAAGTCTGTCGATTGTGTTCGAGCCACCACCGCCACAGCCTATGATCTTAATGTTCGTTTTCAGGCTTGCGAGAATTTTCTCGAGCTCTTCGTCTTCAGCCGAGTATCCCTTATATGGCGCTGTGGCATTCGCGGGAGTGACCTCCGCAGCATTTGTTCCGGCACGAGCCAGTGCATCAGCAATGAATGATTTCACGATGAGACCTCCATCGGGCGCTTTTATCGAGTTAACACTACATCGATTTACCTTGCTTTTAGCGTTACGTGCATTTGTATTTTAAAACATTTCGGTTTTGTGGCTTTTCAATGAAGTATCTGGAATACCATGAATTGAAGGGGGTAGATGGGACGAAAGAACGGGCCCCTCTCTTTTTGATGAACATTTAACCATCCTTGGGTTGAGGATTTTTGCATAATGCTCTTTCAAAGATGTTGTGGGCTCTTCAAAGATGTTGTGGGCTCTTCATCAGTTGAATTTGATCACCGAGATTCAATTGTACACGCCATCACGATGTTTTCGGCCCCTAGAGCGATGAGGCTCAGATTATTTGGCTTATAACGAAGATGACGGAGATGGAAAGATTCATGACGGAGATGGAAAGATTCGATCCAGTTCTTACCTGACAAGGTCGACTTCCGCTTCCTTGATACGCGATGTCTCTATGCTCCTGCCGAGTATCTGCTTCGACTGCACGCCAGTCATGACCAGCAATACTCTGATTTTGCGCTCGACCGTTGGATCGATCGTTGCTCCCCAGATAATCCTTGCATTGTTGGAGACCCTCTTTTGTACCTCCTCCGCAACCTTCTCCGCCTCACTAACCGTCATATCCGGTCCACCAACAACGTTGATGAGAACGCCCGTCGCAGTGCTGATATCGACCTCAAGTAGAGGAGAATTGATTGCCTCATCTATCGCCTCTGTTGCTCTGTCCTCAGCGTGTCCGGACGATTCGCCGAGTCCTATCATTGCGACACCAGCGCCCTTCATGATCGTCTTAACATCGTTGAAGTCGAGGTTGACGAGACCCGGCTTCGTAATCAACTCGGTAATTCCTTTGATCGCCCGCATGAGCAATTCATCCGCGACTTTGAAAGCAGCGTTCAAAGATAATCGCGGCACGAGCTGCAGGAGTTTGTCGTTCGGGATTACGATGACAGTGTCAGCAACATTCCTGAGGCGTTCGAGACCCCATTCTGCATTCTCCATTCTCAACCGTCCTTCACCTTTGAACGGAAGCGTGACGACGGCTACAGTTAACGCTCCCAACTGTTTTGCGATATCCGCAACAACTGCGATACCACCTGTTCCTGTTCCGCCACCCATGCCGGCAGTGACAAAAACCATGTGTGCGTCCGCCAGCGCCTTTCTCAATTCCTCCTCGGCCTCTCTCGCCGCCTCCTCTCCAACCTGAGGCAATGCACCAGCACCCAACCCCCGCGTACTTCTGCGTCCGAGCAATATCTTTCTCGGCGCCCGCACCGTGAGTAGGTGCTGTGCATCTGTATTCGCTGCGTAAAGATTGACACCAGAAATACCCTCCTCGTAAATCCTCGCAATGGTGTTGCAACCTGCGCCTCCAACACCAACGATCGTGATGTTTGTCCTTAGCTTTTGTAATACTTCGAGTAACTCAGCATCAGTGGAATCTTGACCAGGAAAAGTCGTAGTCTGCATAGTGACGCTCATTCCACCAGCCCCTCTACTCAGGGCCCCCTCAAGCATTGATTTCATTTCATTTCCTCCAATGTCACAATGCCCGCTCCCATCCCAGAAACGTGCATCCCTGCACGATATTATGCTCCATACAGGTTTATAAGGTTTACTACTTAGTCGAGTGCTGGGATAACTTCGAAGGGAGTAGAATTGATCCTGGACACCAAGAGGGAAATAGAGAGGAATTCCGTCGGAGCAAAATTTGCGTCGTTGATGATCAGTTAGTCGATTATTTGTGCAGAATTCATTGGTGGGCAAAATCGCCATTATCTATAATCTATTTTAGTTAGGCGAAATGTTGTACGAGGTGAAATAATGATCAATCCAAGTTATCTTAACATTCTCCGTAAAATTTGCACCCGACTCGGTGGCACCACTGTAAATTGGGTAGTCACAGGCAGCTTCGGTTTTGCACTTCAGGGTGTTCCCATTGAGCCGAATGACATTGACATTCAAAAGACAAAAAGGGAGATTATGAAATTGAAAGTCTCTTCTGTAAGTTCGTTATTAAACCCGTTAGGTTTTCCTCCGCTGAGAAAATCCGCTCATATTTTGGAACGCTAATGATTGATGGTATTGAAATTGAGATAATGGGAGATATTCAGAAGCGGCTTGCGGACGGGTATGGGAGGAACCTGTTGATTTGAAGCAGTATAAGAGGGTTGTAGAAATTGAAGGAGTGCAAGTACCTGTCTTATCTTTAGAGTATGAGTATCAAGCATATCTAAAGTTGGGTAGGATAGAAAAAGCAAAAATGTTGAGGAAGTGGTTGGATAGTGTGCATGGGTCATCAGACAACACATCGCCTAACAGCTGATAAAAGTGAAATCAGGGATTTCCCCAAATTGCCTTTCGCAATTTTTTTATCCACGGTACAATCGACTAGGATTCTTCGCGCCTCGCTCATAGCGAATTTTGCGAGCTCCGTGATCTGTATTGGTATAACTAAAGAATTGGAGACGAGAGGCAAAGATTATAAAATCTCAAATTTGACATGGAAATAAGATTCCTCGCGGAGATCTAGACTGGTGAACAATCGAAATTTCACGAAATGTAATTAACGCTTGACCACTCGAATTCTTTCACGAGTTCAAGGCTGTTGTCCTCTAGAATCGGGCGAGGCGTAGGATAAGTAAACAAAGGCAGGGAACGACCGACGTGTTCCGCAAGTCTTGTGACAAGACGATCTTTCCTCGAACAGGCTTTCGTTTATGGCCAGCGTCATACTCTTTGTTTCCCCTCATCGATGTATTCAACACTATGTAGATATTCTTGAAGAAGAATATGGAAAATGTATGTCTTGTAGAGCTTTCTGCATGAAGACTTGATGCGTTCCAGCGGCCCTTTGTTTACGATGATTATATTTGAGGCTATAGAATATAAATACAACCAATGAACGGAACGTTGCTACCTTCGGGGTCTGCAAGGCCAAGCATGAGACCCCCCTCTAGACATTCCAATCTTCACTTTCGCAGCTTCCTTGACCACCTCGAAGATATCTGCAAAATCCTTGCCTTAGATAGGATGTTCGGAAACCCATCAGCTCTATTCGACCCTGATATCGCATTTGCCGTATTCATCAAGACTGAGCCACGTGGGTACGACGGTGCGACTATAATTAATTCACAGTTTTTCAGCTTGGTGCGGAAAAATTGAAAAAAGTCGAAACGCCTGGAACCGTCCATGTACGCGATATGGAATTCATATCTGTATTTGAGGTCATTGATGCCATTCGCCTCTCTTTGACCCTCACATGATCCTCTCCAGCTGATTGTGATTTTTTTTCGACCAGCGTGGAAAACCGTATCACGAAATTGTCGTCTTTGAATTCGATTCTTCCGATAGTTCCAGGTTTCGTCTCATCTGATAACATGACGAAACACCAGAATTTTCTTGCATGTTCAAACGCTATGAAAAATCCAATAAGAGAATCACTGAACTTAATCTATTCATAACAAAAGCGCACCCTCTTCGACGATTTGATCGCAGGGATTTATCTTTCGATTTCATATTTGCAGAGCGATGAAGGCACGTGCTGAGGTGAGATTCTCCGGAAAGGTGCAGGGGGTCTATTTCAGGGCTTACACAAAGCGCTTTGCCGACGAACTAGGTGTCATGGGTTTTGTGAAGAATATGCCAGATGGCAGTGTTTATGCAGTCTTTGAAGGTGAAAAGGAATCGATCGAGGAAGTTATTCGTAAGCTAAGAGATGAGCATCCATACGCTTGCGTAAAGTCTATAGAGATCAAATGGTTGTCTTGCCGAGACGAGTTTAACGAGTTCAAGATTCTCTATGATTGAGATTTTCGTTTATTCGACAGTAATACCATAAACCCGCTCAGGATTTTCCTTATGAATTCGCCAGAGATCGTCCTCTGTGAATACTCCCGATTGCAAAAACGAATGGCATCTTTTCGGCACAGTTGTAATCGCCATAACCGCCCCCGGTCTACTGGGATCATCCAAATAGTCCGTCTCCATGAGGAAACGCCTTCCCTTTCTGATCGCCTCTTTTATAGCCTCGCGACTGGCGAGAATTGATGGAAAGAGCCCGTGATTTTCTTCCGGAAGAACATACGGCGGGCAATAATGTTTGACGACATTTTCTCTCCGCAACCCAGCTGCGTCGGCCATAGAAGCGATTTCCTTCATCGTCTCAGGCGTGACACTTTCCGTATGCAGAATAACTGGGCAGTCGATCTCAGCTGCGAGTTCCATACCGTATAAAAGAATGTCATTTGACGCCCTGAGGATTTCCTCGCTGATTGTGAAATGCGGTCTCCCGATTTCACCGATTCCTATTGCTTTCTGCTCTCTCACGAATTTCTGGGCGATTTCCATTCCACCTTTCATAATTTCAACGGCGCGTTTGATGCCATACATCTCTGCGAGTGGAATGAGAAGCGCGGGATATGGACCGACGACCAGATGGAGACCGACATCGACCTCTTTTCTCGCCTTGTTTGCGATGTTGACCGTGATATCAAAAGACCGCTCAAAACTTCCCTCATCGACGATCTCAACTTCATCGTATGGAAGATGCACGAGGATTGCGTGCGTCCCTCCTGCCTTCCGAAATTCTCTTAAGGCGTCGAGATTCCTGCCCGAAGGTCGTAGGTGAATGTGGTTATCAAATATCGGGATTCTCATGAATCAATGAAGCAGACCCGCGGCTCTGAGTTCTTCCGTGATTTTGTTAACAGCTGCCTCGACGTCCTCAGGTTTTCTTGCGCCTGTGCAGACGAGTTTTCCAGAGCCGAATAGGAGAACGACAACCTTTGGCTCATCGATTCTGTAAACAAGCCCAGGGAATTGTTCTGGTTCATATTCAACCTTCTCAAGACCAAGAGAAATCGCGATCGCATTGAGATTGATCTCGGTTCCAAGATCAGATGAGGCAACAATATTTTGGACTTCGATTTGGGGCTCCATTTTGATTTTGATGCCAGCCCTTTCGATTTGTTTCGCAACCTTGCTGATTGCGACTTTGACGTGCTCTAGGCTTTTTGCACCCGTGCAAACCACTTTACCACTTCTGAAAAGCAAGGTTGCTGTCTTTGGGTCTTTCAATCTGTAAATCAATCCCGGGAACTGCTCAGGTTCGTATTCCGCACCTTCCAATGCGAGTGCGATCGATTGAAGATCCAGCTCTTCTCCTAGGGACGTCGACGCTACAACGTTTTCTATTTTAATTTTGGCCATCGGGGGTCACCTTTGCGGTTATTTAAATAGTCCTTTATAAAGGTTCTTAAAGGTAGTTTCTATGTTTTTTCGAAATACTTGAATGACGTTAACATTTGGAATCAAAAGTGATATCCCTTTTCCGTTCCCCCTTTCCTTGCTTCACTTGATTTGAGATTTGCGAATAATAAAGAAGCGATGAATGTGCGCCCACGTATTTGCTCCTGTTGTTCGATCATGTCACGCGGGAAATTGGCGTTTCACCTGCGACACCATAGCATTTTTGGGGCTTTTTGGCTATGAGCTATCCTCTTCCATGAGGTCGATTGTTTATAGAAAGGAGTGCTCTAATGAAATTTATTCTCATTCTCGACGAGTAATGTAAATGCCTAACGAAAGTAATGGCAGCGTTGCCAATCTTTAAATACTCACTGGAATATAATGACATTTGTCCGACGATATTGCCAATATCGTCCGACAAATTCAGTTTGAAGAGCCGAGGTCATGACCGAAACTGAAAGAATTACTGTAAGGATTCCTGCAGAGAAGGTTAAGGCTCTGCAGGAACTCGTAAAAAGGGGGTCGTATCCAACAATCTCGGATGCAGTAAGGGAAGCCATTGATACAATCATTGAGAAACATTTCACTCCAGAACATATTAAACGGATTACCGTGGAACTTCCAAAAGGTAATGTCGTCGAACTGGAAAATCTTGTTAAGGAAGGCGACTCAGTGTCTATCGATGACGCGATCAGGAATGCTGTGCGGGAATATGTGAGAAAGAGAATATCCAAAGTCGTCGAGGAGATTAGGTAAACCTGCTGGATGCGCCGGGGTGTGGCCCGTGAGTTGGGAATACGTCGAGGACGAGGACATTGAAAAAGATCTCAGGCAGCTGAAGATCCTCGTGATAGGATGCGGAGGAGGGGGCTGCAACTCCATCAATAGGTTGAACGATCTGGGCTTAAAGGGGGCCGAGACAATCGCGATCAACACCGATCGGCGGCATCTGGCAAGGATCAAAGCTGATAAGAGACTTCTAATCGGTGCTAGTCTAACAAAAGGTTTCGGTGCAGGCGGCGATCCTGAACTCGGTCGGGTTTGTGCCGAGAACGCATTTGAACCACTTAACGAAATTCTTTGCGGCGCAGATCTCACATTCGTGATCGCCGGGCTCGGAGGAGGGACTGGCACTGGTTCAGCACCTGTCGTCGCTGACCTCGCAAGAAGAAACGGATCCCTTGTTTTTTCAATCGCGACAATGCCGTTTGAATGCGAAGGAAGGCGCGTGGATATCGCGACGAGGGGTTTGTGGCGATTAGAAGAGTTCTCCGACACCCTCCTTATCCTCGACAATAACAGACTCCTTGAAATGGTGCCACATCTACCGGTCGACCAAGCGTTCGGCGTCATGGACCAGCTTATTTCTGAGATCGTCAAGGGCATCACAGAGGCGATCACTGAGCCATCACTAATCAACATCGATTTCTCCGATCTGAGGGCAATATTCAGGCAACGGGGAATCTCGACTGTTCTCTATGGTGAGAATTCAGACCCGGACTCAGTCGTCAAGGACGCGCTTAGCAATCCATTTCTCGATATCGATTTTACTGGCGCTACTGGCGCCCTTATTCACATCACTGGCGGAAGTAACCTGACTTTGAAGAGGGTCACACGGGTCGTTGAGGGAATAACGGCATTTCTCGACCCACAGGCAAATGTCATTCTCGGCGCGAGGGTGGACGATGATTGCGAAGGGGTAATCAGAGTCATTGCTATTATCACAGGGATCGAGGAGGTCGACGAATCAGGTGATTTAGAAACAGTCGGCGGGCATCTGATGACTGTGTACTGAACTTATGAGCCAAAATTCTGATCATCCGTTTCATTACCATTCGATTCCTTCAAGCGGATCTTCTTGACCGCGTCTCCGATCACGCCCATCAGCGTGTAGAACTCCCACCTAGATGGCACAGCTCTGCCTACCAAACGACGGAACATGATCTTTGTTCGCTCTTTTCTAAATTGAGGATAACCAATTGCATCTAGGAGATCAGAAAAGAACTCATGCAATTTTTCCTTTTCAATCTCGCTCGCTTCGGTCAGTGTGAACGATCGAGCTCCAACGAGGAATATTTCATAAAATATGATAGCGGCCGCATGGGAAATGTTGAGGACGGGATACTGCGAGCTTGCTGGAATATGAACGAGGATGTCGCATTTCATCAACTCTTCCTGCGAAAGGCCGTAATCTTCCCTTCCGAAAAGCAAGGCGATTCGACCCTCGCTCGTTTTCGTTTTTTCAGCGAATTCTTTTGGTGTCAGTGGAATCCTCATAAAATTTTTTTCACTTGGCGTCGTGACGCCGCTCGTGCCGACGACGAGCGAACACTCTTTGATGGCATCATCGAGAGTCTCGACAATCCTCGCATCGCGTAGAATATCAACGGCGTGCTTCGCTCTCTTATACGCTTCTTCGGTGATCTGGCAAGGATTCACAAGATAAAGGTCTTGGAAATCGAAATTACCCATGACTCTTGCAATCGCCCCTATGTTCCCATCATTCTTCGGATTGACCAGGACTACTCTGAATTGTGGCATGAGTCTTCCCAGAAAGCTTATTACCCGTTTCTTACTTAATGCTGTCGTGGTCTGGAGAGCAGCCGTCAAAACGGCTTACGATGGTAGACTTTTCGCTGGCTCTCAAAGACAACCAGATCTACCGACGGTTGAAGGCGAAATCATCAAAACTCTGAAAGAAATCAATGCGATTAAAAATGAGACGTCTTCACGATTCAAAGCGGCGAGCAGGACGGATCGCGGCGTGAGCGCTCTCGGCAACGTGTTCGCTTTTGATACGGAGTTTCGAAAGAGTGAACTCCTTCGAGCCATGAATTCTGTCGCGAAGAATCTTTATTTCTACGCAGTCGCCGAAACGCCAATTGACTTCTCTCCGAGACGCGCGAAAGCACGCTGGTATCGATACTGGTTACCGAATTCTGGTGTCGATGTTGATCTTATGATGAAATGTGCAACACTCTTCGAGGGAAAGCACGATTTCAGGCAATTTTGCAGATATGATGGTCGATCGACGATAAGGACGATTAGTAAGATCGCCGTAAGCGAATGTGGGAATTACATCGCAATCGACTTCATCGCCAGGGATTTCTTGTGGAATATGGTGAGGAAAATCGTTTCGTCGATGACGATGGTTGCTTCGGGAAGGGCAGCGATTGAGGACGTCAAGAGGGCATTGGGGGGTGAGTTTATCGACTTCGGCATAGCTCCAGCGGAGAACTTGATTCTGATGGATGTATCATATGACATCACATTTCAGGTCGAACGTCCAATAACGCTCGCTCGCAAAATCATACAAGGAAAAACTGATGCTTTTTTGAAGTCTTTCTTTTTCGATCACTTAGGCAAAGTTTCTGGTTTGTCTTTAAACGATTACCATTCAACTTTTTCGGTATTTTTTTCTTGAGTGTTTTTTTTGAGTGTATTGCTATATAAGGTTTGCTGTAGCATGCTCTCCGATGATTTTTATAGAGTGGTTCAGGTCTGCCGTCAACAACCAACTGCTCAATACGTGAGTGTTTGGGGAAGGCCCCCGGGGATTTGTCCCCTTCGCCAGGAGATGGATTCTCCTGGCACTATAGCGATAATGATTCAGCGTGTCTAAAAGATCGTTGTGTGTATGAATGCGAATAATTAATATTCAGTCTATCGATGCTCAATCGTGGTCATAGCAATTACTGGTACACCAGGAACGGGCAAGAGCTCTGCCGCAGCGATTCTTCAATTAAAAGGTTTTGAAATCATCGAGATCAGCGATCTTGCAAGAGAAGAGGGCCTCATTTGCGGATATGATGGGAAGAGGGATAGCTATGAGGTCGATCTCTCAAAACTCGATGTAGTGTTACGAGGAAAGATTCAGAAAAAGGACGTATTCGTCGTCGGTCATCTTTCCCACCTGATCGATCCAGACATCATTGATATGATCATCGTGCTCAGGTGTAGTCCCTCTGTTCTCGGTATGAGGTTGAGAAATCTCGGTTGGAAGGAATCTAAAGTGAGGGAGAATATGGAGGCTGAGGCGTGCGATGTCATCCTTATCGAATCCCTTGAACAATCAAACGAGGTGTACGAGATCGACACAACATCGAGAACACCTGAAGAGGTCGCAGTCTGTATTTTGGAGATACTGGCTGGAGAAAAAGAAAAGTATGCATACGGAAATATCGATTGGAGTGAGGAGGTACTGAGCTGGTTCTAGAATCCTTGAGGAATGATGCCGAAGTCATTCTCGATCCTTTCGCAAAGGCGTTTCGCCGCGTTAATCCAAATACTTTATCTTGGACCGCGTTTTTGTTCGCTATTGCCGCAGGAATTTCCATATACTTCAGCTACTGGGTTCATCCCTTGCTCATTGCGACATCGATCCTCATTATTCTAAACGGTTTTTTCGATGCGTTGGATGGAAAAGTTGCACGTCTATCTGGAAGAGCTTCAAAGAGCGGTGATTTTGTCGATCACGTCCTCGATCGGTACGCTGATGTTTTGATGATCGGCTTGATCGCGGTGAGCCCCTGGTGCAATCCGTATATCGGGATTCTTGCTATCATCGGGGTTCTCCTGACCAGTTACATGGGTACTCAGGCGCAAGCCGTCGGCGCGGGGAGACTATACAGTGGACTGCTTGGAAGGGCCGATAGAATTGTTATATTGTTCTTCGCGCCACTTGTCCAATGGGGTCTGATCTTTTTAGGATCGGAAACGATTGGATTTGACAAACTGCAATTCACGATATTTGAACTCGTGATGCTCTGGTTTGCGATCGTTGGAAATCTTACCGCGGTGCAGAGGGCTTATGTCATCTGGAAAAAGATTAAATGAGCAGCTTGGATGCGGTTGAATGCGATTTTGCATTGATCAAATTTCAGTTATGATTTTTATTTACAATCATTAGGTGCAGATGATACCGATTCCGGGGATATTTCATCAATTGTCCAGACGATCTCCCGCTCTATTTTTCTTCATTGGCGACTTTGATCGATTCTCCTCTGAACTCATCTCTTTTCGTTTTCTGCTTTTCGCTCGGTAATAGGTAAATGGGTGCTTGATCTTCTTGCAGAGTGAATCGGGCTCATAACAGAGTCCGTAGCTTTTCATCGTCGAACATTCTGGTGCGGTATATCTCGTACCAGAAATTTCCCCGGTGATGTGTTCGATCTGGTAGCGAGTCTTCGATTGATCGAAATCCGGTGAACTCGAAAAAAGTCTAAGGATCTCTTCTTGAGAAAGTCCTATTCCATGGAGAAACGCGGTTACTGCGAACCTGCCGCTGTGTGGGATATTCTCACCCGCCTGCACCATTCCGACGAGTTTTCTCATGCACGGAGGTAGTTTGATGATGCTGATTCTTCCAAGGTCTTCAACCTTGTACTTTGTTACCCTCATCTCGAGTGCCGTTCGAATTTCTGCAAGATCGGTGGAAAATCGCTGTAGGATCTCATCAGAAACTTCAAGTGGCAATTCATTTTCAATCTTCTCTTGCAACGCCTGTTGAAGTACTCTCGCAAATCGATGCTTGTTCAGATAAACATACCCGTTCTCTACTTCCATGTTTACGAGTTTCCAATCAACACTACGCATTTTTGAAGTATACCTCAGATAATCGGAAAAATACATTCTGAGCGATTCATCGATGATCGCGACTTTAACCCCAAGTTCGTCCGCAACAGCTGCGACGGATTCGGTACTCTCTGAGAGTAGTCTCTTGTTCATCGTCACCGCTTCAGCAAGCGCGTAACGTTTGATTAGAAAACTATCGTTGATGCAGGATACGATCATCCGAGCGACGGGATAACTGAGTATTTCGAGTAGACACTCTTCCTCTGTTGACATCGGATAATTCTCAATTTCTCCCTCGACTAGTGCATCCATGACTCTCTTTTTACCGCGTCTTCTTGCCTCGGAGAAAACGTATTCTCGGAGAACATCGTCGAGATCCACATCATTTTCTTTCACATACGTAATCGCATCTCTGAGAAACGGAAATTTTGCGAGGCGATGTGGATCCATATCGATTGATTCAATCGCTTCTCTTTATTTCATTTTTTCCGCGTATTCTGACCTTTTGATACAATCGCTTTACTTTCATTCATGGTTTCGGCGACATCGAATGTGATGATTGGAGCGATTTTTTCAGCAAGCGATGGATCGTCGAGTGCGTTTGCCAGCTCTAGGAGTGTTCTGAACGGTCTTCTCTTCAGAATTCGAGTAGCCCTCTTCTCGCCGATTGATGGTAGAGACCTCATTGCAGCAAGTGAAGCCGTGTTGATTGGGAACGGGAATTCGATTGCGGTGATACTCCTGTAACCCCAGCCAACAACCATTGCATCAACGAAACGTCCTAGCTCAAGCGGATAATCAAACCCGACAAGCAAGGGATAAGTTCCGATTTGTCGGCCGAATGTCTTATTTCCTTCCCTTATTTCCAAATATACTCTTCGTAGTATAGTTCCAGCTGGAGCGACACGCTGCAGCATTGGTTTATCGATTTCTTTCCTCACCGCTTCTTTGAATCTGAGAAAATCTGTATGGGTAACTCCCGGCTTGAATTCTCTCCTGATCGGCATGACCTGCCTCACGTTGATCCTCCTGAGCAGCAATCCTTCTTTCAGGACGGAACGGAGAAAGGCCAAATTGTGTTCAAGTGTTTTCTTGCTCTCGCCATCTAGTCCAATAATGAAATTGAGACCTGGAAGCAGCTTCGGCAGGCCGTTCTCCCCAATTTCAGCTCCAACATCATTGATCAATTTAATCGCGTCAAAGACCTGTTCGGGCGTGGCATTGAGATTATTCCTCTCGATGACGATTGGATCTGCACTCTCCATTCCGAGTGCCAGAACGTTGCCACTTGTGCAATAATCCACTATGGTTTCAAGAATCACTCTTGCTTCCTCTGGATGCTCAGCGATTACCGCTGGATTCGCGTTATCAAGGTGGATGACATCGATGCCGATGTCGGCAATTCCTGAGAGAAGAGTTTTAATCGCTTGCGGATTAAGTTTGAGATTGTCATCATAACCCTCAGCTTTGTACGAGATGAAGCATGTCTGGCCACCGAGTCTGAAGTTTTTGACGCCAAGGCGACTCAATGTCTTGATTTCTTTAATAACATCCTCAGGCTCTCGAAATAAAGGTGCGCCTTTGAGCGCCTCGATACAGAACGAACATCCGCCCGATCGGTATCGAATGCATCCCCTATATGTTTCAATTTCAGCGATGAGCGGTTGAGGATAATCTGGATGTTTCTTGACCACGGGCGCTCCCTCGATCAGCCAGCGATTCCATTCTTCTATCGTCCTCCACCTGGTGGAAAATTCACCTGTTCTGAGAAAATCGTAAACACACGCGGCTACATCCTTTTTCGCGATCTGATCGAAAAGACCCGTTTCTTCGTATTGCTCGTCGAATGTCGCAGGGCCGCCAAGAATTTTGACACCTGGTAATATTTTCGAAAACTGAATAATTTCATTCTGCGATGCTGGCATCGCTCTCAGATATTTGCCGGGAACTGATACACCACCGAAGAAAACGCTGATCTGCGCATCTGGTAGTTTCACTTGTTTCCTTAAATCATTAATTGACATGTAATGAGGAGTTGCTCCTGCGTCCACGACAGCTCCTGCTATCGCCCTGATATGCGGTGAGACATACGGTGGTACCCCAAGCGACGCAGGCTCATCAACGAAGCCATCGACGATGAGAACGTTAGGATTCATATGAATGAACATAATCGGGCGTGATATTGAGAATTATTATAGATAATTTAACGCGATCGAATGAATCTTAATGGTCTTAACATGCTGGTGATTCATGAATTATAAAGATTAGCGAAAGTGCGATTGTTTCATCTCTTCGTGCCATATTTCACACTCATTTCATTTTTTTGATTGATTTCGAAAATCGATATTGTTATTTCGAATACAAAGAGGTGAAACCTCAATCATTATTTATCTGATGGTTTATATGTCACGCCCTATCATGCCGGGAAGAGTTTCCTGGCACGCTCTGGGTAGAATTGAAGTCAAGACAAAAATGGGTGTTATGATGTCTGGTGCGAAGAAAACCGATGAAGAAAGATTGAAAAAAGCATATGAACCAGCAAGACTAGCAATGAAGTACCACCCCTATTACGAGGGAAAGATCGAAGTTGTCCCGAAGTGCCCGATACGCAACTTCCAGGATTTTGCGATTTGGTACACCCCTGGGGTCGCAGAGCCGTGCAAGGACATCCAAAAAAATCCTGAGCATGTTTACAGTCATACGAATAAATGGAACATGGTAGCAGTCGTGACCGATGGTACAAGAGTACTTGGCCTTGGCGATATTGGGCCAGAAGCAGGTTTGCCGGTGATGGAGGGTAAAGCCCTCCTTTTCAAGTATTTGGGAGGCGTTGACGCGGTACCGATCTGCTTGAACACTAAGGACCCCGATGAAATCATTCAAGCTGTCAAATGGATCGTCCCTTCATTCGGTGGTATCAATCTTGAAGACATCGCGCATCCTAAGTGTTTTACGATTCTCGATCGCCTGCGGAAGGAAGTTGAAATTCCAGTTTGGCACGACGATCAACAGGGAACGGCCACGATCGTCACGGCGGGGGCAATCAACGCGCTGAAGCTTGTTGGTAAGAAAATGAATGAGGCAAAGGTCGCCATGATCGGTGCGGGTGCCGCAAACATCGCGATTGCACGAGTTTTGATTGCCGCGGGCGTTAATATTAAGAATATCGTCATGGTCGATAGTAAGGGCATTCTGCATCCTGGTAGAACGGATCTCGAAGGAAAATATCCTGAGAAGTGGGAAATGGCGCTGAAGTCAAATGCAGAGGGCAAGATCGGTGGAATTAAAGAAGCGATGGAAGGCGCTGATATCGTCATCGGGGCCTCGAGGCCTGGACCAGGTGTCATTACAAAGGAAATGGTAAGATCGATGGCTGACAATGCGATCGTCTTTGCTACGGCCAATCCAATTCCGGAGATTTGGCCCTGGGATGCCAAAGAAGCGGGTGCCCGGATTGTCGCAACAGGTCGATCAGATTTCCCGAATCAGATCAACAATTCGCTTGGATTCCCTGGTATTTTCAGAGGTGCGCTTGATGTTAGAGCAAGAACGATCACCGATGAAATGTGTATCGCCGCCGCGTTGGAGCTTGCAAAAACAGCTGAGGATAAGGGTTTGACAGAGGAGTACATCGTACCGACAATGGATGACTGGGAAGTGTTCCCGAGAGAGGCTGTCGCAGTCGGGATGAAAGCGATGGAACAGGGGGTTGCGAGGATCAAAATGAGCAGGAACGAGCTTTATGAGAGGGCCTCGTCGATCATTCGTCGTGCGAGAGATATGACAAAGTTGCTGATGAATGAAGGATGCATTCTTGCACCGCCAGAGTGAAGAAAAGAAATGGAATGTTCTTTTTCATCCTCTTTTTGTTTACATTTTTGTTTCATCAGTTTCATTAACTTTTAGTGTTTTATCATTGAATAATAATTGCAGTTTCCATTTGTAGAACAAGTAGAGTCGTATGAGTTGACCGTTGCAAATTGCAAAATTGCCCATAGCCGTAAATTATTATATAGTAATATATTGAGCTTTGATGTACGGCGTTAGCCATTTAATAACAAATGATAGAAACAAGAACACAGTTTTTGACTTCTTGTGAGAGGCTCTATTAAAATATCATTAGATAGGAGTGAAAAAAAGGATCTTCTCTTTAAGTCTTGATCAGATCAGCGTGAGAGAAACAGCTTCAACGCTTTGAATACCTTTGATTTCATGAAGCGCGGTCTCAAGTTTATCGACTATGCCTTCAGCATCATTCATCACGAATGTAGCTGTGAGCATCTTGAGACCAAAAGCCACAGGTTTCACTTCAATCTTCGCCACTTCCACTCCGCCAGGAATGACCTTGGTAATTGTGTGTGCAATCTCTTCCATTGGGATATTTATGTCATCGGGCATCAAATTGTAGACTGCAGCAACTTTACCCATAATGATCACCTATGGCCCCGTAAAGCCGCACTTGGGGCATGTGTAAGGCACACTCTGATCCCTGCATTTAGCGCAGCGCCCGATTTCTGTCCCACCACACATTGGGCATTTAAAATAAGTGATTCCCTTTCCGACAAGCCTGATTCCACATGAACTGCAGATCTTCTCTTGCTTCATGGTCTCAGCCGGTGCGAGATGAAGCTTCTCCTATTTATAAATCCTTCTCCACCCTGTTTTTTACAAAATCATCTGTAGCGAGGATCAGTGTTGAAGAAAACGGTCTCTCGATCTTATAGAGATTGGAAGTGTGTTTTGCGAGTAGATACCTTTGAAAAACTCAGTGCTGATCAGTCGCTATCTACTCGTATGTTATTTTCCATGATGGTACCATTAATCTCAAGTTGAGTAGCGAGATTCAAAAATCCCTTTTAGACAAAGTTTAAATAATGATAGTTGTTTGGGGACTCTCTACATGCCTATGTGTGCTTGCCAAGGGCCCGTAGCTCAGCTAGGTTGGATTCTTAAACTTTAAGCATCCCTAGAAAGAGCATCTGGCTTTTAACCAGATGGCCCGGGGTTCGAAAAGGCCTCGGATCCCCAAGGCCTTCGAAAATCCCCGCGGGCCCGCCTGGAAGGGGAGAAGATGTCAACGGTGATGAAGCCTGGTAAAAAGTCGTTGCGTCGATGCATTTTTATAATGATAGCATTTAATGGAAAAATAGGTCCGGGACCAGCGGCGAGGTGAAATTGTGTCTGATGTTATCGAATTTAATGTTTTAGAGCATGAGCTAGTACCTGAGCACCATTTGCTCACGGAAGAAGAGGCTGAGAAGGTCTTGAAAGAGTTGAGGATTACACGAGATCAACTTCCAAAAATCAGAAAGAGCGATGCATGCGTCAAGGTTCTTGAAAAGATTTATGGCCCAATCGAGGAGGGCAGAATTATCAAAATCGTGAGGAAGAGTCCAACTGCAGAAATTTTTGTGGCATACAGGATGGTTATAAGAGGGTGAGATTTTGCGGGAACTTGTAGAACTTTATTTTAAAGAGCGGAGTATCGTCAACCACCATATCGCAAGTTTTAACGATTTTCTCTCGACAATCGACAACCCAAACAGCCGAATGCAGAAAATCGTCGACAACTTGAGGGTCTCAGTCGAGGATATCGATAGGGGTGTGATTAGACTCGATCCAGACAAGACCGATGGAAGGATCATTGAAATCAGAGTCGGAAGAAAGAGAGATGAGAAGACGGGTATGATTGACCCTCATGCTCGCCCAACCGTGCACGTGAAATTGCCGATTGTTAGGGAGGCAAATGGTGCCTCCCATATACTGACACCCATGGAGGCGAGACTGAGGAATTTAAATTACATCGCGCCAGTGTACGTTGACTTTACTGTCATTGAAGATGGAATTGAAAGGGAACCAGAGCATGTTCATATCGGTGATCTCCCGATCATGGTCAAATCGAAGAAATGCACGCTTTATAAGGAAAATATGGAAGAGGAAAGGGAGCTCACTGAGGAGGAGTATATCAAGAAACTGATCGAGGCGGGCGAAGATCCAATGGATCCTGGAGGATACTTTATCATCGGAGGAACCGAGAGAGTTCTGATTTCTCTCGAGGATCTCGCGCCAAACCGGGTCATGGTCGAATTCAACGAGCGGTACGGCACGAAGATCGAGGTTGCCAAGGTTTTCTCGCAGAGGGAGGGCTATCGGGCTCTAACCCTCGTTGAGAAGAAAAAAGACGGAATGCTCATGGTCACCGTACCCGCTGCCTCTGGCCAGATACCACTTGTCGTTTTGATGAAAGCGCTTGGCATGGAAAGCGATGAAGAGATTTACGAGGCAATTGTGAGTGTCCCAGAAATGGCGAACATAGTCTACGCTAATATCGAGGAATGCCAAGACAAGAAACTGTATCCGCCGAATGGTATCTTCACAACCGAAGATGCGATCCTTTACCTCGAAAGGAAGTTCGCGACGGGGCAGGCGAAGGAATACCGTGTGAAGAAGGTGGAGTCAATCCTCGACCGTTCTCTCCTCCCTCACCTCGGTGACACACCAGAAGATCGACTCAAAAAGGCGATTTTCCTCGGACGGATCGCGAGAAGCGTGCTTGAATTATCCCTTGGCTTGAGAAAGGAGGATGATAAGGATCATTACGCAAACAAGCGTCTCAAACTTTCTGGCGATCTGATGGAGGATCTTTTCAGGGTTGCCTTTACCAACCTGATGAAGGATTTAAAGTACCAACTCGAAAGAAGCTACGCGAGAAAGAAGGATCTGAGAATCTCGAGCGCCATCAGACCCGATCTGCTAACAAATCGCCTTATCCACGCCCTTGCGACAGGCAATTGGGTTGGTGGTAGAGCAGGCGTAAGCCAACTCCTTGACCGAACATCAAATATGAGCACGCTCAGTCATCTGAGGAGAGTGACCTCCTCTCTCACAAGGAGCCAGCCTCATTTCGAGGCGAGAGATCTGCATCCGACGCAATGGGGCAGACTCTGCCCGAATGAAACGCCGGAAGGTCAGAATTGCGGGCTTGTTAAGAATGCGGCGCTGATCATCGATGTCTCGGAAGGATTTCCCGAAGAGAATGTTCTCTGGATACTGAGGGATCTCGGGGTTAAAGAGGTTAAAGGTCAGAAGAAGACGGGTACTCGGGTATACGTGAACGGCGATCTTGTCGGGGTTCACGATCGCGCGAGGGAACTCGTCGCGGAGATCCGATATAGACGAAGGTCAGGGATCATTTCTCACGAAATTAACATCAGATATGATGAGGAAATGGACGAAGTCATCATCAACTGCGATGAAGGCAGGTTGAGAAGGCCCCTCCTTGTCGTTAAAAACGGGAGAACCGTTCTAACGAGGAAGCATCTTGATGAGATTGCAGAAGGCAGGCTCCGATGGTCAGACCTCCTAAGAGAAGGGGTTATTGAATGGTTGGATGCTGAGGAAGAAGAAGACACCTACATCGCTGTCGAGGCCTATAAAGTGCCAGAGCGATGCAGCAGCTGCGGCAGGGCGTTATCACCGATCGATGTCATTTGGTTAAATCCTGGTGCAGAGGAAAATTATGCGCTTCTCCGCTGTCGTCACTGCAACGGCGAGATGAAAACACCTCTAACGCTGACGAGAGAACACACGCACATGGAGATCGACCCAATTCTCATTCTTGGGGTGTGCGCTGGGCTTGTCCCTTACGCCGAGCACAACTCTTCGCCGAGAATCACAATGGGAGCGGGGATGGCGAAGCAATCCCTCGGTCTCAGCACAACGAACTATCGTAAGAGACCGGACACGAGAGGGCACCTTCTGCACTATCCGCAGAAACCGATTGTGCAGACGAAGACAATGGATTTCGTTTCGTTCAACGAGAGACCTGCGGGTCAGAACTTTGTTGTCGCAGTTCTGTCTTATCACGGATACAATATGGAAGATGCATTGATTCTCAACAAGGCAAGCATTGAAAGAGGGCTCGGTCGCTCGACTTTCATGAGAACCTACAGGGCCGAGGAACGCAGATATCCTGGTGGGCAGGAAGATCACTTTGAAATTCCGGGTCCAGATGTGAGGGGGGCGAGGGCTGATCTTGCCTACAGCAATCTCGGCGAAGACGGGCTGATCAGTCCGGAGACTCCGGTTAACGGCGGCGATGTGCTGATTGGTAAGACATCGCCACCGCGATTCCTTGAAGAGGAAACGGACTTTCTTACGCCTCAGAAACGGCGGGAGACATCGATCACCGTCAGACCCGGTGAGAGTGGATGGGTTGACAGCGTCATGCTGACAGAATCGGAAAATGGAAGTCGTCTTGTCAAGGTCAAGGTCAGGGATGAGAGGATCCCAGAACTCGGCGATAAGTTCGCATCTCGTCATGGTCAAAAAGGTGTTGTCGGGCTCATCGTGCCGCAGGAGGACATGCCATTCACATCGGATGGCGTCGTCCCCGATCTGATCATCAATCCACATGCGATTCCATCAAGAATGACCGTTGCCCACGTCCTCGAGATGATCGGTGGCAAAGTCGGCGCAATGGAGTGCCGGATGATCGATGGCACGCCTTTCAGTGGGGAGAAAGAGCAATCGTTGCGTGAAGCGCTCGTGAGATGTGGATTCAAGCACACCGGAAAGGAAGTCATGTACGACGGTATGTCTGGTCGGAAGATCGGTGCGGACATTTTCATCGGCGTGATCTATTATCAGAAACTGCACCACATGGTCTCCGGGAAGCTCCATGTTCGCAGTCGCGGGCCAGTTCAAATTTTGACACGACAGCCAACGGAGGGTCGCTCAAGACAGGGCGGTCTCAGATTTGGTGAAATGGAAAGGGACTGTCTGATAGGTCATGGCGCCGCCATGGTGATCAAGGATCGATTGCTTGATGAATCCGACGGTACGTTCCAGTATGTTTGTGGGAATCCGAATTGTGGACACATCGCAATCATGGATAGACGCGGTGTGCTGAGATGTCCTGTATGCGGTAATAACACAAATATCAGTCTTGTCCAGACATCATATGCTTTCAAATTGCTGCTCGATGAGCTTCTTTCGTTGGGCGTTGTAATGCGACTTCAACTGGAGGACTTAAGATGATGCGAGGCGTCTCCAAGAGAATAGGGGCAATCAAGTTTGCCGTGTTGTCGCCGGATGAGATCCGGCGGATGTCAGCTACGAAAATCATCACGGCCGACACCTACGACGATGACGGATTTCCCATTGAAATGGGCTTGATGGATCCCCATCTGGGCGTCATCGAGCCAGGTCTGCGCTGTAAGACCTGCGGGCATAAGGCCGACGAGTGCCCAGGACACTTCGGTCACATCGACCTTGCGATGCCAGTGATTCATGTTGGTTTTGTCAAGGAAATCAAGAAGCTGTTGCAATCGACCTGCAGGTCATGTGGGCGCCTTCTTTTGACGGAGGATCAAGCTAGGGAATACAAGGAGGCGATGGAGTCGCTCGAAACGCTAGGTGGCGATGCGATTGAGGTTCGCATGGTCTCAAAGGAGACAGCCAAAGATGCGGCCTCACGACCTGTTTGTCCGCACTGTGGCGCCGAGCAACTGAAAATTACACTTGACAAGCCAACGACTTTTAGGGAAAACGGACATAAGCTCACGCCGAAAGAAGTTCGGGAACGTCTCGAAAGGATCCCAGATGAAGATTTAATACCGTTGGGCATCGATCCCAAAGCATGCAGACCTGAATGGATGGTTCTCACTGCCCTCCCTGTTCCCCCTGTTACCGTGAGGCCGTCAATCACGCTTGAATCCGGTGACCGCTCAGAGGACGATTTGACGCACAAGCTCGTTGATGTATTGAGAATCAATCAGCGTCTGAGAGAAAACAGGGATGCCGGGGCACCACAACTCATCGTCGAGGACCTCTGGGAGCTTTTGCAGTATCATGTGACGACTTATTTCGATAATCAAACTTCAGGAATTCCACCAGCAAGGCACCGTTCAGGAAGGCCGTTGAAGACCCTCGTTCAGCGACTTAAGGGGAAGGAGGGGAGGTTCAGGTCGAACCTCTCAGGAAAGAGGGTCAATTTTTCCGCACGTACCGTCATTTCACCAGATCCTTCTCTCTCGATCAATGAAGTTGGCGTTCCCGTCGAAGCTGCAAGGGAACTGACTGTCCCCGTTTATGTGACAAAGTACAACATCGAAACCTTAAGGGAAATGGTCAAGCGAGGACCGAATCCACCAGGTCCGAAATATTTGCCCGGTGTTAACTACGTGATTCGGCCCGATGGCAGGAGAATTAGGGTCACGGAGAAAAATGCGGAGAGTGTCGCCGAAACTCTCGATATCGGATTTGTTGTGGAAAGGCATCTCGTTGATGGCGATATCGTCCTATTCAACAGACAGCCTTCGCTTCACAGAATGTCGATGATGGCGCACACGGTCAAGGTCATGCCATGGAAGACATTCCGGCTCAATCTCTGTGTCTGTCCGCCGTACAACGCGGATTTCGACGGGGATGAGATGAACCTCCACGTTTTGCAGAGTGATGAAGCGAGAGCAGAAGCCCTCATCCTCATGAAAGTTCAGGAACACATTCTCTCGCCGAGATTTGGAGGCCCCATTATTGGCGCAATCCACGATCACATCACTGGTAGCTTCCTGCTCACCCATAAGGATTCGAAGTTCACACTGAGCGAAACACTCTTCATCCTTTCAAAAGTTGATCATAAACCTTTGCCAGAACCTATTATTGAAAACGGCATGAAGTACTGGACGGGAAAGCAACTGTTTTCACTGATACTGCCAGATGATCTCAGGATGACGTTTAGGGCATCGATCTGCAGGAAATGTCCCGAATGTCTCAAAGAGAAATGCGATCTCGATGCCTATGTGAAAATCAGAAATGGAACGCTCTTGTGCGGTACAATCGATGAGAAAGCGATCGGCGCTTTCAAGGGTAAAATCATCGACAAGATCGCCAGGGATTACGGTTCAGATATCGCACGTACGTTTATCGACAATCTGACGCGACTTGCGATCGGCGCAATCATGGTGCGTGGATTCACGACGGGAATTGATGATGAGGATATCCCTGAGGAAGCGAAGAGACAGATCGAGGAAGTGCTTCAGGACGCGGCGAAGAAGGTCGATGAACTCGTCGCCGCGTATCGTGAGGGTATTCTCGAACAGCTTCCAGGACGGTCTCTCGAAGAAACTCTTGAAGTTGAAGTCATGAAGGTCCTAGGAAGGGCGAGGGACGAGGCAGGGCAGATTGCGTCAAGGCATCTCGGTCTCGAGAACTCCGCTGTGATCATGGCACGATCTGGAGCACGAGGTTCGATGCTCAACCTGAGCCAGATGGCTGGTTGTATCGGTCAGCAGGCGGTCAGAGGAGAAAGGCTTTCGAGAGGATACTGGAATAGGACGTTGCCGCACTTCAAGAAAGGTGATCTCGGTGCGAGAGCAAAGGGATTCGTTGTTAATTCCTATAAGAGCGGTCTGACGCCAACCGAATTCTTTTTCCACAGCATGGGCGGTCGTGAAGGTCTCGTCGACACGGCTGTTCGTACATCAAGATCGGGTTATATGCAGCGTCGTCTCATCAACGCGCTTGAGGATCTAAAGTTAAAACAGGATGGCACCGTGAGGAATACCGCGGACATGATCATCCAGTTCAAATATGGTGAGGACGGCATCGATCCTTCAAGAAGCGTGCAAGGCAGCCCAGTCGATGTCGATGATCTGCTGATCGAGGTGCTTGGAGATGAAGCTGAGCTGCTGGCAAAGATCGAGGAGAAGAAGGTCGGCGGATATGCAACGATCGAGAAGGATCTAATGGAAGTCGAGGAAGAAGAAGAGTATGAGGAGCCGGAGTTTGAGGCCGGAGGTGAGGAGTAAGTGGCGCTGAAAGACACGGTCAACGCACTCAAACGGAGAGGGCTCAGCGAGGACGCGATTTCAAAGCTCGTATCGAAGTTCAAGTCGATCAACGAAATTGCATCAGCAAGCGCGAAGGAAATTACATCGCTCGGCTTCACTGAGGACGAGGCAGCGGACATTCTCGCCAAGGTTGGGGGCAAGCCTGTTCGGAAGCTAGCGAAAAAGATTCCCGAGAAGGTGGAGAAAAAGGAGGAAAAGCCCCAAGAGGTCAAGGAAAGCAGAATGGAAGTCTACATACCTATTAAGTCGAAGCCTCTGACGGAACTCCAATCGAAGATGCTCAAACTTGCGGAAGAAATGGATATCGACGTTCCATTGCGTGTTATCATCGATATCTCTGAGCGGCTAGAGGGAATCGACGTGCCCGATGCGACACTGAGGAAAATTCTTCAAAGAGCTCATGAAAAATATGAGCAGCATCTGATGGATCCGCATGAATCTGCGGGAATCGTTGCCGCGCAGAGCATTGGGGAGCCAGGTACGCAGATGACGATGCGTACTTTTCACTATGCAGGTGTCGCCGAGATTAACGTCACCCTGGGTCTACCGAGACTCATCGAAATCGTCGACGCGAGGAGAATTCCAAGCACACCGATGATGGAGATTCACGTCGATCCGAAAATCAGGAACGACGTCGAGCGCGTTAGGAAAATCGCAACGGAAATCGAAGCGACCGTTCTTCTCGACATTGCTGACATCGAGACGGACATCATCAACATGAAAGTAATCGTCCATCCTGATGAGAGGAAAATGGTGCAGAAGGAGATCACTCTCGATGATGTCTATGCGCAGCTCTCGAAACTCCGTGCGCTCAAGGGTCTTGTGGAGATTGTCGATGGTAAGATTGTGATCACATCCGATGAACCTTCTTTCAAGAAATTACAGAACATCGTCGATACGGTTAAGGAGTGCAAGATAAAAGGAATCGATAACATCAAACGCGCGATCCTACGAAAGAGCGGAGATGAATATGTGATTTATACTGAAGGATCAAACTTGCAGGAAGTGCTTAAGATTGAAGGCGTCGATCGAACCAGGACGACAACGAACTGCATTCAGGAGATATATGAAGTGCTAGGAATAGAGGCAGCAAGGAACGCGATTATCAACGAAGCCTCGCGCACATTAGAAGAACAAGGTCTGACCGTCGATATCAGGCATATCATGCTCGTGGCGGACCTGATGACTCACGACGGTGATGTGAAGGCGATTGGCAGACATGGTATCTCCGGCAGGAAGTCTAGCGTTCTTGCAAGAGCAGCCTTTGAGATTACCGCGACGCATTTGCTACACGCCGCTATTACGGGAGAAGTTGACCATTTAGACGGTGTAGCAGAAAATATTATAGTTGGGCAACCAGTTACTCTTGGCACAGGAGCTGTCAATCTTGTTTATGTGCCGGTGCGCAGGGAGGCGAATAAATGATTGATTTGGGAAGAGCGTTGAAAACTGCAGCATCGACCGGAAAGGTGGTGTTTGGGACGCAGAGAACTGAAAAGGCGGTCAAGAAAGGAGAAGCGAAGCTGGTCATCATCGCGAAGAACTGCCCGAGCGAGTTCCTCACATCTGGAAATCATGGCGTCAAGGTCTATCGCTTTGATGGCACGAACATCGAGCTGGGTGCGCTCTGCGGGAAACCCTTTTCAGTCGCGGCACTCGCCGTTATTGACAAAGGGGCTTCAAACATTCTTTCGTTGTGATTGTCATGCCAGAGATCACTTTCACTGAGGAGACCCTCCGATACATCTCACTTTTCGAGAGTATCACAAAAACGAGAGTCAGGGATTGTCTAGAAACAGAGGACAAGCTTGTTTTTGTCGTCAATCCAGGGCAGGCAAATAAGGCAGTCGGAAAGGGTGGCGAGAATGTTATCAGAATGAAGAATGCGACTGGTAAAAACATTCAGGTGATTGAGTATTCTGATGAGCCCGAGGAATTTATCAGGAACGTTTTTTACAATTATAATGTACAGAGCGTCAAAATTGAAAACCGTGGAAACATCATCCATGCGACGGTGACGGTCGATCCAAAGGTTAAGGGAAGGGCGATCGGGAAGAACGGGAAGAATCTAAAAATCGCTAGGGATATAGTCAACAGACATCACAACATACAGAGCATCAGCGTAGCTTAGATTCAGATGGCAGTTTCTCCCTTTCAACCTCGAGCCTGTCCGCCGTCGGATATTCTTCAATGATATAGCAATCGTAAGGCAGTGAAGTCGAGATCTCTTCAAGAATCCACGGAGCGATCTCGATTCTTCTCTTCTCCCTATCAACAAAAATAAGATCATCTGGTACTTCGAAGACCTCAAGGAGTAGCTCTCTGATTTTTTTCAGATCCTTGCCCTCAACGATCCCCTTCAGCAATGTCCCATCTCCCGTTATAATATCGCTAGGCCGTGCGATGTTTTTCGCTCTTCGCATGATTCTATTTCTCAATTGAACGCGGTCCTTGAAGCTCGATGAACAATAATGGCGCGGAATCGAAAGATCAAGTCTGAGTATCTCGAGCGCGAGTTCTTCGCTTCCGGCAACTGCACTTGAAATATCGTCTTTGACTTCGAATCCCTTCATTTTGAGTCTCTTCCAATTTGTTTCAGAGAATTCGAGCTCATTGATATTTATGAAATCCATACCGATACTGTCCGCGTAAGTCACGAGCGAAATGATTTCATCCTTTTTGTTAGGTAACGCTGGAATCTCGAGTCCAATCTTCATTTTCCTCGATTCGATAGCCTCCTCAATTCCTGTCTTCGCCATTTTATTCCAGAGCGATAAATGCGGATGGATGCGTAATTCGTCGAGACCTGCGGTCTCGAGTGCATCGAATGCCCTTGGGTCAATTGTGGAGGTGTAAAGATGAATATGATGTTCACCACCGAATTCTTCTTTCAGCATCGTGATAAATTCGAGCGTCCGTTCGAGGACGAGTAATGGATCTCCGCCAGTGACGCCTGTGCCGCGGGCATCGATCAGTTTTGCTTCTTCGATGACATCCTCCTTTTTTCTCACCTTCAGCTCATTTGCATAGATGACGTCGCGTCCTTTCTTTTTCAATGATAAAGGGCAGTAATAGCATGAGGTGTTGCATTTCCCAGTGATCAGTAAAACCAGCTTTGCGCCTTCCTTGCAAATTCTGCAACCTTCTGGCAACGCGCCTATGTACTTTGAACCAGCTCCCATTGATCTTAACTTCATCAGAAAGACGCAGACAGTCTGAGTTTTAAATCTTTCTCTCATTGACAAGAGCTCTCATTGTCATAGTTCGCAGATATTTTTGAAATTCAGAAGTTATCGATAATTCTGCCAAACTGAATATAGATTCTTTCCAATTCTAGAGGTGATATATTTGATATCAAAGGTAAAAGGATCTGAAAGGAATTAAATCGATGGGAATGTATGAGTACCTCCTGAGAAAATCCTGCGTGTTCTCAATTGAGCAGCTCGAAAAACGATCTGCGGGTGAAGATGATGAAGAAAAACACAAGACTGATATTCGCTCTTGATGAAATCGACAAGGAAAGAGCGCTGAAAATCGCTGAGGAACTCAGTGACATTGTTGATGCAATCAAGATCAATTGGCCTCTCGTTCTTCATTCTTCTCCTTCAATCATCACTGAGATTTCTGGATTATGTGATGTTATCTGCGATTTCAAGGTCGCTGATATTCCGAATACCGTGAGATTGATTGTTGAGAAAGCGGTTGATCTCGGTGCCTCAGGAATCATTGTACATGGATTCGTAGGTCACGACTCTGTTTGCGAGGCAGTTCAGTCCGCAGGGGAATCTGCTGACATTTTTGTTGTCACTGAGATGAGTCATCCTGGCGGAAAGGAATTTACCGCGCCTGTTGCTGAGCGGCTCGCAGCTCTCGCGGTCGAATGTGGCGCTTCTGGTGTGATAGCACCTGCGACGAGATTAGATCGTCTTAAGGCGATAAGGAGGATTGTGGGTGATCTTCTCATCCTTGCACCCGGTGTTGGCGTACAGGGCGGGAGTGCAGGAGATGCGATTTCAATGGGTGCGGATTATGTCATTGTCGGTCGTTCAATTTACAAGAGTTCGCATCCGAGGGACGCCGCAAAGGCAATCTGCGAGGAAATCGCGAGTCGTCTACAAAACGATCGATCGCGTGTGTCTGAGAAGGTATCCAGATAATGATGTATTCAAGTATGGCTGTGGACAATTATTTATATTGGGTGTGTTATCGACTTCGCACGATTTTGTCGGGGAGACTCTGAGATGGAAGGGCGAGAGGAAGGCGGAGCAAGCCTTGTCTCAAGAAATCCGTTCAAGTCACTGGGCAATTTGAGAGCTCGTTTTGATGATTCGTGGCTTGGAAGGAACTGGCAAACGGTCGTCGTGCTTTCGATGATTTTTCTGATCGCTCTTTTCATGAGAAGTTACTTTGGCTACTCTCTCTCCGTCGACAACGGGTTTCTTGTGTCAGGCGGTTCCGACTCGTATTATCACCAAAGAGTAATTGATCACGTCACCTCGACAGGTACGCATCTCGTTAACGATCCCCTTCTCAATTATCCAATGGGAATGAGGAATCCGCGTCCACCGCTTTACGATTGGTCAATTGCTGTGACGGGAATGCTCATCTCTGCATTAACTGGTATCGCTGTAGCGGATGCGGTTGGCTATTCCCTCATTTTTTCAACGGCGATATGGGGTGCGTTAACGGTTATCCCCGTCTATCTGATCGGACAGTCGGCTTTCGGCAAGAAGGCGGGGATTATCGCGGCTTTCCTCTTCGCAATCATGCCTGGTCATATTACCCGTAGCGTCCTCTCTTTCGCGGACCATGACTCAATGGTCCTGTTCTTCGGTGTTTGTTCATTCTACTTCTTGCTGACTTCCCTTAAAACAATCGAAGGCGATCGGTGGGTCGAAAACTGGAAGAGTTTAAAATCGATTCGTTCTGGAATTGTCAGTTACTTCCGTTTGAACTGGGTATCAACAATATACGCAGCACTCGCTGGCATCTCTCTTGCCGCCGTGGGCATGATCTGGACCGGGTACGCATACCTTCTCATCATCGTTCTCGCTTATTTCCTCGTGCAAATTTTGATCAATAGATTTCGGAATGCTGATTCGTTGGGCGTTTTGATCACCCTTGTCGTCATGCTTCTTGTGGCGTTTGCAATAATGGCGCCAGTCTATTACCAGATGAATTACTGGGCTGTCTGGTTCGATGTTCCCTTTTATCTTTTTGTTGCTGCGGTCATCGTTGGTGTGATTTTCGTCGCGACGAGGGACTATCCATGGACTCTCGTTCTCCCCTCTTTCACAATTCTTGCAGCGATCGCGCTTTTCATTTTGTCCATTCTAGCACCGAGTATTTTTGAAGCGATCATATCGGGCCAGGGTTACTTCGTCAAAAGCAAACTCTACTCGACGATTTCCGAAGCGCAGGCACCGAGTTTCTCTGACCTTGCACTGTCATTCGGCGCGGTCACTTTCTGGCTATCCTTTGCGGGTGTTGTGATTGCCGCGATCAGGATTAAAAAGAATGTCGCGGCATATTTCGTTTTCATCGTCATATGGACTGCTGTTTCGATGTTCATGGCGGTGTCGGCGGCGAGATTCATGTTTAACGCGAGCCCTGCATTCGCGATCACTAGCGGATGGGTTGTCGCGATGATCATTGAGAGTGTCAAGTTCTCAGACATTTCACGTGCTCTCTCCGCCGGCGCGAGAATGGGGCTTTTCGGTCTCCTGCGACGGGCGATTAAAGTCAGGCATGTGTTTGCGGCATTCTTTCTTGCGTTTCTCGTCGTCTTACCAAATGCCTGGGGAGCGACTGACGCGGCGATCCCTTCCGAGCTAAAGGCGCAGTACGACAAGCAAGTCTATAACGTCATGCCAGGTTTTGCCAAACCTGCGAGTTATGATGTAGTCAATGGATCGAACTGGTATTTCGGAGCTTTCACATACAGCATGCCACTGCCGACGCAATATTGGCCAGCGGCGTGGAGCTGGTTCAGGACGATCGATTCGAATATCATCCCAGTTTCTGCGAGACCTGCATTCCTCTCATGGTGGGACTACGGTTTTGAGGCGATCCAGGCGGGACAGCATCCAACTGTCGCTGATAACTTCCAGAACGCTTACCAGTTCGCTGGCAATTTCATCATGTCTCAAAATGAGACCGTCGCCGTCGCGCTTTTCGTCATTAGAATTCTTGAGAAAACGGGACTTGAAAACGAAACGATCGCTCAGGTGCTAGTCGATCATGGCGTCGATTACACGAAATTGCGGGATATCATGACGAATCCAGAGAGGTACGTAGAAGTCGTCAAGAATCATCCTGAAATTTACGGTCCCAGGGATGCCGATCTGAGTCCGACGAATGCCAAGTATGCTGCTGCGAGCGTGGAGCTTTCGAAGGTCGGTCTTGAGAATATTGTTGAGATTTATAATGAGCTCCGCCAGATGACAGGGGTGGATATTTCTTATTTCGCTATTGATAGCAGGCTTTTCCCCTTTACAGCTTTGAGCGCAAACATTTTCTACGCGCCAGCCAAATTGGCTGATTATAGAATCGATACAGTCTCTAATTCCCCGATCGACTTCTTTGAAATCAAGGCGATCGACAGCGAGGGCGGAATTCACGATCTGGCGAATGTAACTTCTGACATGACGATCGTGAGTTACCAGATTGTTTACAAGGAAATGTTCTACAACAGCATGCTTTATCGCGCTTTCATGGGTTATGGACCATATGACATAGGCGAGACGAGCCAGGGATTACCAGGCCTTACTGGTACACTAGCAAGCTATCCGCCCATGCAGGGCTGGAACATGACGCATTTCAGAATGGTCTATAGGACTGCTTATTACAACCCGTTCCCCCCGGATCAGGTCAAGAATCATTCCTCTGCATGGCGTGCGATTAGCTACGATGAGGCACTCGAATTTCGTGAAAAAATCGACCGTGGTGAAATGCAGGGAACGGTGGATGCAAGTGCGAGTGCCCTGCTTCAGGGCGTTGTCTTTCTCCAGTACTACGATGGCGCCATTGTCGAAGGAACGGTAACGACCAACAGCGGGTTGCCTTATCCTGGACTCTGGGTCACAGTCCTTGATGAATACGGGATTCCGCATCAGACGGTGAAGACTGATGCGAATGGGCATTACGAGGTCATCGTGCCGTTTGGCGAGGTAACACTTGTGTTCTCATACGGAGATCTTGATCTCAGGACGCAGATTGCAACTGAACTCAGTAGGATCACATTCAATGTGAGTTACGATCAGGCGATGAGGAAGAAGATCGATGCGGACAATGACGGGAAATGGGATTATTATATAACAAAAAATGTGGTCGTCCAGGGCAGTGCTGTGAAAGGTAAGGTATACTGGGATGTTGACGGTGACGGGACTTATACTTCTGGAACTGACACGATTATCGAAGGGGCAAAGGTGATCGTTGAAAATGAGAGTGAAGGCCTTCGATACGAAACGATCTCGAATGCTAGCGGCTATGGATTCTATGGACTGCCGCCGATGAATTCGACTATATATGTTGTGCTCGACAACCATTCCTTCGGTCGCATCCAGGTGAATCTGCTTCCGATGGGAAATATCACGAAAGATATCGGAATAAAACCCTCCTCCTTAAATGGTACAGCGACTTTTGCCGATGGGAACGTGGCCTCGGGATTGAATCTAAAGATCATCGATACCATCAGCGGAAAAGAGATTACCACGACGACAGATTCAAATGGGTACTACCATGTCGGAATGTTGCCTTCTGGTCATTATCTCCTAAAAACACAAGACCTCTCTTATGCGATTGTGCCAGATGAAGTCAGCGTCGTGGATGGCGAAACTAAGACGACGGATCTTACGGTTTATGGCTCGCTGAAAGTCTCGGGTCGTGTCATGATCGGAAGTTCAGTCGCGAGTAATGTGACAATAGCATTCATCTCTGAAACAAGCGAGTTCTGGACGAAAAGTGATTCGAATGGAATTTACGATGTTACGCTGCCCACCGGCAATTATACCGTTTTCTGCTTGTCAATCCAGAATGGTGAAACTTACGTCTCTCTTACCGCCTTGAATTCCTCCGGTTCTATCATCAATTATAACATCAAGATGGTACCAGGCAACTTCATTGACCTCTATGTCTCTGATTCGTTGGGACCCGTCAGTAACGCCGAGATTTTGATGCAATCGAAAGCCAGCAGCGCAGCTATAAAAGCGGTGACAAATGCAACTGGTGCGGCAAGGATCATTCTTCCCCAGGGTACTTACTTTATTTATATCAAAGGAAATGAAACGGCATACTGGGGTGACATGTACGTCGATTCCTCGAAGCGTGTTAACATGGTACTATCCTCCGCTGCTTCAATTTCAGGTGTGACATGGTATGATGCCAACAACAACGCAATCATAGACTCAGGTGAACAGATTTCAGGTGCGAAATTGAGATTGTACGATCGCGACGGCAGAACAATCGAGGCGACAAGCGATTCACTCGGCGGTTTTTCATTCGTAGTGCCTTCAGGTTATTCATATGAGCTATCGATTAGCAAAGATGGTTATGCGTCCAAGGTTTTGAGTTATCCGTTCATCGAATCATCGATTTCCCAGGATGTGAAACTTGTGCCTCTCAACCGCACAATCACAGGTATCGTGTATTATGCGTCGACACCAATCGCCGGCATTTCGGTGAAATTTGTATCTATCAATGGGAGTGTTTTCACGGCGAATAGCGGATCCTCAGGTACTTTTTCGATTTCACTTCCACCAGGAAATTACGAAGTGATTGTCGATCAGAATGTTTCGTCTATGAATAATGCGACGAAATATCAATTTACCTCATCAATACAAGTCCCCATCGGTTCTGATCCCTCTCTGCTGCAAATCGATCTTGTGAAGAGGGTGAGGGTCTACGGTTCGCTCTATCCTGAAAGGATTGGTACGACAAAGATAACCTTCAGTGGACCTGAGGAAAGAACGATCACGACCTCTGAAAAATTTGATCTTTACCTTGTGGAGGGCGACTATAGTGTTTACGCGCTCAACGACCAGGTAATTACTGATTACGCGTTTTTCGATCTCATTCACATCGATGCATCGGTTTCACCATTAAATCTAACAACATCTGTCGCGAAAACGGTTAGGGGGGCGATCTATTTTGAGGGCTCACCCTTCTCTTATGTTGTTCCAGTTGAGATCAGAAATGATGCTGGTGCGGTAATCAGGATTGATTCTTATGTTACTGGTATTTTCGAAACTATACTACCGTATGGGAATTATTCGGCAGAGGTTGATTATCACACGAAGACGAGAATCGGCCTAGACACGCGGTATGTACGTTATACTGGAAACACATCACTGGTCGTTCCTTCTTCAACGATTTCTAGCATCGTGCTACATCGCACCTATGATAACGTGACTCTCAGCGGATCGATTTTCGATTCAAGCGGATCGTTGGTGGCCGCGACAATTGAATTCATCCCGACATCTTCCACAGCAATGAGCGCATCAGCGACATCTGGGATCGGTGCATATGCAGTATCGATTGCACCTGGTAATTACAGTGTCTACGCAAGGCAAGTCGGACGGCTGGGCGTATTCCTCGGTGTTGTCAATGTGCCACCGCAATCGAACAAGACCTTTAACATCACCCTTGTTCCTGGATTCAGGTTTGCGGGTGAAACCCTGAAGGAATACGCGCCTGGCAATGCGACGATCGAGATCACATCAATGAATGGGGCGAAATTGAGTGCATTCTCCTCATCTTCAGGCTCGTTTGAAATCATCCTGCCTCCTGGTGAATATAGTGTAAAATTCACTTCTACTGGAATAGAAAAGGGAGTCTTTGTTCGTTATTACGCGAATACATCGATCAATTTGATTACCGATGTGAGCCGAGCGATCACGATGGAAAAGATTCCTGAAAGGGGCGTCGATCTGCAGTGGAATGAGGTCGAAAAGACGACGCTTAGGTCTGGGCAGACAGCGGTTTACAATCTGAGGATCGTCAATAAGGGAAATGTGCCGGATACGTTCAAGCTCGAAGCTCAGGCCACGAACTGGGATGTTGTGTTTTCCCAGAGCACAGTAAGCGTCGATTTCGGCTATCAGAATTCCCAGCTGGTCACGGTAAGCATCACACCATCGGCGAGCGTCTATGTCTCACATTCGCCGATTAAAATCACTGTGGTCTCGCTCAACAACGCGTCGATTCAGGATTCAGTATCAATCGACGCAATCATCCTTCCGTACTACAGTTTGAATCTCAAGTTCGATAAACCCTATCAAGTCAACGGGACGCCGTATTCTTACAGCATAAAACTTGAGAATAACGGGAACGATGAAGACACGATCGATATCGCTGTTGCAAATCGAGTTACACTCGCTGAACTGGGTTGGAAGGCAGAGCTGAGGCTTGGTGACGAAAATCCTGTTAAGAATCTCACAGTCACCTTGCAGGCTGGAAAAGTCAAGTATTTCGACGTCCTCCTTACACCAATACGGGAGAATCCTAGTCCGAACATCGAGGTCGTTATCTCAGCGGCGTCTCAGAAGTCTTCAAATGCGTATGCATTGCTGACAGTGAAACCTCCGCTACCTGTGATTATTCTGCCTTCGGACGGCGTGAGCGTTGGCGGGGAAAATGTGTATTTTGAACCGGCAGCAATTCCCATTGAGACAATCGCTCTTGCAGGCGCAGCCTTAGCGGCGTTTGTGATTTTCATCCTCATGGGTATACACAGGGGGGTATTCAGACGAAGAAAGCGCTGATGGTGATCGCATTCACGATGGCGATTCTTTGTCTTTTCGTTTATCCACTCGCGAGTGTTAGTGTTGCCGCGTATGACCCGATGTACGTTTCCATCGATGGCAAGAGCTGTATTGCCACCAGCGAAAAATCGGAATATGTGATCAGGGTTATTGGTGGTCCTGGAGAGGAGCCTGGAGGAAATTTTAGTTTCACGGCGAAATTGATCGGCCCGTCACCAGCCGAGGCAAAGGTTATTCCGACCAATGGAAAATCGCCGACTGGCCTTTTCAGAGTCAATGTGACCGCGCCACCAACGGTGCAGGACATGATTCTCCGTATCAATGTCAGTTCAGTTTCTGCCAATGGCACGCTCGTCGAGAAGGTGACGAAAGACTTCCCAATCAAGGTGCTCGTTCCCGTTGTCATCACAGCGACCGTGAAGAATGATGGGAACATGTCAGTGAAGAATATCCCTGTTGCGATCTACGCGGATGGATCGAAGATTTATGAAACGACGATCAACCTCGATCCGAAGACATCAAAGACAATTGTTTATAACTGGACCGACCCCTACATGAAACCTGGGGAGCATGTTATCACGGTGACGATTGACCCAGGAAACACTCTAGTCAAGCTCGATACCGGTGACACCTCATTTACAACGACAATTTTTGTTGGAAAGACCGATTACGGCTCTCTCAACGCGCTGCTCGTTGGCGTCCTCCTCCTTTCCCTATTTTTAATCTATGTGGTGTACCGGCGACCGAAGAGAAGGAAGATGAAGCGGTAAACTTCGATTCTGGACGTGAATTTTTTATTATCTCCCATTGATATTTGAAATCGAATTCCCATCATATTCTGAAATGATCTCGCGTGAAGGAGAAAGTCCGTCGAAATGATGGCAAGTTTGGGACGATTTATATAGGCGATTCATGATAGGGCGAATTCATGGGTGGAAATCTCATTGAGATCACAGATGACAATTTTGAGCGAATCAGAAAGGAAAATTCTAAACTCATCGTTGATTGCTGGGCTGAGTGGTGTGGTCCCTGCAGAATGCTCGCTCCGATTTTCGAGAAACTCGCAGCCGAATATTCGGGAAAGATAGTCTTTGGCAAAATGAATACCGATCACAATCCTGAGCTCGTGAGACGATTCAGAATCATGGCAATTCCGACGCTTCTTTTCTTCAAGGACGGAGAAGTCGTCGATCAAATTGTGGGTGTCGTACCGAAGGAGGAAATTGCAGAAGCGATAAAGAGGAATTTCTAAAATCGATGTGATTAATGTCGTTAACCACATCCCTCCAAACGCGTCTTTCCGCACTTTTCTAGATCTTAACATTGTTCGTCAACTTTCTGAGATATCTAGATGTCTTCGAAATTCCTCCAATTTTTCCTGAAGACGTTTCGAACTCACCGCAACGGCGATTTCTCCTCTCGTCTTTTCGAGAAGCGAACGTGCGATATCCTGTTTCCTCCTTATTGGGACGATAGCATCCGGATAATCGAAGCGCATGAGAACGAGAAACAAATCCTCCATCATGTCGAGATACTTCACCGCCTCATCTGTCTTGTCTTTTCTCAGTGCTTCAAGTGCGAAACGTCGCAGCTCACCAATTACATCGGCAAGACCGAGAAGATAGGACGTGGATGTGATATTCAGCTCTTCTGGATCTGGAAGTTCTTCGTTATTGACAATCGCAAGAAGTATCGATGCTTCGGCCATTTCGGCCATTGCATCCTCAACTAGGCCAGAATTCCAGATATCAGGATGATCTTCGAGGAGGCTCCTCAGGCGGTGAACTTCTTCCTTTGCTTCGGCCAACGCCTCCTTGACATCTTCTCTCCTGTGAATGGAATGGACGATGCCTGTCGAAATTCTGATGATCGCCCTTGATGACTTAATCGCCACTTCCCTTACAGTGTCTTTTTCATCGAGCTTATACTGTATTCGATCGGCAATCTCTTCCAGATTTCTCATAATCCAGAAATAGACGACATCGTTTAAATATGATTATGTTTGATTGCGTAACTTTTTCATGTGTTCAATCCTTTTCTGAATGAGCTCTTTCTTTCCGATATCGTGGCGCACGTAGATCGCTTCGCCAGAGACGTATTTCAAACCACGCTCGCATTGTGCCTCTGCCTTTTCCACAGTTTCATCAACGCCGACAACCGCAATTGCCCTCGAGGTCGTCGTTGTGATAATGCCACTATCCTCGTTGACAGATGCGTAGAATAATTGAGCCCCCTCCCTTTTCACGGCTTCTTCATCGACCGATATCTTCAGCCCACTCTTCGGTTTCGTACCGTAACCCTCTGGTACAACATATTTGCACACCGTCGCTTTATGATCAAAGGCAACCTTCGATTGTGATAGGTTGCGGTCGACAATTGCAGCACAGATATCAACAAAATTGTTTTTGAGCAGGGGGAGAACGTTCATCGCTTCTGGATCCCCGAGGCGCGCATTGAATTCGATAATCTTTGGGCCGTCGGCTGTGAGCATGAATTGGCCGTAGAGAAATCCCACGTAAGGACACCCTTCATCTCTCATCGCACTGACGGTTTTTCTCATGATTTCCATCGCTTTGTCGAAATCCTCCCCCGTCATGAATGGAAGGCGATGATCCTCCATTGAGTACGAACCCATACCTCCTGTGTTCGGTCCCGTATCTCCTTCGTACGCCCTCTTGTGATCCTGAACTAGCGGCATTGGCACAACCGTGCGCCCATCAACAAATGATTGAAGCGTGAACTCCTCACCTTCCAATCGCTCCTCAAGGACAACGCCAATCCCTCCAATCCTTTTTTCGAAAATCTCTTTGATGTAATCAACCACTTCGTTCTTATCCTTTAAGTGTTCTCCCTCAATTTTCACACCCTTTCCGCCCGTTAATCCAACAGGCTTGACGGCAAGCTGTTTATCGCAATTGGCGACAAATCTCTTTGCATCTTCAAAATCATTGAAGGTTTCGTAATAGACATTGCCAGGAATATCATATTTCTTCATAAGAGTTCTCATGAACCGCTTTGAAGTCTCGATCCTCGCAGCGGCCTTATTTGGTCCTACGCAGCCAATTCCTTGTCTCGAAAGCGCATCAACGAGGCCAACATCGAGCGGCGCTTCAGGTCCGATGACTGCCATCTCGGCTCCTGCGTCGACGGCAAACTCCGTGATAGTTTCAAAATCAATCTCCTTGATCAGTCTGAATTCCTTACAGATTCTTGCGATACCTGGATTTCTGTTGCTCATCGCGGCGTAAACCTCAGCGCCGCCATCGACGAGCGCTCGCACGATTGCATGCTCTCTTCCTCCCCCTCCCACTGTTAAGACTTTCATCGCAATCCCTGTGATGAAAAAGGTCTCAGCGTTTATAAAAGTGACTTGCGGACGATATCCGTGATTCTGAATTTACGACTGCTTTGAGTTATTATATGTTCTAACTGCTTTGGATTATGACAACTCGTCAGAGAAAAAGTGCAATCAGACGACTCGCAAGAGTGAGCCGTTAGAGATCGATTTCAAGATCTTTAAGGAGAGCTGGTATCCCGACTCCAGTCTTGACACTGATCAGATGGAGGGTCTTATTTTTCATAATCTTTTGGTAATCGCTTGTGATTTTTTTGGGATCCACATCAAGATATGGAATGAGATCGATCTTATTGAGTGCGGCCACATCCGCAACGGAGAAGATCGAAGGGTGTTTCCTCACCATATCATCCCCTTCCGTCACGGAAATGACGACAAGTCTCTTATCAGTCCCAAGGGGAAAATCCGCTGGGCAGACAAGATTGCCGACATTTTCGATAAATAGAAAGTCAATCGATTCGAGATCCAACTTCTCGAGTGCATGGCTGATCAAATGTGCATCGAGATGGCATTCTTTGCCTGTGTTGATATTGATCGCTGGGATACCGAGCGATCGAAAACGATTGTAATCATCTTGGCCAGCAACATCGCCAGCAATCGCGGCAGGGCGCTTCCCTTTCTTGATCATTTCTGAAGCGATTCTCTCGATCAGCGCTGTTTTCCCTGAGCCAATCGACCCCATCACGTCGATTGATTTGATGCCATTTTTCTTGAGGAGCTCGTGATTTTCATCGGCAATTCTTCTGTTCTCGGCGAGCACATCAATTTCCATCGATATCTCAGTTATCTTGTGCACATGCCGATATCGAAATTGAAGATAGAAAACTTGTTGTTGATAGATCGAGCAACGCGAATTTTTCTTTAATGCTGATGATTTAAATTCAAATACTTAGAAAAAATTGACTGAAGAGACTGTAGGTGCGAATAAAATTCATTACTTGAAAAATTCGTTAGAATCTCGATGATAGTTGGTCAATTATTAATTGTTCGAGCGTCAGATTGAAAAACTCACAATAATGATTCAGGATATATCGTTTGGTCGATCTGATAAGGAATTAATATGTTCTTTGAAGCCGCATTGAGTAGATTAGTAAAGATAAATTCAAACTTTGACAAAAATGAAAAGGCATTTCGACCATTGATTCGTGATATGGTGTCGGCTATCATATAATTTTCATGTGTGTTAAATTTCTCAACCGCGTGGCAAAACGCCATGTAGATTCTGGGTTTTATTCCACCCTACCAAAACTGAGGCTGCGGAAAGCATTTTTTTTCTTTTATTGATTTTTTCTCTCAGGTGCCAATTCCAGACAATCATTATCACAAAAGAAAAACCGACAACCTTTAAATAAAGAGACTCCAATACTAGATATAAGTCCTTTCAAACAGGGAGGAAGGATTTGAACAATCTTTGGGGTGTATTTATGAATTCGGACAATGAGAATAAGCGTGAGCCCTCATTGGGTCACGCTTTTGGAAAGCGGACGTTGGTGTATCTCGGTGCACTGGTATTACTTTTTGCACTGTTCCTCATCATCAACACTGGTGATGCAAGTGCAGCGGGACCTACCTACGTTTACGAAGACATTTCCACTGACACAACATGGACAGAGGATGGTAGCCCCTATATTCTGAACGCATCGATTTCGGTTCTCCCGGGAGCTACACTGACTATAGAACCGAATGTGACAGTTATGGCAGATCCTGGGAATGTTCTAGAAATCAAGGGGGGACTGGTAGCGATTGGGACATCCGACGAACCGATTCTTTTTACAACGAACGACACTTTGTATTGGTGGGGAATCGTAATCGATGATACCGGGACAGCTGTTTTTAGCAATGTGATCATTGAACTGGCATATTACGGTGTCTACGTTGAAGACGCAAACGTTGCAATCTCTGACACGCTTATTCAGTATAGTTACAGGGCTGGAATCTGGTGGTCATCAAGTGGAGATATCGATGCTGAGTTGTCAGGAGTTGAAATCAATCACACATATGAAGAAATGGGAATAATGCTCTTGGCAAACAACGGAAATGCGACGGTGTCTCTAACAGATTGCATTGTTAACGACACATATGGGCCTGGAATTGTTGTTCAATCGACCGGCTGGATCGATGCGGTAATTGCTGGTACAACAGTGACGGGATCTGTAGCAAATTCAGGAATCATCTTGTATTCGACTGGTGGAGACGTCGGAGCTACCTTGGATTCAGTCATTGTGAGTGCGTGCGAATTGAATGGCGTACTCATCTATTCCGCGGTTGGAGCTGTTGACGTTCAGGTAAGCGAATCTAATATATCAGCAAGCGGGAAAGCCGGTCTCCAGGTGGAGGGATCAACTGGCGCTGTTTTTGTGATTGAGGATTCTGAGTTTTCTGAAAATGGTGTTGGTGTTGCGGTTTATTCCATCGATGGCGATGCTGTCGTTGAGCTGTCAGGTGTATCAATTCTGGGAAGCTGGGATTACGGACTGATTGTAAACTCAGCTACTGGTAATTTCGACGTGAGTCTAACTTCTGTCTTTGTCAACAACACAGAATGGGCGGTAGGCGTATTTGTGAAATCAAATGATGCCGACGTGAATGCAGTGATTCAAGAAACCTCAATTATTGGCGGAGCTGTGGGCCTTGATCTAGAAGCGGGTGGTAATGTATCTGTTGCGATCACTGATTCTAGCCTTATGGCCAACGGATTTATGTCAATGCTTGTCGACGCCGATGGATTAGCAACCGTCACTGTCGAAAACAGCTACATGAATGGTGAAGAAGCAAACCAACTCTCGTGGTATTATCCAACGGAAATCGATTACGAGTACGACATCATCAATCCTGATGGATACACGACTGGTTCGCTACTGTATGTTACGCTACCGTTTGAATTCCCGTTTGGCGATGGAACTTACACGAACATTGCAATCCATCCGTATGGGTTCATTTATGTAGGTTCGCCAGTTTCGATCTCTTTCCCGATCGATCTGGAGTCAGCATCAGCCAATTTGATCATACCATGTCAGGACTTCTTTAGTGTTGTATACTGGCCGTATGTGAGCTACAAAATTGTAAATGACGAGAAAATTATTGTTCAGTGGTATGTAACTAGAAGCTCCGATCCATGGGGGGCTACAAATGTCTTTGAGGCAATCCTCTATTCAAACGGTGACATACAGTTTAACTATGCGAACATGGATGCGTTGAACTCAGATGATCGCTCATATGATTATGGTATCAGCGCGATGGGTGTTTGGTACACCGCGATTACCCTCAACGAAATCTGGGTTCCGAACGTGTACAATGCGGATTACAGGAGTATTTATCTCACCCGAGAATCGTTCGGAGTGTACGGTGTCGTTGTTCTGTCGAACGGTGGGGTCAAGGCGTCGATACTCGACAGCACGATCAGCCATTATGCAGGCGCTGGTTTCCTCTTCATGTGTGAAAACGGAGATGTTACGGTAGATGCGAACAATCTGACGGCGGAGTACATTCTGGGAATGGCTGAATATGGCGTTGCCGTAGGTGCTCTCACATTCAACGGTACGATGTATGCGACGGTCACCGACTCGAAATTCTCTCACATTGGTAACATCGCAGTCGGCTTCCTATCGTCCCCGTACTGGGGAGGGGAAGATATCGTCGAGATTACATCGAACGCGTTCGACGAGGTTGGCTGGGCTATTGCTGTGGTAACTTTGGTTGAAGACGATGATGGTTTCAACGAAATGGTCGAGTTCAGCGCTACAAGAACAATCTCTGGGAACATCGGAACCAACAGCGGTGGCATGATGATTGGCGCGATGATAGGGTCAGCTGATTCGGTGTGGAATGTCTCTATTGCAGATATGATCATTAATAACAGCTTCTCCGGAAAACCGATGTTCCAGGAAATGTGGGAATCGTTTATCCAGGTGAGACATTATCTGTACAGCGATGGCGTGAATATGTCCGCCAACTTTGTCACCGAGATTGTAGAGAACTCGATCGACTCGGCGATAAGATATGGCAATGGTATTGATGTCGAAGATGATGTCGAAACACATGGAGGAACAGCTGTCATCAATTCAAGCGTTTCCATAAATAGTAATCTGGTCTACGAGCAGAGTGGCTTTAACGGAATAGACGTCTATTACTATGGATATTCGGATACTGGTCTCTATTCAGCCATCGATATTGCGATAAACGACAACGAAATCAGGGCCGGGGAATATGCCTGGGACGGAATCTATGTATCTATCGATAATGACCTACAATACGGCCGCGGTGACGGATCGCTTGATGCGAATGTAGTGACAGAGAGAAACGTGATCGAGAATTCAGTCTACGGTATCTACATCGGGGTAGGTGCGGGAACATATAACCACTTCGGCAACCAGGTAGCGACTTTGACAATATCGGCATCGGACAATGAGATTATCGCATTCTACGATTTCATTGATATCGAGATCTACAGTTACGCTCAATATGATTATTATTACCCATCGTCATACGAGACTGAAGTCTCATCAATGCAATCGGTTACCTTTTACGTCAGCATCACGAGAAACAAGGGAACATATCCAATGGAATGGTGGGACGGTCTCTACGGTATGGGAGTTTATACTGAGTCTTACGCATACGATTGGATGAGCCTATTCTCTCATGCGTCAAGCTATATGGACGGAACCATCTTGATCGCTGACAACACGATAGAAGTCGGTGATTATGCGTCGTACGGTGCAGCGGTCTGGATTGAGAACGATGTCGATGTCTACGCGTATTACGGTGATAGCATTGCTGTTTCATCAATTTCAAGTACGATCACAAACAATCTGATAAATGTGACTGAGGATTCTGACTTTGTTTACATGGAAGGTATAGAAATTTACGATTATGTACAAGCGTATACTTACTACAGCCAATTCGCTTCATCACCTTCCGCAACGTTGATTTCTGATGTCGTGATCAGTGAAAATGAAATCACCGGCCCGATATCTGATGGAATCTACATCGATTCTTATGTTGACTCATATTGCGGCACATCGTCTGCCAATTACCAGACATCGCAAGAAATATCAAGTAACGTGATCTCTGGATATCTCAATTACGGTGTTTATCTCGACTGGTACCTTGATGCTTATCAGTACTCGCAAAGTACATTCGAAACAAACGCAACTGTGAATGCGACAGTTGCAACGAGTATCAATGACAATCTGATATATTCTGAAGTCACGGAGTGGTCTGAGGCCACAGCTATTTCATTATACGCATCCGCATGGTCCAACTGGGACGTCGAGCGTTACATCAACTCGAACATTACTGTGGAGATCAATTCAAATGAGATTTCATTCAGCCCGGATACGGGTTGGGGACAGACCGAAGGAATTTACGCCTATTCATGGCCATGGGGTCTCATTAGTGTCGTTGCCGATGGAAATGTCATAGAGAACGCTGATGTGGGTATAGATGTTGACGATTGCATCGTGACAGTGACGAACAATGTGATATCGAATCCAGGAGACGAGGGTATATATCTATACGACTCCACCGGAGTAGTATCAGAGAATGAAATCCGTGGCGGCGTATATGCGCAGGGCATTTACCTCGACGAGTGTTTCCAGATGAACATTTCGGACAACAGGGTTGATGGCTGCGGTGACGGAATCTACGTATACTATTCGGACGATCTTGTCATCTCGAACAATACGTTGACGAATAATGGACTCGAAGGCTATGATACATTCGGACTATACATCTATGATTCGTATAATGCGACCATTACTGGCAATACAATAACAGGCAACGCAGTCGGTGTTGTGATCTACTATTCTTATGAGATCACATTCTCAAACAATGTCGTCAGCAACAACCTCTATGAGGGCACATACTTCGATGAATGCGAATCGCTTGTCATCGAAAGCAACATCATGTCAGAGAACGGCGGGAGCGGTCTTGAGCTCTATGATTGTTACTCGGTCGTTATCGGTAACAATACAATCCGCGAAAACCTACTGTACGGTCTCTACATCGAGTATTCGGGGCCAGTGACGATCTACAATGGTATCTATCAGGACAACACTTACGATGGAATCTACGCCTACGGCGTAGTCGAATGGATTGTTGACGATGTCTCTGAAGTCAGAAACAACGCAATCACTCTCTACGGCGATCTGACTGTCGTCGATGGCGGTATGCTCACCCTCGACAATGTGTGGTACTTCATGCTTGGCGAAGACTGGATGGACGGCATTCCGCAGATCATCGTCGAGGAAGGGGGAACGCTGGTCGTCGTTGCCTCAGGCATCAGTTCCTACAGCGGGTGGCCAGGACCGGGAATACTCCAGGATGGTTATTACTACAGCTTCGAGGTCTACGGGACACTTGATATGGAATCAAGCGAGGTGAGCGGTGCCGCTGAGATTTACCTTGGACCAACATCAAATGCGGATATCAGAACAAGCGTAGTGTATGAAAACTGGAGAAACGGTATCCACGTAGACAACTGCTCGCCAAGAATCTCGGCAACAACGATCATTTACAATGGCATGGATGGCATCTTCATCGAAGGAGCAGATGCGGCTCCGACGATCATGGACTGTCTGATCGCGATGAACAACCGCGGTATCTACGCGATCGATTCGAGCCTTGCCAATGTCGTTGACAATGTGATCGTCGCCAACTGGGGCGTCGGTATCTATGTGATTGGGGCGAGCGGTTCAATACATGACAATATCCTGCTGTTCAACCCCGTTGAGATCTACATCAAGGACAGCACGGTAACGGTCGAAGACAACCAGATCGGTTATTCAGTAATTGTAGACATTATGTCCAAATACGCACCAGCTCTCATCGGAGGGGGTTCTGTCCCGCTATTCGGAGAATGGCTCCTCACTCCAGAAATGATCGCAGAAGCCCAGATGAATCATATCGGTGTATATGCAGTCAATTCGACTGTTTCGTTGAGCGATAACGTTTACGGCATGCTCAAATACGCGATTTATGTGACTCAATCGACACTAACAGTCAGTGATACTATTAACATGACGACGCTTGTCCTACCTTACTATGATGACTATGGAACTCTCTGGAATGTGTCGTTGCCAATCATTGTATACGATGGTATCTATGCAGCGAAATCCACTGTCACGGTTAATGGCGGCATGATCAGCGTGCTTGACGATGCAATCTTCCTTGAGTCTTCAAACGCAGACCTGAGGAATGTTGTGTTCGACGCGGGCGACTTTGACATCTATCTCACTGGTGAATCGATTGCGTCTGCGATCGAAGTCACATTCGAGAAGGCGAAGGTCCTAGATACATCAGTTCTGACTGTCTACTACAAGCTAACAGTAAGGGCTCTTGATCAGGATGGCTTGCCAGTGAGTGGTGTCTGGGTCGTCGTATACGATGAGGAGGGCAGCCCAGTAGGCGAAGGAGCAACCGATGATAACGGTCTCTTCAGCGTCTATGCAATCGGTTGGATACAGACAAGTGCTGGTCAGAGCGCGGCAAAGGCTTACACGGTCAATGCTTCGTTCGAGCAGGGATACGTCGAGAAGAATGTCACGCTTGATAAGGCGACTGATGTCATCGTCGAGGTACCTGTTGAGAAACCTGTCGCATGGAATCCATCCTTTGCGATTACATTCACGCTGATTGCGGCACTCCTCGTCGCTGTGGCGCTTATCATCGTGAGCACGAAGAAGTAATTAGAAACCCATTCCTTTTTTCTTTTTATTTTTGATTTCTTCTTAATTTTGATGGTTTCTATTAATTCTGCCAAAATAGTTAAAGATGGATGCGTTTTTATCGTCGGGGAGATTGATGAGTTACTCAAACCTAGCATTCAATATCCTCAGAAAAAGCGGAGCCGAGGAAGGCGATCATGTCGTCATCGAGACTGATAATAGAGTTTTTGAGGGAATCCTCATGCCTCACCATGAGTTTAGCGATCCTGATGTCGTTGTCATCAAGTTGAGAAGTGGCTACAACATTGGTGTGAGGGTTTCTGAAGACACGAAAATAACTACAATCAGAAAGGTTGAGAAGAAAGAGAAGCATCTTAAAAAGAGAGAAACGCACGCGGAGAAAAAGGATGTTGCGATCATTGGAACTGGTGGGACGATCGCAAGTTATGTTGATTATCGTACTGGGGCAGTGCATCCTGCGCTGACGGCCGAGGAACTTGTTAGTGCGGTTCCTGAGATTGCAGAGATATGCAATGTCCAGGCGAAAGTCCTTTTTTCAATTTTCAGCGAAAACATGACTGTCGAGAAATGGCAGGCAATCGCAGAGGCTGTGGCTGACAGAATGCGTGAAGGTGCGGAGGGATGCATCATTCCCCATGGAACTGACACAATGGGATATACTGCGGCGGCGCTTTCTTTCATGTTTGAAAACCTTCCGCGGCCCGTGATCCTTGTCGGTGCACAGCGATCTTCTGATCGCCCCTCGTCCGATGCGTACACGAATCTAATTGCAGCGGCGAGATTTGCAGTCGAATCGGATGTTGCTGAGACATGCGTGCTCATGCACGAATCGCCGTCAGATACTTCGGCTTTAATTCATCGCGGTACAAAAGTAAGGAAGATGCATACGAGTCGGCGGGACGCTTTCAAGAGCATCAACAGCAAACCTATTGCTAGGGTTAATTTTGAAGGAGGAATTGAGTATCTCGCGCCATATTGGAAAAAGAACTCTCATCCTGTTAGTCTGAAAACTGAAATGGAGGAGAACGTCGCACTTCTCTTTTTTTACCCGGGTATGAGCCCGTCAAAGTTTGAAAGGATTCTTCTAGAGCACAAGGGAGTCGTTATTGCAGGTTCGGGGCTAGGGCATGTATCATCAGATATGGTGCGATTGATCGCGAGGACGATCAGATCGGGGACGGTCGTTGTCATGACCTCTCAGTGCTTGTACGGTAGAGTGAATCTCAATGTATACGATACGGGGAGAGATCTGCTCGCAGCTGGTGTGATTCCCGGGGAGGACATGCTTCCAGAAACGGCATACGTAAAACTGATGTGGGTACTTGCTCACGCCTCGTCGGAGAAGGAGATCGAGTCAATGATGCGGCAGAATCTCCGCGGCGAGATCTCGCAGAGGAGGGAACTCGATGAGTAAAGAGGCGATCATCGGCCTCGAAATCCATCAGCAGCTCGATACAAAGAAACTCTTCTGTTCGTGTGATTCAGCACTTGTTGATCTCGAAGGTGGTACTTTCACGCGGAGGTTGAGGCCGACGCAGAGCGAACTAGGCGACATCGATCGGGCAGCACTCGCCGAAGCAGAGAAACGCATGAAGTTCAATTACCAAGCGCCTCGCGGTGTCTCGTGCCTTGTAGAGGCGGATGAGGAACCGCCTCACGACGCGAATCGAGATGCGATTGAGATTGGTTTGACAATCGCCTCTCTATTGAACGCAACACCGGTCGATGAGATACATTTCATGAGAAAAATCGTCATCGACGGATCGAATACGACGGGCTTTCAGAGGACTGCCCTCATCGCGGTCGACGGCTCGATCGAGATCAATGGTAGAAAGATTTCAATTCCGACAATCTGCCTTGAAGAGGATGCCGCAAGAAAGATCGAAACGAAATCCGGCGAAGTTACGTACAGGCTCGACCGCCTCGGCATCCCGCTTATTGAAATCGCAACAGGCCCGGAGCTTCGCACGCCAGAGGAGGTCAAGATTGCTGCGCAGAAGATCGGATCGGTTTTGAGGGCGACGAAGCGTGTGAAGCGCGGAATCGGCACAATACGCGAGGATCTCAATATTTCAATTTCAGGTGGAGCGAGGGTCGAGATCAAAGGGGTTCAGGAGCTCAGGATGTTACCGATCTACGTTTCAAAGGAGATCGAAAGGCAGAAGATGTTACTCGAAATCAGGGAAATACTCCGGTCGCGATCAGCCCCACAAGTCACTCCTCATTTTTTCGATTGCACCGAGATTTTCAGGGATACAAAATCGAAGATTGTCCGATCATCTATTTCGTCGGGCGGAAAGGTTCTCGTTCTCCCATTGAAAGGATTTGCCGGCGTGCTCAAGAGCGCGGATAATCGTTTTCGCCTTGGCGCGGAGCTTGCGCAGCATGCGAGGGCAAGAGGAGCTGGAGGAATCTTTCATACAGATGAATTGCCTGCTTACGGGATCGATGAAGCCGCGGTCGCTACCGTAAGGAAAACGCTTGGACTCGAGGAAAACGACGCGTTCGTCATGTGCGTCGATCTGCCAACAAAGGTGGAAAGAATTCTCGAGGCCGTTGCATCACGTGCTGGATACGCTTTGATCGGCGTGCCTGAGGAAACTCGTGACCCGTTGCCCGACGGAACGACCGCATACAGCAGGCCATTGCCTGGGGCAGCCAGGATGTACCCTGAAACCGATGTTAGACCGATTACCGTCGACGCCGAATTGATCACACGTATCAAAGAGAGATTACCAGAGTTGCCTGAATCCAAGGTTAAGCGCTTCGTGTCGCAATATGGCATTCATGAGCAGCAGGCCGAGCAGATTATCAGGGAGGGGTTCGAAGAGATTTTCGAAGAAATCGCCTCGAAATGGGGCCTCGGAAGCATCGCTGCGAAAACGCTGTTGAGCACCTTCCCTGAGCTTGAGAGGGAAGGTGTTGGTGTTTACTCAATTGATGATGACAGAATCAAAGAGATATTCCAGGCGCTTCATGATAACAGATTTGCGAAAGAAGCGCTTCCGGATATTCTTAGATTGGTCGCAAAAGGCATTCCTCTTCAAAAGACGATCGAGGATCTCGGTTTGAAAACGATTTCGATGAACGAGGCAGTGGCGATTATCGAACAGATCGTTGAACAAAGAAGAGATTTCATCAAAGAAAGGAAAATGAACGCGATGGGGCCGCTCATGGGTGAGGTTATGTCACAGTTGAGAGGCAAGATCGATGGCAAGATCGCAAGCGAATTGCTGAGGAAGGTGATTACGAGGATAATTGGAGATTAGGAGACACGGAGGCGAAGGACGGCCAGCTCTTCAAAGAACATTTTTTTCCTCGCAATGAAATCAACTTTGAAAGGAGCGAGTAATTCCTTCAGCGTATCCTGATTCATGAGCGATGAAACGACGATGAATATTCTTCCCGCTTCCTTCAGAAACTGAGGGACCGAACGGAGAAAACGTTGCAAGATTTCAACACCGTCGTTTCCTCCAGCCCAAGAAATTGACTCATCCGTATCCTCATTAACAGGCAAATAAGGTGGATTGAAAATGATTGTGTCAAATCTTCCCCTGATCGCTGAAAAGAGATCGGAACGAAGGACGTTGACAGGCACAGAGTTTCTTTCGGCATTGCTTCTCGTACATTGCACGGCTTCCTCTTTAATATCGACGGCGGTGACGATAGCGCCAGCCATCGCGCAATGAATCGAAATGATGCCGGTTCCGCATCCGATTTCGAGGACTTCCTCGTCTCTTTCGACATCAATTGATTCAAGCAGAAGGAAAGTATCCTCCCTCGGCGGATAAACACCGGGACATTCCGCAATTTGAATCTGCTTGTCAATCCTCATATTCCTTCCGTATTCATTATTGGATACAGTTGTGTGGCATAAAAGAATATCTTTATCGTCGATTTCGCCGAAAAACCCATAAGATCACTTTCATTGACTTGCGAAATGCAGATAACGCTAGAGCTTGCTACACTCTGCCAGGTGTTCGAATGAATTCTCTCTCGTGGATCGCGATCATCATCATCGTTCTTTCAATTTTCATCGGTTTCACGAAACGGGTCAGTATGACAAATTCGTTGATCATGGGGAATCTCGTTGTTTATTTTCTGACGATCATTTCACTCGAAGATTTTGGCTTCTTCGCGATCTCGCCAGTCCAGCTCGAATTGGGATTTAAGCCAGTGTATCTCATCACTGGAGAGAATTTTTACACTCTGGTTACGCAGATGTTCGTGCACTCGTCGATTGCCCATATCTTCTTCAACATGCTCTTTCTTTTTCTCATAGGCGGGCACCTCGAGCTGAGGATTGGAAAATCACGCTTTTTCGCGATTTATTTACTCGCTGGGCTGCTCGGAGTGCTGATGGAATCTCTCGTCCAATGGGGTTCAAATGTGTTAATTATCGGGGCCTCTGGCGCGATTTCCGGCGCTATGGGGGCACTTCTCCTTCTTTATCCAAAAGAAGAAATCCCGATGTTTCTGGGGCCCATTTTCTTACCTCGCGTACCTGTTTGGCTTTCCGTCGGAACATGGTTTGCGATCCAAGTTGTTATGGTTTTTGTCGACTCAGGACCGATCGCCTACACCGCACACGTCGGTGGATTTCTTACTGGGGCGTTGCTCGCCTCAGCAATGTCTCCTGGGATCAAGGTCGCCGAGCGGAAAAAACCTGAAGCGTCCCCCTTCGAAACCTCAGCGCTCGAATCTCTTGCGACGACGGAGGAGCTGAAAAACGCACTAGCAATAATAAGGGAAGAAAAATTTGAGGATGTGAGAAAGGCGTGGCTTGAATATTTTGTGAAGCGGGCTCGATGTCCAAAATGTGGATCTCCCCTTTCTTTCAACCGCTCTCAAATTCGTTGCACTTCATGCGATTTTGCGACGGTGGTTAGATGAAAGAAACGATGGTAGAAATCCTGTGCGAGGGCATGATCCGAAAAGCTGGTGGTTTCGTCGTAGAGGCGCACTCAAGTTCAATCCTTGTTTACAATGATGAGATGAGAGCAATCGTGGACACAAGCAGTAGCGCGTATCGCGAAAAATTGCTTTCTTCTCTCAGAAACTTAGGGATTGGATGCAACGAGATCGATGTCGTAGTGGTTACACACCTTCACCACGATCACACTGGAAATAACGATCTTTTCGCTCGAGCGCGATTCATCGCCCACGCAAACGAATATCCCCCCGATCATTACATGAAGATTTCTAGTGATGTCGATCTCTTTGAAGGCGTTCACATCGTTCATACGCCGGGGCACACAAGAGGTAGCATCAGCGTCTTCGTCGAGTCGGAATCGAGAGTTGCAATCGTAGGTGACGCGCTACCAACGAGGGATAATTATGCGAAATGGCTACCGCCAGCGATTCATTACGATGCGTCAGAGGCGCTTGAGAGTATAAAGAGAATAGTCGGTTTCGCAGATCTCGTGATTCCAGGTCACGACCGCCCGTTTAAAATCGACCGATAATTATAACTGGGAGTACGCTAAATGGATTGTGAAGATTGAAATGACAATCCCGAGTGCTGTTTACTTGGAATGTCCCTCATGTGGTACCAATACACTCCATGAGGTTCTCAGAGGTAGGGTTGGAGGAAAGAAAGACACGCTGGAGGCGACGGTGCGCTGCAGGAAATGCGGCACTATTCATACTACTCTTTACACTGAAATGAAACCATTAAAGATCCCTATCATCATCAGCGATCTTGGAAGATCGCGGAGAGAGGAAATCGAGCTCGGTCCAGACGAGCTGGTCACCATCGGCGATGAGCTGATTGTCGGGGATACGCAAGTCATTGTGACCTCGATCGAAAGTGGCGAGAAAAGAATGAAAGAATGCGTCGCCAGGGAAATAGGCACGATATGGGCGAAGAGATTTGATAGGGTAAAGGTTAAGATATCAATCAATAAAGGAAGTAAAACGATTCCCGCCGAGATGCTTGTTCCGCCCGATGAGGAGTTTTACGTCGGGGATCTCCTGACTGTCGGGAAGTACAATGTTGTTGTGCATAATATCAAGACGAAGGACAAAATGCTGAGAGATGGTGGTAGCGAGGCGCGGGAGATCGTCAGGATTTATGCCAAGATCGTCAGGACGACGAACGCTTGAGGTGCTTGAGGCATGGATTTCGACGTCGAAAGGAAGCGAATGATTAGATCTCTCATTGAAAAGGGCTACCTCACAAAGCCTGATGTGATTAAAGCGATGGAAAAGGTCCCTCGGCACCTCTTCGTTCCTGAAGGTATTCGTCGAAGTGCATACATTGATACACCTCTTTCAATCGGGGAAGGACAAACAATCTCTGCACCGCATATGGTCGCGCTCATGGTCGAAACTCTCGATCTTCATCCTGGAATGAAGGTTCTCGAAGTCGGTGGGGGATCGGGCTATCATGCAGCGGTCATGGGAGAGCTTGTGAGACCAGATGGCCATGTGTATAGCGTCGAAAGAATCGAATCCCTCGCTGAAAGGGCGAAGAGAAATCTCAAGGAGGCGGGGTATGATGACATCGTGACGATCGTCGTTGGCGACGGATCAAAGGGCCTGAAGGAGTACGCGCCATTTGACAGGATTTGCGTTGCTGCGGCAGCTCCGGGTGTGCCTGAACCGTTAAAACAGCAGCTTGCTGATGATGGCAAACTGCTTGTACCAGTCGGCGGTCGGTGGTATCAGGACCTCATTCTCGTCGAGAGAAAACAAAACAAATATCTTCAAATGAACCTGGGTGGCTGTGTCTTTGTGCCATTGATTGGTGAATACGGATACGGCGATTGAGAGGGCTTTTCGAAGATGAAAGGAAGAACGGCACGCAAATCATTCGATTGAATAATAACATCAGCTTTCTTAACGACGATCTCATCAATCGGGTTAAATGCGATTGAAAGACCGCAGTCCTCAAACATCGACACATCGACAAAGCTATTTCCTACACTCACAACTCTGTTTCTTGCAATGCCCCATTTTTTCAGAAATAAATCAAGTGCCTGTCGTTTATTCGTCAGTTCAACCCTCAAAATTCCTTCGCCAGTCAAGCAGCCATTTTCGTCATACTCGAGACCATTTGCAATGTAATCGTCGAATCCAAAGATACGCTTGATTTTTTCGGCGATAACATCTATTCCCCCACTCACGATGACAACTTTCATCCCAGCATTTCTCAATGTGCGGACTGTTTCATCGATGCCTTCCGAAAGGGGCAGGGGAGTGAGAATTCTTTCGATATCTTCCCTGCTTAAATCTCTCTTACACGCTTTCCAGAGAGCGATGTCTCTGCGCATGAATTCGATGTCGTCAATCTCGCCATGGATGTACTTTTCCAGCGAAGTTTCGTTGGTCACGCCGAAGTGATCATGGATCCATGTCCATGAGCTTGGATAGTCGACGAGAACGCCATCCATATCAAAGGCAACAAGATCGAAACGTCTTTCCTTTGTCATTTTCGTGATCAGAGAAGAGCATGAAAAGATTATTAAAATCTTCGCGCCATGAGTTGAACAATGATCACGCTTGTCGGTGTGGGGCACGTTTTTAATATTTCGGAGCAGGTGCGCCAGATCATATTCTCTCAGAGACCTAAAGTTGTCTGCGTTGAATTGGATCCCCACCGTTATGAGACTCTACGCAATCCTGAGGCGGCTCGGTCGATGCCTATTATGTATCGCATGCTCGCTGAAGTGCAGAAAAGAATGGCAAGAGAATTTGGCGGAGAAGTTGGAATGGAGATGATTGCTGCGACTGAGGCCGCAAAGGAAATCGGGGCAGTCGTCGAATTCATCGATGACGATGCGGTGGCGATTTTTGAAAGACTCTGGAAAGAAATGCCTGTCAAAGAAAAGATCTGCCTTATGTTTTCGGCAATTACTGGTTTTTTCATGACCAAAGGAAGAATCGAGAAAGAATTGGAAAGATTTGAGGAGAATGGAGAGGATTATCTCAGGTTATTTGGTGAACAGTTTCCGACGATCAAGAGAATGCTCATCGACGATCGTAATAGAATGATGGCACTGAGAATAGAAGGCGCATGTGCACACCATGGTAAAGTAGTGGCCGTCGTCGGCGATGGGCACATTGAGGGTATCAAGAAACTTCTGAATAAGGATGAAATCAAGGTTTTCAGGTTGCGGGATTTGAGAGAATGGCCATCACACGATGAAAAGAAATCGCCAGCTGGTAACGCCGAGGCATCGTTCCACTTCACCTATTCAGATCAATATTTATGAAAATCATATATCACACAAGAACAATCTAGAAAGAGAAAGCTGAGAGGCGATCGATGAGGGTCAAACTTCTTTCGTACACGAAGGATGCTGAAAAACTCTGTGCCGCGGCCGCACAATCTTGTTATTCAGAAAAGCCAGCGAGCGAATTGTTAGTGGACATCGACGATACTCGATCGGGCAAAATCATTTCAAAAGTTGTAGGTATGGGTCATCACTCTGTCATCGAGCACGCATGTTATACCTTTAGCGTCGAAGGCGTTTCGAGAGCACTGACACACCAGCTTGTGCGGCACAGGATTGCGTCATATTCGCAGCAGAGCCAGCGTTACGTCTCGATGGATCGCGCGGATTATGTAATTCCACCGAGTATCGAAAAAGACAGAGAGATGGCTGATGAATTCAAAAAACTGATGGATGAGATTTGGAAAGTGTATAGGCGATTATCTGAAAAAGTTGACGTAGAGGACGCGCGGTACGTGCTACCGAATGCCTGCACGACGAATATCACTATCACCATGAACGCGAGAGAACTTCTACATTTCTTTTCACTTCGCTGTTGCAATCGTGCTCAGTGGGAGATCAGAGAGGTCGCTGATAGGATGCTAGCTGAAGTCAAGAGGGTATCGCCGGCAATTTTCGAAAATGCAGGACCACCTTGCATGAGGGGACCATGTCCTGAGGGCAAAATGAGTTGTGGAAAGCCACGACGGGACGAGTTGAAAAGGCTTAAATAACAATATGGCTTAACCCGATGCTACCGGTGTAGGCATGGGAAAAATACGACCTACGTATATCAAGAGGGTGGCGCTTGAACTTGTCAAGAAGTATCCGAAGGCGTTCAATGACGATTTCGAGCACAATAAGCTGTTAGTAGAGAAACTCACGGATGTTTATTCTCCCGCAATGAGGAATCGGATCGCAGGTTACGTGACGCGATACTGGCAGCAGCTCGAGCATTGATCGATAGGTTTTTCATCACCCTCTTTGTTCTCTTCGCCAACGATGAATAATGCCGTTGAATGCAGATCTCTAAGTCGATCTTTCAAGGGGAATGCGAAGCAACCGCTGATCATTGCCCTCGATAACATCAATCTCGATGTTAGAGAAGGCGAGCTTTTCGGCTTGCTAGGCCCGAACGGTGCTGGTAAGACAACCCTGATCAAGATCCTTGCAACTCTATTGCTTCCTTCCTCAGGAAAGGTCACGGTATTGGGGTATGATGTGGAGAGGGAAGCGCATAAGATCAGACCTCGGATTAACATGGTTTCTGGCGGAGAATTTTCTGGATACGGGCTATTGACTGTGAAAGAAAATCTCTGGATGTTTTCGCAGTTCTATGGTATCCCAACCAAGATTGCAAAGCGAAGGATCGATGAATTGCTCCATGAGTTCGCGCTCGCAGACAAGGCAGACGCCAAAGTGAGAACGATATCGACAGGCCAACGGCAAAGGATGAATGTCGTCAGAGGTTTTGTGACCGACCCCGATCTGATCTTTCTTGATGAGCCAACGCTTGGTCTCGATGTCAATTCGAGCAGGACAATCCGAGATTACATACGAAGGTGGGTCAGGGGACAGAATGGAAAAACGGCGCTGATCACGACGCATTATATGATGGAGGCTGAGGAACTCTGTGATCGGGTCGCGATCATCGACCGGGGGCGCATTCTTGCCTGCGATTCGCCTTACAACCTTAAAAGACAAGTTCAGAGAGACGCTGTTTTCACTCTTGAAACAACTCAATTCGTCGATCTCGATTGGATCGGGCAAATCAGCGGCGTGAAGGGCTACAGTGGCGAAATCAACGGGGAACGGCAGAAGATTAGGATCGTTGCCGAAGATGAGTCCGTGCTAGCTGAGGTCATCCACGTGATCGCGGGAAAAGGGGTGAAGGTGCTCTCCCTCACCAAGGCGGAGCCAACACTTGAGGATGTCTTTTTGCAGCTAGTTGGAAGAGGACTGATATGATTGATTGGCGCTTGAATCTCCGTGCTGTTATCGGAAGAGCTTATCCACGAATCATTGGATCCTTCAGGGAACCAAGTTGGTTATTTTTTGACATCTTCCTTCCTCTTTTGGGAATCGCGGCGTTTGCTTTTTATTATCAGGCACTCGGCGCCCCTTCGGTTTTTATCGGTTTTGTGATTCTTGGCGGCGCGATGACGGCATACTGGCTCAACGTTCTTTGGAGCATGGCGGCACAATTCTACTGGGAGAAGGAAGTGGGGAACCTTCAGTTATACCTTATGGCGCCGATGTCGCGTATGTCTGTTCTTGCGGGTATGGCGCTTGGTGGTATTTTTTTCACATCGGTCCGCGCACTGTCAACGCTCACTTTAGGAATGCTGATTTTTGGCATCGAGATCAAGATCGTTTCCCCAGGTAGTCTCCTGATCGTTTTCTTCCTCACCCTTTTCGCACTGTACGGTATGGGAATGATGTTCTCCTCTCTGTACCTTCTCTATGGCAGGGGAATCTGGCATTTATCGAGCGTTTTTCAGGAACCGATCTATTTCGTTTCTGGCTTTTATTTTCCAGTAAAAGCACTTGGATTTTGGACGGCGCTTCTGGCTTCAATCGTTCCGATCACTCTCGGTCTCGATGCGATGAGACAGCTGATTTTCGCTGGGCAGGAAACGATGGGATTTCTACCGGTCAATATCGAGATAACTGTTCTTGTCTTTTTGACGATCGCTTTCATTTACGGCGCCCGCGTTGCGCTCGATTTCATGGAGAACCTCGGTAAGAGGGAAGGGAGGCTGACTTTGCGATGGCAGTGAACGAACATCTGCGAACGATTAGGTGGGCGGCGTGGCTTGGCTGGCAGATGGAGTCGAACTGGACGAATCCATTTCTTTTCATCATTTATTCTATCATTAAACCAATTACGGCGACACTGATTCTCGTTTTCATGTATCTCATTATTCTCAAGTCTGTCAACGCCGATCCTGTGCTCTTTTCGTATATGTTCATCGGGAACGCTTTTTATATGTATGTGGCCCAGGTCTTATTCGGCATCACCTGGGTGGTGCATGAAGATCGAGAACATTATCAGACGTTGAAGCAGATCTACATCGCGCCGATCAACTTTCCAGTTTATCTTGTTGGGCGGGGAATCAGCAAGATCATCATCACAACGGCATCGGTCATCGTGACACTCGCATTCGGAATCCTGGTTCTCGGTTTGCCTGTCAACATTTGGAGAATCGATTGGCTGTTGTTGATCGTCGCGATGATCCTCGGACTCTTTTGCATCTGCACGATTGGCATCGCGCTCGCAGGCATTTCTTTGCTAACTGCACGCCACGGGGCAGGAATCAACGAGGGCGTCGCTGGCGTTTTCTATTTGTTCTGCGGCGTGATTTTTCCCATCACCTTTCTACCTTCGTGGGGACAATCGATTGCTCTTTTCATTCCGATCACTTACTGGCTTGAATTTTTAAGGCGCGCGATGGTGCCCGAGACCGTTTCGATCAGCGGTCTTGTGAACTACTCAGCGCAAGAGATGACGGTCTTGCTTCTTGTCTCTATCCTTCTCTTTCTTTTTCTCTCCCTGATCATTTTAAAGTACGCAGATTTCCTCGCTCGAAAGAAAGGAAAACTGGATATGACGACAGCTTATTAGGCAGAAAGTGAATTAAAGGGTATACTGATATCCCGAGAGAAAAAATGCCCGAGTGGGGTAGCTTGGACATCCTAGGAGGCTGCGGACCTCCAGACCCGGATTCGAATTCCGGCTCGGGCACTTCCCTAGCTTTCTATCATCACGTTTTTCCTTTCTTTAATAGAAATGTCACCTGGCGGAAGAACTCTTGATATTTCTTCTTCGGGCACTTCGAAAAACCTTGCAAGGGCCGATGAAATCAGATTTCTATCAGTGTTCCCTGGCACGATCACAACGAATCTAGTCGATTGCTTTTCAACGGCGCTGCGAGGTCCGCACATAATCTTTCTTTCGCCTTGATACTCAATCTCGCCAATTGCCAGTTCGATAGGTAGGTGATGGAGATAATTCCTTTTTCCACGGATGATAAAGGCACCTCTGGGCACGAACTCGCCGGCCTCTGGCGTCTTTGAAACCTGATCCGGTAAAACCCAATACGCGCTTCCTTCACCAGCCCCAGCTTTCCAGATTTTTGAATGTGCGAGTGCAAAGATGCCTGCTTCTTTCATTTCCTCATCACTCGCCGTCGACCCGTCTTTGACGATAACGCTTGGCGCGCCATGAATATCCGCGTGAACAAATCTGTCGGCCGTTGTCATGTGTTTCTTGACGAGCTGTTCATTGGTCTTTGCGTCCCTGCCAGCAAGAACAAGTTTTCCGCCGGAAGTGATGAACCACTTGTATCTCTCAAACCAGAACTCTTTTGTTTTCTTTGTCTTCTTATCAACAGTTCCCCTCTCCCTGCTTGCTTTTCTCTGTTCGATTTTCGCTTCAGTCTCTTTAATGGCGACAAAAGCGCCTTCAATTTTCTCTCTCAGGCGTTTTGATTCCTGATAAAAGGCGTCAGCATTCTCTTCGAGACTTTTTAGGTAATCGAGTTTGATTCTATTTCCCTGAATCTCGAGCTCGATCGAATGTTCGGAGGGATCGATTCCTTTTACGACGTCAAATCTCTTTGAGAACTCAACGATCTCATTCCATTTGGATGAAGTGGCTTTCTCTTTGAATTTACAGAGAATTTCGTTGATCGCTATGTAATTTACAAAAAGAAGCTCGGCCAACTTCGAGCACTCGTCCGCTCTTGTTCTTAACTCTTGAATTGCGTTCTTCTGCTGCTCGAGTTGTCGCTCGAGTCTCCGAAGTTCCTCATCAACTGCCTCTGCCTCAATTCTTGGTCTCAATTCTAGGAAACGATTTATCGCATCGGAAAAAGAAACAAACTGCTCAGCGCGTGCCCCAGCGTGAATCATCAGCCTGATTGGCGTAACATCAACAGGGGAACCATCGTCAAATACAATATTCGGTTCTGGCTTGGTACGAATCGAATCGATGATTTCCTGCAATCTGCTGTTCAGGTTTCTGAAATCTTCTTCCGTCAACGAATCCGCTTTCCTGTTTTTATCAATGCCAGCCCTCAGGCAAATTTCTTCGGCATACTGGCCGCCAAGGTTGACAACAGTCGCAAGGCTTCTCACGATGTCGGATCTTGATTGTTCGAGCGCTGCTCTGAACGATTCGAAGGTTGCGGCAAGTGGGTTGAATCGCGATGGCGGGAATTTGTACTCCACGCCAGGTCTGACTTCTCTGTGCTTCCATTGTTTTGATGCAAGTGCGATGACGATCTTCCCTTCCTGCACGACAAGTAAGTTGCCATCCCCAAAAATCTCAAAAATGACCTCATATTTTTTATCTCGTTGGATTTCAAGAATAACGATTCGGTCAAAATCTTTCTGGTAAACTGATGTGATACGCCCACCTGATAAGTGTTTTCTCATTGTCATCGCGAGCTGAGAAGGAATACCAGGAAGTTCAGGGCGTTCACTGGCTAGATAAAGCCATCGTGCCTCCTGGAAGATAATTTCCTTCTTGCCAGACCCAGGCACATTGATTCTGAAAAGGAAATTACTTCCATTCCAGTGGAAGATCTTATCGACAAATCCGCCAATAATTGAGCGCATTTCAGCTGCCAAGGCGAGTACATCAAAGGCGCTCATCTCATTTTTCATCAACAATACCCATATGCCGAAGTGTCATAAATGCTTGTTTTCGATTTTGGAAAACTTTATGAACGCTCATCTGATTGAAGGAGTCGTGGCCACTGTGGCTTAGCGGTAGTGCCTTGTTGCACCGCCAAATAGCGACGCCTTGGTAAGGCGTAGGTCGAGGGTTCGAATCCCTCCAGTGGCTCCATTTTCTTCTATCGTTGCAAGAATCGATAAATACAAATTCTGACGTCTTTGAGTCGTTATCTGTTGGGGGTTCGTATTTGAAAAGCCATAGATTGCTCTATTCGCTCTATGGATTGCTTGCGGTCCTGACCATTGGCACGGTGGGCTTCACACTTTGGGAGCCAACCGTCGATAATCCGCTAGAGGCGCTATATTTCACGCTCGTCACAATGACAACTGTTGGATATGGGGACATCGTGCCCACGACCGCCGCAAGTCGAATCATCGCATCGATCGTCATGGTTGGCGGAATCGGAGCGGGAATTGTCGCACTCCAATCTGTCTTTGATACAATGGTGAGTAAAAGTCTGAGAGAAGAACTCGGATTACCTGAAAGGAGGACAAGGATGAAGGGCCATTATATTATTTGTGGGTATGGAAATGTGGGGCGTCAGATCGCCGAACAGCTAGGCGCAAAAGGTGAGGAGTATATCGTCATCGAGAGAAATAAAGAAAAAGTCGCGGCGATGGTGGAAGAGGGAATACCTGTCATCGAGGGCGACGCCATATACGAGGAGGTTTTGCTAAGGGCGAATGTCGAAGAAGCAAAAGCTCTCCTAACAACGATGACAGACACATCGAATGTGATGGTCGTCCTTACGGCGAAAATGTTGAATCCGAATCTGCATGTTGTTTCTGAGGTTGAGGATTATCGAAACGCGGCGAAGCTGAAAAAGGCAGGTGCCGACGAAGTAGTTCATTGCCATGAAATGGGTGCGCGGGTTATGGTTTGCAAGGCGAGGCGCATCGTCCTCGATCCCGTATGTGGTTTGGAGATCGATCCAGCTAAGAGCGTTTTGTCTTATGAGCACGAAGGCGAAACCTATCGCTTCTGCAGCGAGGAGTGTCTGGAAGCATTTAAGAAGAATCCTGCGCGATTCGTCGAAATGAAGAAAACACTCGATGCAACTTGCAAGGTCAAATTCGGCCTGGGCTAGGATCAAATCTTCGATGATCGTCGATTTCAATCCCATTCATTTGGGATGGTCTTTGTCCATATTGAATCGACTAAAAAGAACAAAAAAATGGAAAGTGGGATAAATCCCCTTTCAAAAATAACCGCCTTCAGGTTGATTGTTGATGTAGTCTGCCAGATCCTTTGCCTTCTTGTACTTTCCCTCGCAATACCAATTCATTATCTGATGAAGCGCATCTTCGATCGCTGGATCGTTATCACCAGGAAGATCTACACATCCCTCTAGATAATAATTCTCGCCATAATAATTGTTGTACCACGCATTTGTCATGAGCAGCGCGAGAATCTGTGCTTGTGCCTTCTGTGTCATATTCTTTGCATCGGGTATCGAGAGAATCTTGTAAGCCTTTGATGGCGTGATGTTGCGGATCCAGTCCATGCATTCAGCTGTGCAGTGGCCATTCTGCCAGTCGAATGTTGTGTTGATTTCTGCAAGGCAGTTGACGATCTTTGCCTTTGGAACCTGAATGCCCTTCCCTTTCATCCAGCCCCAGTTCTTACCGATGTTTGTTTTCCAAAAGCCTATAGTAAAACCATCTGGATAATAACAGCATTTGACGATCGATGAGTCGCAGAGTGCGTTCGGCACAACAAGGTTTTGTACGTTGACATCGGGATAATTCTGATTTGGCGGATTCTCGTCGTCCCACATCAACATGCCAGCTCCGCCATTGACGCAAACAGTAACAACCACTCTCGTTGCGCATTCGGGATCCAGATAAACGCTCGCTTTCCCAGTAGAATTCGTGGAGACTTCGGTATCGCTCAGCGCGCCAGATGTTGTTGAAAAGCGAACCAAAACATTCTCTAGTGCATTGCCGAACTGGTCGAGAACGGTCGCCGTTATCGCAACCTCGTCTCCACAATCAATATTCTGAATCTCGGGCTCAAGCTGCAATGAAGCTGGGTATAAGCAGGGGTCCGGAATCGATTTGATGATTTCCCACGCACGATCTCTTATCTCATGTCCATAAATCTCGTTCCAAGCGTCAAATGTCGCGCCAGTCGCGGCATCTGTCATAAATGGGTGATCTTCATCGGCGGTGAGAATATACCATATCGCAGACTGGATTGCAGCGGCTTCAAGAGTCGGGTCTGAAGCCATTTCAGGCTTGAATATGTTGATAACATAGTTGACCATGCAAGATTCATTTTTCGTTATGTATCGTGTCAATTCGCCGTTAGCCCAAAGCATATTGCCTTCACCGACCACCATGTTGAAATCAATGCAATAACCATTATACCTCACACCAATTTCATTTTCCAGGAGATAATATCCAGCCCATGCCCATGGCCAGTGATTTGCATGATACGATACATTGACAGCAATGTCTACGCCGTACACTCCTTTCCCAACCAGCTTTACTTTTTCCCCTTCCTGAGGTACGGCACCAGATATCGCGGGCAAACCGAAGCTCACGACAAGAAGAAAAGCTACAATGATCGCGATTAATATTCTTGTTGAACTCATTTCCTCCCCTCTTTACCAATCAAAAGAAGAAGTAAAACGCGAAATCCTACAATAGATCAGCGCCTTGCTCTCTTTTAATCTTTAATTATACCACAATCGATCTATTATTTGAATCTTCTCTTAATCCAGACATTATCAAGAATGATAATTCAAAATTGATATTCAATATCCATTATTTCCTTTTTGTATAGTTGTTTTCATTTCGGGAAACATGTTGTTCTTTGAAATATTGAAATTCTAAAAGAATTTCTGACAAACCAAACGCGAGCTTCCTATTCACTTACTTTTTCATCGAATAGATGACAAATCCGGACCATATTTTTGGCCAGAAATAGGTCGTCTTTTTTGGCATCCTGAGGCCGCGCTCTGCAATTTTCCATATTTGATCAAGTGATGGTGGTCTCAAGATGACCGCGAGATCGCATCGATTATTTGTCACTTTTCTGAAAACTTCATCGGCATTATGCTCGTATTCAACTTTGATCTTGTCTTTGTATCTTGCTTTTTCCATAATGACGGGAAAGCCAAGTTCCTGAAATACAAACGCATCAACACTCCATAGCGCATTGTCCGACTGTTTCATTTTGGGAGTAATGATCGCACATTCGCGATCGCTTGTAATAATGCCGATACTGGACGTATCGGATGCGAAGACCCGCTCTTTGAGTTCATGAAAATCTCTCGTTCGAATGATGTCGAAGTTTGTTTTGAGAATTTCGATGATTTCGAAATTGTTCAATCCCGTTCCATAAATGATCCTATGCGTCGGCAAAACGATCATCCCAGGATCATTCGAACCAACCAGCGTCGCGAGGACGAATTGACTCTTTTCATCGCTCCGCTCTCTTGAATATCTCAATGCGGTCTCATATCTGTGATGGCCATCGGCGATCAGGATTCTTTTCCATTTCAGACTTTCAGAGATCATTTGCACCGTTTGTTGATCGCTTATCCTCATGAATGAGTGCTGAACACCATCTTCATCATAACATTCCCAGAGAGTCTCCGCAACCGATGTCATCTTTTCTGCAATGTCATCATCAAGACGATCGAAAACGCCAAAGATCGATTCGAGATGAAACTCGGTTGCCATCAATAGGTTGAGCCGATCATCCTTGACTTTCGGAACCGTTTCCTCGTGTGGCAAAATATTGCCTTTTTCATATTCTTCAACCATCAACAACCCAACGATCCCCGTTCTTGATAATTCTCGTCCGTTGAACTTGAACGACTGTTTGTACAAATAAAACGATTCTCGATCGTCTGGAATAAGCTTTTTGTCTTTCAGCCAGCTCTCTAATTCTTTTCTTGCGGCATCGTAATTATCAGCCTTTTCCCCCAGCGTGATCCTCGCGATGTTAAAGGGCTTGCTCTGTAACTCTCGCTTTTTATTGTCATCTATCACGTCATAGGGAGGTGATATCCTGTCGCAGATGCTTTCTCTTTCGCTGAGATTCGGAAGATAACCTTTGAAAGGTCGGAAGACCACCATACGCGCACCGAGGATTTGGGGTTATGCTTACGCTATTCAATATTCTTTCCCCGCTCGTATGCAATGAAGTTATTTATCTATCGCGCATCTGTTCGTAGTTCGCAGACGGGAAACGTCCCCTAGTTAAACGGCTCCTCCTCCGTTTCGAAAAATGACAATGCGGTCATGCAATCGTTTGATTACAAATTATTCGGAGACGGGCCCTACGCGATCCAGCAAGAATTGAGTGTTTCAAATTGATTTCTTTAACCTGATTCGTTACAAGGAACAAGGTCCAGACAATTACGGCTGCTTTGAGGGACATGTAATGAGCGACGTTTTGGCATCTCGTTCAACAGCATCTACTGCCACATTCTGTAAGTGGGCTGAGGTCTTGAGGGTGCGAACGATGAATCTTCAACACTCTGAATTTTGATATCCATGCCGTGCAACACTCCATGGACCGACTCTCTCACAACTCTTTTCAATTTCTCCGGGGATGAAACGACCCTTGCATTAACGGTGATCATCGTCTTTCCCTCGCCATGTCGTGTACCCTTAATGCCGTCGATACTCACTTGTTGATCAACCAAGCTGATCTTTAGCGCATTCGATTCAGACTCTATCATTAATTTGACATGAGCAATCTCTCCAGCTTTGTAATTTCCAGCAATTGATTTGAGAATATTAATCGCAAGTCCATACAAATCGGTACGGCGGTCAAGCTCGAATCGATACAATCCATTGTACCAGCCAAGTTCTGCCTCAGCCGCAGCGTAGATATCGTAATCTATTTCAATCGGGCGTCTTTGGCTGACCTCATGTGAAGTTATAACGCTCATGATCGAATCGAGACCTTTGTTATCCACTGCCGAGTATTGAATGATTTTTGCATCGGGATTGATTCTCCTGATGATCTGTATGAGTTCTGGCATATCTTTCGTCGAGACCAGATCTGTTTTTGACAGAACGATGATCTCCCCCTCCTCGATCTGGCATCTTTTGAGATAATCGCCCGGAGTCTCGAACTCCATCGCATGCGAGAGGAGACGGGGACTGTCGACGACGATAAGAAGCGGAGCGACATCGAACTCGTTGGGGTATAGTGTCTTTAGGGGAGCAATCACCGTGGATAATAGGTCTGTGCAGCTACCGACAGGCTCGGCGAGAATTATATCAGGTCTTGAATTCACAGCGAGGATTCTCGCACTCCTGAGAAAGTCAGGAAATCGGCAGCAGAAGCAACCTCGGAGCACTTCCTCGACGTCGATGCCCATCGATTTCGTGTATTGAGTATCGACTAGCGTTTCCCCCTGGTCGTTCGTCACGAGCGCAGCCGATTTGCCCATTTCCTTGAATTTCGCAGCCACCTTTGTCGCCAAGGTTGTTTTCCCAGCTCCGAGAAAACCGCCGATGATCACTATTCTAGTCTTCATCAGCTTTCACCCCCGAGAAGGCTCTTGTTGGAGATACGTTGTCATTTTTCCCTCCTTGTCCGACCCGATGTCTATCAAACCAGGAGTTTCGTCGTGATTGATTCTCACAGAAAACAGAATCTCACTCTCAATCATCAACATACTATCACCTTTTTATCTGGCACGGACATGCAGGTGCAATCAATCCTGGATCCTTGATTGTCAAGATATCATTACTCCTTTGCTATTTGGATCGATTTTGTACTTTCCAACTGTATGGATTTGTCACCCAGTTTTCTTGGATAAAGATAACTGAACGTTATTGTGGCCATTGATGCCCCAACAAACTCCGCGAATATAAAAAAGATCGCACTAGCGGGAGCGATGCCACATATGGCATAAGTAAAGACCCTTGCCAAGGTGACTGCTGGATTGGCGTACATGGTGCTTGATGTTGTTATCAGCATCCCTCCAACAACAGTCCCCACAGATAGACCTGTGAACTTCGAGCCTCCCCTGATACAGCCTAAGATAACTGCAACTAAGAGGAATGTTCCGATAAATTCTGCGAAGAACATGCCTGGTGTCTTAGTATTTTCGGACACGACGAGAAGCGTAGACGTAGTATCATAAAACATCAGGTGAGTTGCCATAACGCCAATGAATCCACCAGCGATCTGGGCTCCGATATAACAGGCAGCTTTCTTCTTTGTGATTTCTTTTGACAGAAGAAAGGACATTGTGACTGCCGGATTAAAATGACCTCCAGAGATTGGTCCGAGCATCTCGATCAATGCGAAGAGTACGAACGCGACTGCGATCGCGTTCATGAACACCGAGAGAGCTACGTCAGCTTTGAGAACATCTACGGGCAGTATTGTCGACGCAATTGCCGCGATAATGAGAAAAAAGCTGCCGATGAATTCTGCGACAACGCCTCGCCTCAGTGTCGACGTATATAATTCCCTCCAGCGGCTCGTTCCCTACGTCTCGATTTTTCAATACTCCTCCATTGAATGAAAATATAAATAATCATTGTAAAACTCAAATATTTTACCTGATCAATTACACTTCAATGTCGCAAAGGACAATAACAATTTCACCCATTTGATCTCGAAGAATTGAGGTATCATTCATCAATCTGCTCGCCTATCCCTCGGTTTCAATCAAATCTTGAGTACTAGGGAATCGCAAGTAAGTGATCTATAGTAGATATTCTCTAAGAAACGGTTGGGTGATTGATGAGGATAAGAAATAGCCGCTTATCTATTAATTGATCAATCACCTCGAAAATTTTTGAGTGTAAAGGATAAAAGATGGAACGCGAATGGACCAGGGAGAGCAAAGCTGTACTGCTCCAACGTTCGAACCGAATCCGAACTCGCTCATTTCGATCGACTGCATAATCAAATTCGTTTGCATGCACAGTTAAAGGTGTAAAGGGCGATTTGATCAGAATCGAAAAAACAATCGCCTCTCAGGGGAAATAAATGGGCTCACCCGGATTCGAACCGGGGACCTACGCCGTGTAAGGGCGTTGTTTGCCAGTCGACCTCTGTTTTAGGTCGACTCATGACCACTAGACCATGAGCCCGTGCATATAATGGAAAGAATATTATTAAAGATTAGCAGTTGTGAATTAAATTATTACTGGCGAAAGAATTTTTCATCGGATTGTTTTCGCAACACTCATCATTCCGAGCAGAGTGATTTCGAAATGTCATTTCTTTTCAATCGAGTAATCGAACAAGAGACGCTTCCTTATTCCAAGGACCTGAGGATCAATACCGGATTGTTTGGAATAGCACGCCGAAGGAGCTATTCATAATCACATTTATAATCAGTAATCAAGGTCATTGCTCGAAGATCTTATTTATCCACTACAACGACAAAATATCTTTCTTCGTGAGGTTTTTAAATCATGATTCCGCTCCTCTGGCAATAGATTCGTGACAAAAAATAATAAAAAAAAAATTAAAAAAAGAGTTTTTATGTTTACGGTTTAGGCAAGGAATGGTATGTTAGGCACAGTACCTATCCAGTAATCGACTGGACCCTGTGTTGTACTAACGATGATGTATAGATAGTCATAGAGCGAAAGCAGACTTGAAACACTCCTCAGAACCGTTTCATCCGCGTGATTAACATTGATGTCGAGAAGCAAGGGCAGTAGCATGTTTCCGTCCGAGGTTAACTGTCCTGGTGCGTAAATCGTGATCATGAAGTCGCTGTTTGGATATACCGGTTCCAGTGTCGAGATCGAATCTCCGCCATCATCGACCAGGACATCGTTGATGTATACTTCATCGATGAACCATCCCTCATATGTAAATGCCCAGTCCGTCATGTACCTGAAGCGGTACATGATTTCGTGGCCGACATACTCAGAAAGGTCAAAGGACATTGTTATCCATCCCTCCGACCAACCCGTCAGGCCTGGCAGGTTTTCGACAATCGCGGGATGAGCATCCGGATCTGCTTCATCGGTCGTGTACTCATTGGCGAGCGAGACCCATGTGTTCCCACCATCTATTGATACCTGCACGAATCCGAAATCCCAGTCATCCTCGATATCGTAATAAGTTGTAATCGTCAATGTAGCTTCTTCAACATCAGATAGATCGGCTTTTCCAACAAGCGAAACATCCCTGAGATCCGATTCCCCAGAATACCATACGTATCCATGTGGATATCCAGTCGATACTTGTTCCCACCCAATCATCGCTATATCGTCACCATCGAATCTGAGACTCATCGATGTCGCATCTTTGTTGAAATTGTCGACAAAGAAGTAATCAGTTCCGTAAGATCCCAATGTGCTTATACCAGTGTCATAATCGTCATATGTCCATGTCGTGCCATACCACCATGATTCATCAATATAACCATAAGTTGGGCGATAATAATGCGTCATAAGTGGTATAGGTCCCAGATCGATCGATTCATAGTTGTAAAGTCCGTTACCTATGCTGTCGGATCTGATCAGGTTTGCCAGTGAGAAGGCATGATAAACCTTGTCAAAATTCCAATCTGTATAGTTCCTGTCGTGCAACGCCTGGGTTACAGATGTTGCGCCGTTCAGTTCACTCTTTACTAGGTCTGAAATCAACGCCGAGCCACCGAAGTGATCGCTCAAATAGATCATGAATAGGGCAGCTCCTCCGTAATCGGCAAGGATATTAATGTCCCCTTGGTCTCCCCACTCCGTCAGCGAATTGTCTGGGGTGTAGAGGTATCTCAAGAAGTAATCATATGGTATTCCATAACCGCATAGCATTTCTGCATACATCGAACATCCTTCGTTCAACCATGTGTCCTCATCTGGGTCTAAATAATCGTGCAGCAGGTGCTGATATTCATGGGCAACTGTGCCTTCATAGAGCCATGGTCTTGGTGAGTCGGGCCCCGTTCTGTTGTCCCAGTCCCAGCAATCGATGTTAATTATATTCCGGTCATAATAGAGATCGAGTGTCGGGCTGAAGAAACCAGCGATATAATATGGATATGATGGGTCGTAATAATTATCATCCCTGATGTTGAAAATCATGATCATAACTTTGCCAGTATCGTTTGTTTCCATGTATGGATAGCCCCACTCCTTCATGAGGGCGTTGGATCCGTCCAGAGGTGGAGGCTCGGAGAAATATGCCGTCTCGTTAGGATAGATGTTGTTATCGAATTGGTCAATAATCCAGGCTACGTGGTCGTCTGTGATCGTAATCCTTGATGTATATGCATTTCTTGGATCGCCAGCAGGGAAGCTCAGATCCAGTGCTACCCAAACTTCGCAATAGTTTCCTTCGCCTCTCTTCTCGAATTGCTGGAAACCTCCGCTGTAGCCGCCTGCCCAATACCATTCAACATCACCAATATTGTAAAAATCGTTGAGATCATGTTTCATTGGCGAAGCACCAAGCGCGTAGGCAGATGATGCAACGGCACTATAGTCTGGGAATTCACCTCTAATCGATGGTCCGATGTCCATTCTCTCTACGTCGGCAATAACTGGCTCTTCGGAAGGGGCAGCGATTGTTGTCGGAAAAACGACAGCAAAAACCCCCAGCACCATAACCAGTGCAATGGCCACGCTGAGAATCTTAATTATCTTTTTCAACTCATAACCCCTCCTAAGTTTTCAGCTTGCCAGTGGTCCAGATATACTCTTACCAGTGGCAGCTCTTACTGTAAATGTATCGAATGCATCTATATATATAAATTTGGTATCTGGAGTTTTTAACCCATTCAATTTTGTCAGAAGCTTGCTGCGTAAATAGAACTCCAAGATGAACATTGCGATCTGTTGCAACCGATAGAATTTCTTCAGGTATTTAACCGAGGAGTATGAATATAATCTTTTCTTCTAACCTTTGAAAAACTCATACAGCAATTAGGCGACTGCAGCTTTTTGGGATCTACTGGTGCTGTTTGTCTGAATTTGACTTGATCATATTTCTGTTCCATACTAGATTTTTTTGGTAATCAATAGCCTCGCAATTCTACCTTTTATCATAATGCATCTGTCCAATGTGGCGATGTGTTTTCATTTGATTGGCGGAATAACCAGTAAACTCGATTATGATAAATTCAAGTCAAATATCAGGGTTTTGTGATGGCTTCCAATTATTTTCTGACAGATGAGAAATTTCGAATGTCAATGTCAACATATTCTCGGTACCGGATCTCCTACAGGCCTTTCAAGAATCCTTTTTCCCCCGATTTCAGTTCTTAAGACAACGCGTTTATGTTTCGATGTCGCTCGTCCGATGATTTCAGCCCTTTTTCCGAAGGGTGATCTTTTCATCACCTTGAGCACTTCCTCGGCCACTTCCGGCACAACTGCAACGACCAATTTCCCCTCGTTGCCGATTGTGAGCGGATCGAGACCAAGCATCTCGCATGCGTTTCTGACAGGTTCCGCAATCGGAATGGCCTTCTCATCGATCTCGATCCCCACCTCTGATTTCTCCGCCCATTCGTTGAGGGCGTTTGCGAGACCGCCTCTCGTCGGATCCTTCATCGCAACTGCACCGCCAACCTTGAGAATCTCTTCAACAAGTTCATTGAGAGGCGCCACGTCACTTTTGACCTCCGTTTCGAAACCATAACCCTCTCTAAAGGAAAGGATGGCAATACCGTGGTCGCCCACGGTCCCCGAGACGATAACGACGTCTCCATCAGCAACATTATCATCGGTTAACCAGTTCCTTCGCACTCTTCGGAACGAAGAAGCGACTTCGAAGTTGTGATCGAGGTACTCGCTTCTCCGCCCAACAGCCGATGTCGTGATAATCATACCATCTGCGGCTCCCCTCTCGACGACCTTCGTGTCCCCTGTCGCGATCGGAACGCCGGTCAGGGCGGAGTACTTGCCCATACTCTTCATGACTCTTTCTAGCACATCGAATTCCAGCCCTTCCTCCAGGACGAGAGCGCAAGACATTGCCAATGCTTTCGCACCCATGACCGATATGTCGTTAATTGTTCCGCAGAACGCCAGTGCTCCTATATCACCCCCAGGGAAAAAGAGTGGTTTAACGGTATGAGCATCGGTCGTGAAAACGATGCCATCGATTACAGCCGAATCATCAAAAGATTTCAGGGGCACCTCAATCGGAAAATCTGGTAAAAATGGTGCGATGTGTTTCCCGATGAGCTCCTGCATCAGTTCGCCGCCGGCACCATGCCCCATCGTAACCTTGTTCATCGCTCCTAAATTCAAGGGCGTCGTTTAAATCTTTTTAAATAGAAATGAGAACAATCTTTGATGAATCCTTTGTAAGTTTTGATCGATAATTGTCTTTAATTTGGTGACGGAATTGATCGTTTATAGACAATTTCAGTTAAATCAGTTCATTTTTGAAGCAAAGGTTTATCATCGATTCTTGCTTTTCGAAAACCCGCACCACGGAAGATATATATGAATCCATTCAGATTTTACGTACCGACGAGAATCATCTTTGAAACAGGCTGTGCTCACTCGATCGGCGAGATCCTTGTCAAGCAAGGCATTCATTCATCTCTTATTATCACTGATCGTGGCGTCCGAAAGGCAAGTTGCGTTGCTAAAGTGATTGACTCACTAGATGACAGCCACATTTCCTATGATGTTTATGATGGCGTGGAGCAGAATCCGAAAGAGGAAAACGTCATCGAAGCTCTTGAGACGTTGAGGTCATCATCGCATGATTCCATCATCGCTGTTGGTGGCGGTAGTGTGATTGACACCGCAAAAGCAACACTCGCACTGATGAAAGAATGTTGCGATATACATGAACTCTATCGGAGGGAAGTGACTGGAGCCGCGCCGATCACGTTGATCGCAATTCCAACAACAGCGGGTACGGGCAGCGAGGTGACGAGGTCAGCAGTCATTACAGATGCGAAGGCGAAGGTGAAGGAAACAATTCGCGGCGAGTGTCTTTACCCTAAGATCGCTCTAGTCGATCCTGAATTGACAATTTCATTGCCAAAATCGATTACCGCATCAACCGGCATGGATGCACTGACCCATGCCCTCGAAGCTTACACATCAAAAAATGCTCATGCGATGTCCGATGCTCTCGCTGTTGAAGCGACGAGATTGATCTTCGAAAATTTGAGAACGGCTGTTGAGGACGGTCATAATATTGAGGCAAGAAGTTGCATGAGTGCCGCTAGCACACTTGCCGGGATGGCATTTTCAATTTCTGGTCTAGGGATGGTTCATGCGATGGCGGAGCCCCTTGGCGGAAGGTTCAATGTGCCGCATGGAATTGCCAACTCGGTACTTCTCCCATACTGCCTCGAATTCAACTGCGGAGCGGTTATGGACAAACTCGCCCGCATGGCGAGGATTTTGAACATACACGCTGTTGAGAACTGTAACTCTTCTATCGAAGATGCTGCGAATAGCGTTGTCAACGCAGTCAGGGAATTGTCAGCTGATGTCGGTATCCCTCATCATCTCAATCATTTAGAAATCAGCCAGGACGAATTTGAGATACTCGTCAATGACGCATTGAAGAACAGCTGCCTTCCTGCAAATCCGAGGAAAGTTGGAAAGAGCGATCTCAGCAGAATTTATAGCACGGTCTTGCGAGTTGGATGATGAAATTCTGATCATCTTGCATTTTTGATATTTCGATGCAATCTCCTATTTTTTAAGTCGAATGAGCATTCAGCTATGCCGTTTGAATTCCGCTGCATAACAAACAAATACTTATCAGGTGGTGATGTGATACCTTCGACGGGCCCGTAGGGTAGTCTGGATTATCCTTTTGGCCTTCGGAGCCAAAGACTGGGGTTCGAATCCCCACGGGCCCGCCTTATTACAGGAAAATAATTTTCTTTTTTCTCGTTCGTAAAGATACTAGTCATTCATTTCCGCTTCATGCTGCAGTTAAACACCGAGTTGCGATACCTTTGTAGCTCTAACGAGGCGGAATATGACATCTATTTCGGTATCGAGAACCCAAAAGGAAGCGTGCCCTGACTGTGATCAAAATTAACCTTATTACGAAATCAAAAAAATCAAAACGTGAAAGACGAATTTGCGTTAATTCAAAATAGCCAAATGTTTTTCATTATTATCACTAATCCTATCCTTCGTGGTTCGAACATTTGAAGAGATTGTTTCGAGATTGGATAAGGGAGAAGCCATCGTCCTCACAGCTCAAGAGATCTCTGAGCTTGTCGAAGAAGGTGATGAATCTACATTAAGAGAGGTAGACGTGGTTACGACCGCGACAAGGGGGATCATGAGTGGAACATATGCTCTCTTGTCTTTTCAGGTGAGAGCGCCACGAATCTTCACGAAGGCGGAGAGAGTACTCATCAATGGGGTGCCAGCTTTCGTTGGTCCGTGCCCCAATGAACGACTTGGCATTCTCGATCTGATCATTTTTGGAACGGCAAAGAGTGAGACGGATCCCACATATGGAGCCGGTCATCTCTTTCAAGATTTGGTAAGGGGTAAGTCTGTTGAGGTGGAAGTGAGAACCGAAGATGGCTACGAATTTTCTGATAACGTATCTTTGCAAGATATGGCTGTTGCGAGACTCTTGGCTTCTCGCAATATCTTTCGTAATTATCATGCTTTTGTGAATCGTAGTCAGACGTCCGTCCGCTCAATATTTCACGCGAGAGAGTTTAAACCTGGATTAAAGGAGGCAACTTTTTCTGGAGCTGGTCATATCAGTCCTTTGGAAAACGATCCGTCGTTGAAATACATCGGCATCGGCACACGGGTACTTGTTAACGGATCTGAAGGTTTCGTGATCGGCACGGGAACAAGAAGTACTCCTGACCATCCAAATCTGATGATGATATCCGATATGAAGGGCATGAATCCTGAGTATATGGGAGGCTTTAAGACATCAGCAGGTCCAGAGTGTATCGTTTCTTGGGCTGTACCCATCGCTGTGATCGACGACTCCATTGCAATGGCAATAAGAAAGAGGGATGCGGATATTCCTCTGCCAATTGTCGACATTTTTGAAAGAAAGAGAATATCCTTGGCCAACTATGGAGAGGCGTGGCAGAACGTCGATCTCGCTGTTAAATTGGATACAGAGAAATGCATCGATTGTGTAGAGTGTCATGCCGCTATCGGATGTCCGATGGATGCAATCAATTTTGACATAGGCAAGCCTCGAATCGACCGAAAAAAATGCTTCAACTGCGGTTTTTGCACGACACTCTGCCCTCAGAATGTATTTCGTGCCAAACTTGGTAAAATCAAACTTCCGGACAACGGCATCGAGATCCCCATCGTCTGTCGGCAGACAGACCGTCTCCGCTCATTGCGGCTTGCGGAAGAACTCAAAAAGAGAATACTTTCCAATTCATTCAAAATCACCCAGAAGGTTGAGTCACTGCGGATATGAATCTATCCACAATCTCTTGAGGAGATAAGGGGATTTCTGGAACATCTGCGTTCTCTGGTTCTACCTTAACTACCAAAACACCATGGCGTGTTGTTTTCAATTGGTAACGCAATTCCAATTCCGTATTTACTTCGATCGCTGGCCTGATCCCAGCTGCTTCCGCAATCTCAACTAATCTTGTCAAATGCGATGTTGGTGTTGGCTGATAACCTGTCGAGCCATAGACGCCGTTGTCCATAATGACCAGCATATAATTTTTTGGATTATGAGAGGCGATCGTTGCCAGCGATCCTAGGTTCATCAGGATCGAACCATCACCATCGATCGTGATGATCTCCTTTTTCTTTTGGGCCAATGCCAGACCGAGCCCGATCGAAGAAGCCATGCCCATCGAGCCGAGCATATAGAAGTTTCGTGCTGAATCTCTAATATGAAAAAGCTCTCGTGATGGAAATCCGAGATTGCATACTATGTAAGCATCAGGTCTTTCCTCGACAATCGTTCTAATCGCTTCAATTCGTTTCATAACCCCCTCCAAAACGAAATGCTGAGTAGGACAGCTCTTGGCACTCTCTCATTGAAACATTTCTCCGCTTCCACTGCAACGACACTCTCGACTTCTGCCAATGTCGGAGATACATATGGTATGCCTAGAGTTCTGAGAAGATGTTTAGTCAATTTTCCCATCGGCATCTGCGCCACTATCCGTTCCCCTTCAACCCCTCTGTGGCTGATAATCATGAGTACGGGAATCCTATATAAGAGGTCAAGTGACGCCAGAGCGTTAATGGAGTTTCCGAGTCCAGAATTTTGCATGATTATCGCCGGCCTCATCCCGCCCATATAGGCACCGGCGCATAATCCTATCCCCTCCTCCTCCCTTGTGACGGGAACATGAGTGATCTCTTTATCAGAGTTAATGAGGTCTAACAACTCCCTGAGATAGAGGCATGGAACACTGGCTACGAAGTTGACACCACCTTTCTTCATACCTTGTAAGACGGCAACGCTGTGGTTCAAGGTCTCCACACCTTTAAGTCGATGCTTTCGATTCTCACCCTCGAGCCTGCAGACAATACCACAACTCCGGAGTGAACCTTTCTCATCATGCATTCGTGCGGTAAAAATCTCACGGTCTGACCTACTTCAGGTATTAATCCATCACGAACCACTCCTTCGAATGCGACAACCATGCATATCCCGATATCCGATGGCTGAAAAGGTTCGCCAAGCAAGTGACGTGGGCCTACAATATGCACAGTAATCAATCCATGATTCTTTCTCAGGATTTTTGCGAAATGGGTTATTGGGCAGCCTAACGGCCTGTATCTGATCGCATCTCCTTCATTCAACTCGCAATCTCGATCGAAAGGAAGAAGTTCTTCCCTGCATGAGGGTTCTCCCTCCAATGGGGCAAGGGCGAAGTCAGCCTCCAGGCCATCGATCACCCCTCTGATACTTCTTTTTCTTTGTCTCTTTGCCATTATTTCTCGTATCTGTGCTAATTTTTCAGGCGAAACGTAGGGGCAATCCGATGGATGCGCGCCATCCTCTAGAGCACGGGCGAATCCAAGGCAACTCCTATGACCGCATCTCCCACAGTTTAGTCCCGGCAAGAGATCAACGATTCTCTCCATGCTCATTCACCAACGTATTCCATCGATCCGTCCAAATGACGGAGCAGTCCCCGGTGGTGCTCCCTTTCGATTCTCCGCTCGCCTGTACAGAGAGTGCATATAGCAAATGGGGGATTATGCCGCAGTTGCATACCAGGGTTAACGGTCAAGCACTTAACCACTATCTCGACCAGCTCATTGACACCCTTGCCTGTTATTCCATTAGCTTCGATCACTTTGCATGTTGGATTTGCCTCAACAACTCTCTCCCAGAAGACCTCCCTCTCTGCCTGCGAGACCATATCGCCTTTTGTTGTCACTATTACGTCTGCCGTAGTGAGGAGTGGTCCTACCTTCAATGGAGTATTGGGTCCAGATGTGACATCGATTACACAAACGGCAAGGCATTTATCCGGGTACGGGGCGCAGCGGAGACACAGGCCTGCCGTTTCCACAAACAGAATCTCTGCCCTCATCTTCTTAGCCCATTCGATCATCTCTTCGAATCCGTAAATGGCGAAATGATCGGGGCACATATCCTTTGAAAGACCAAGCATGACTGGCACCTTCAATTCCGCGATCCTCTTGTCATCCTCGGACGAAATACAATCGATCTTGACAACTGCGGGGTCGAAACTTCGTGATATCAGTGATCTTACCACATGCATGAGTATGGAAGTTTTTCCAGAGCCAGGTGGACCGGCGATGACAACTAATCTCATTTCTCGCACACCACTTCTCCCATTCTAATCCTCTCTCGGAGATTGCAAATCCAGTCGTCAATCTCAATGAGTCTAGAGTGTATCCTCACCTCTTCTTCAGAGCGATTGATAAGTGATATCATCCCACCATTTCTCATCACAATACGCCTTGGTGGGATGAGGGCAATATAGGGATCATGGGTGATCACCATGACAATTTTTCCCTTTCCCGAAAGAAGCCTTAACGCTTCTTGTTTCTTGATTCCAGCGTTCTCAATTTCGTCCACAAGTACGACTGTAGAATCGCTGATAATCGCGATATCTGCCGTCATCAGTGCTCGGCACTGTCCACCACTCAAAGTCGTGAGACGATCGGTTTCGACTATTGGCTCACCACATAGCGTATTTGCCAGGGCCAGAACTTCCGAAACTATCTCCTCTCTCCTTCCCCTACTCCTTGCATGTATCTTGAGAAATTCACCAACTCTCAAGTCGGCCAGAAAATGCATGCGCTGTGAGAGCTGCGCAACGAGTCGCTTTTTCGGATTCGTTCGAACATCCTCGTCTGCCACTACTCCATTAATCAAAATGGTTCTTCGTGAGATCGTATCGCCCTTGGCAAGCTGTTCAACATCATTGAGCAGAGTCGATTTTCCAGATCCAGTCGGACCAACAATTCCGATGATCTCTCCTCTTTTCAGAAGGACTCTATTAACCCCTTCCCTCCTTCCGTTTTTGTCTATTCCACCCAAAATAGTCAGTTCACGCAGCTCTTTCAAAAATCGACCCTCCCAGCGCTTCTGTAATCATCCTTACGATCGAGAAAGGATCCTCGTCCCTTCTGACTTTAACATCTGCTTCTATAATTTTGATTCCTTTATCCCGCCGGAGAAGGGCTTCTCCACCACCAGTGATATTGAGAAGAACGCTTTCATTTTTTGACACAACTCCAGTGTCAACCGCTTTCAGCAATGCAGCTACTGCAATAGCGGCCGCCGGAACGATATCGATTCCCTCAAGACTCTCAAAGAGCCTCTTTGCTATCTCAGCCTCCTTATTTGAAATACCGTAGACCAAGCCTCCTGTACTTCTCAAAGCGTCGAGAATACCTCCGCCAACATGAAGCGGAGGTTTTCTATTGAAAAGAACATCGTCGAACATGTCGCGAGGGCAGTCATCGGAAATATTTTCATTGTTGATAGTGTTGAAAATAGGCGCACAAGGAATATTTTGGGCAAGATGGAGATGAGGGAGAGACTGGCCAAAACGTCCATCACTTATAAGGCGCAAAGAAGCTTCCCATGCCGCTATTCCTCCAGTTCCGCTCCCTATCGCCTGAAAGTAATGTTTCGGTAACTTCTTGATCGTAAATGCGGCATCGAGCATGACCGTACCCATGCCATCTCTGCGAGCGATGTTTTTTGCCCCACCTTCAGCCATGAAGGGCCCGTGAGCGACCAACTGCTCTGAAAGCGAAATTGCGTCGTAGTAGTCCCCTTCAACACCAATAATGAAAATCGATTTGCCCTTCTCTACAGGCATCCATATGCGATCCAATCCATGAACAGGGACAACGAGGATAAGGGGAAATCCGATATCGCTACAAACGCGGGCAAAGGCACGTGCGGTATTGCCAGCAGAGGCGACAACCAACGCTTTACGTACCTTATGATCTAGCAGCCGTCTTATTGTCGGGGCGGCTTCAAGATCTTTGAAAGTACAGGTATCCATGTATGCCCCTTTCTCTGGCCAATATCCATTGAAGCTGATGTATAATTCTTCCAGTCCGAGTTCCTTTGCGAGCATTTTACTCTTGTATGTTGTTGGTCCGGCCCCTAATTCCAGAATTCCCTTCACAGGTAACCATTCTGAGAATTTCCAGATACCGGGAAGATCACTCAAAATGAGTTGTCTTGTCTCGTATTCACTGCGGAGAAGGGAATCATGAATTGAACAATAACTGGCTTGTTGATTGTGTATTTCTCCTCCCCTCACACACCGAATTGAACACTCAGCCACAAATGCTAAGATTAAATGGGTCTTAAAGAATTTTTCTACAATTGTGATAGATCGTGTCACGAAGAGGAAAAAACCCAAATAAAATGGTACGAGAGTATCATCAAAACGAAAAGTATGGTTTACTTGTTAGCATCTAACGCTCTTCCATATATAATTACACTTTTATTTTTGTCGTTGATCTTTTTTCTCATATCATCAAGCGAAAACCCCTATGGAATCTATTAACAAATAATAATATGAGATGTATCGCATATAAAATTAATTAACTGTTAACTTGAGGGAGCGTAAATGGATGTGTGCACATCCACGGGCCCGCCATAATGCTCAATTTACCTAATGTGTCCATCTGGTACCACAATTTGCGAGCTCAAATTGGCGGGAATGGCCATCATCGTTTTTTTACTTTTTTAAATAAAAGAACGATCCTCTTATCAAATCGCCTATTACATACCATTTCGAATCCGTATTTAGAAAACTGATTGTAAGACACTTGATAGATTGCGGATCTTGAGAAACGAAATCATCCACATATTTAAAGATCGCTCCTTTACTTAAGAAATTCCGATAAATGCATCGTGAGAGTCAGAAAATTAGAAAAGGCAATCATTCCATAATGACAATACCTGGTTCGGTTGATGTTTCGAAACTCGATTTTGGTAGAAATTGTGGAGTAATGGAGGCAAAACGAATTGTTCCTCGACGATCCAATAGTCGGCAGTCTGACGATACTTGATCTCATCGCATTTCTTATCGTTCTCGTTTTGTCAGTCATCCTCGCGAAGAGCGCCTATGCTTTGATCAGAATGATCCTCGACCTCAGAATCACAAAAAAACGATCGAAGATTATCGCGAAACTCACTCAATATTTAATTATCATCCTCGGTCTCTACATAGGTTTCTGGGAAATCCTCAAGTTGGATATTTCAGCGTTTCTCGTCTCTCTTGGTGTCATTGGTATTGCTGTTGCGCTCGCATCGCAGCAGGTTATACAGAACGCATTCGCTGGCATCCTTATTTCCGTCACGAAACCTTTCGAAATTGAAGATTGGGTTGAGGTCGGAGGCATGCCCGCCACCGGTTTATGCCGCGTAAAAGATGTCAACCTCATCAACACAGTCATGCGCGACCTGGATGGACGCATTCTTTACATTCCCAATTCTTTTTTGATTGGAAATAAGTTGATCAACTACACGAAGGGAGGTTTCATCGCTCTGACAGTGCCCTTGTGGATTTCGAAGGAAGAAAATATCGACTGCATCGCGAGAATCGTGCTGGACGAAGCGGATAAGAATAATTTCATCCTACCTCATGTAACCGGAGAGGAAAAATCAAGAATTAACAAGCTACTTGAACTGCCACGTTTCAAAACACTATTTGAAGGCAAAATCGACATGAATTTTTTTAATCCGCAAGTCAACGTTGTCGAGATTCAGGGGACAAGGACAAAACTGGCAATCAAGATTTGGATTAGGGAAATCAATAAGAAAGATGAAATTATTTCGACCTTTCTAAAAAATTTACGTGAAAGATTTGAAAAAGAGGGCGTTAAGCTTGTCGATGTTTAACCTCTCTCTCATGATCCTCTGTAAACACGTTTTGCATTCGTAAGCAAGCATTGAGCATTTCTTATCGTTGAATGAAGATTAATGAAAATGCACCTAGCATTCTACTGATCGGTTTTTGATTTCAACTTACAGCTCAAATCGACGAAACGCTTGATCCGCTGCGCAGATATCTGTAGTCTCGGCAACAAGCGTCTCAGTGAGCAGAATAAATAATGGTCAATACATGTCATTATCTTGCAATGGATATCCTCAACGATCTCATCTTCCTTCTCACCGGATTTACCGCCGTCTATTTTGGAGGCAGATATCTCGTTGATGGGGCGGCTAAGCTTGCGAACGCAATTGGGGTGAGACCATTTATCATCGGAACGACCATCGTCGCTTTTGGAACATCCTCCCCAGAATTCTTCCTCGGTCTTGTGGCGGGAATACGCGGAGTATCAACGGTCTCTCTCGGTAATGTAATAGGTGCGAATGTATCAAACGTGACTATCATTCTCGCTCTCTGCGCAATCATCTCTCCTATCGTCATCAGGTTTGAAATGGTCAGGCGGGAAGGTTTAGTTGCACTTTTAAGTACAATACTCTTTCTGGCGCTTGCGCTCGATGGTCAAATTTCGCTGCTTGATGGGTCTTTGATGATCATCTTGTTTCTTCTGACAACTCTTATCATACTCATCTTGTCGAGAGGAGAAAAGCCAAGCGACGCGGTCAGCATGGAATACAGGGAAATTTGCGCACCCTGCCCCAAGCCACTGACGAGCGCACTTATCCTGCTAGTAGGTCTCCTGATCCTGCTTATAGGGGCGCAAGTCTCAATTGATTCGGCTGTGGGTCTTGCAAAGGCATTTGGGGTCAGCGATTTTCTGATTGGTCTTACGCTCGTGACGCTTGGAACCACTCTTCCCGAAATGACGGTCAGCATTGTCGCCGCCTTTAAAAAGGGAATGGACATCGCTTTGGGAAACAGCTTTGGCTCTGTTGTTTTCAACACACTCGTCGTCGCAGGAATGGGAGGCGTCTTTCAGGGTTTGTCGGTCACGAGCATGTTGCTGATCACAGGTGTCATTCCACTCGTCCTGTTTACTATTTTAGTATTTTTTATGCTGATGCGCCACGGCGGCATCGACAAGAAACATAGTGTTCTACTCTTGATTCTCTATGGAATCTTTCTGGCCATCAATTTTGCCGTAGGATGATCATTTTTGGGTCTTTATTTTTAGGAATCATTGGTTTATGATGTTTATGTCATCAATTATGAGCATATATTTTTGGTATTTGATTGAGGAAATTGTGCAAGATTAAGTCAGATTCAACTCTATCCTCGAAAAATTGAGTCAGGTACAGGAGTCTGCGATGTCACCGATTCTATATTTGGACAAAAGACCCCTTCGACCGTTAAAAAGAACTTGTGGAGCATCGGGGTATATCAGTAATTTATGAAGAAGAAATACATCGCAGGAGAATAGGTTAATTACTGAGTCAATGATATTTCATAATAAATGATCTCAAGGGATGAGGCAATTCGCGTGGTGAGGAATTACATTTCGAAAGAAAACAATCTGAAGCATATGATCGCGGTTGGTGCGATCATGAGGGAGTTAGCAGTGAATCTAGGTGAAGATGCGTTGAAATGGGAGGTGACAGGAATTCTCCACGACATCGACTTTGAGACATGCAATGCTCCTTCAAATCACACCCTGAAGGCAAAGGAGTTGCTTCAGGGAATTGTTGATGATGAAATCATCAACTCGATTTTGGCGCACAATTACGAGTACACATCGGTTATGCCAGATAGTAAACTTAAGAAAGCCCTCATCGCATCCGATGCTGCCTCTGGTCTGATCGTCGCATGTGCGCTTGTTATGCCATCGAAGAAGCTCGATGAAGTGAAATTAGAAACGCTTCTCAAGAAGTACAAGTCGAAGGATTTCGCAAGAAACGTGAGCAGGGAAAGGATCGCGATCTGCAATGAATTAGCTCTCGCGCTCGAGCAATTTTTGCAAATCGCTCTGGAGGGAATGAAGAAGGTATCGGGAGAATTGGGACTTTAATCTGGCAATTTGAATTTCTTGGCGGAATTTTGTTAAACAATTTTTGACTTCAGATAAAGGAAATAGCTCATCTGAAACGAAGCGCAGATTCTCTTTCTTATTTTAAAATAAATAATTTTACTATTATTTTATTATTCGCAATGATTTGTTAGAGATCTAGCTCATGCGTGATCCTTAACTCATGAGGTATCATCGGTGCCGATTATGCCTGCCTTCTTGCTTTTTTTACTTTTTCTCATTTTCATCGGACCGCCAACATACTTCTCATCATGAAAGCCGTGCGCGGGCGATCTTGAATCGGGTTCTCTCAATGGATCGTGTCTGATTTCAAGCCATAAAAGGTTAGGACACGAATAGTGACCGGAGAGCATTGTCAACGTTAATATCCTCCGCAAAAAGATCTGCATAGAGAATTTTTTCTTTACTGAATATATGGCCTGCTAGGGCCTGCGAGTGTTACGCTGGCAGGGTTGACAATGAAACTACCTCCTACCGCAATATTGAAATTTCTACGTTCAGGCGGCATCCTGTCATCTGGAATATACTGCCTACGCTGATCACGAAAACCTGGTTTTCGAACGCGTATTCCTTCATCGCATGTCCGAGATCACAAAAGAAAGGGGAGTCTCTATTTTTCAATCTCTTTTTTTCTCCTGGATGATGCTCCCATGACCCACCAGCCGGGCCATAACGCGCAGTGAATCTCCTTCCCAGCGATGCCATCGCCGCTTTTTGAAGCGCCATGTGACGCTCGTAACAGATCATGCCACCGATCGTTCCGATTGGAGTATCGAAGACGACGATATCGTTTGCGTCCCCCATGCTCCAAATCATTCTCTCGGCGTGTGTCGGCATGGGCTTTCTGTGGCGTCCGAGGATTTTTCCGTCGTGGTTTGATGAATAGGATCGTATTACACAGTGCGTTGCTTCCCTTGATATCGCTCATTTCGCTACAGCCGATGGCTGTAATGACAGTCGCATCCTTCGGGGCTTCGCACAATAAATCGACATCAGAACTTGGGATCTTCAAAGAGTTCTTTTGATACCGTACCATCCACTTAGACCATTTCAAGATCGGCAAAATCCCGCGCCTGGCTTTCTCCGCCGTCTCAATCGTCCTGCAGGCTTTGTTGATTGTTGCTTCCTTTTCCATAAAAACTGGCGAGACTTGTGCCGCCGCAACTCTGACTCTTTTTTCTATTGAGATCAAGAAGAAACCAATTTGCTCAGGTAAGAATCTATTGTCCCGTTCATCTTTATCGATCAAAATCAATGATCATTTCCATGTCTCGCAAACCCAGCGATCGTAAAAATCACTTCTTTCATTTTCAAACACTTCGACTTCTCTTCCCCTCTCTTTTGACCACTGACTGATCATGAAGGCTTCTTTTTCAGTGCCTGTTGTGAGGATCGTATTCTCAGTTAACGATAGAATCTCATTTACAATTCTCTTCCAGAGAATTGAGTTGAACGGGGTGATTTCCCCTGCCATAAGAATGAGTCCGTATTCCACTTCTTTGATATACCGAGATGCGAAAGTAGCGTCAATACACATTGTCTCTTCCGGTAACAATCTTCCAGCTCGCAGACCGCAGGATAGCAGCGACGGATCATTGTCGAATGAAATGACTGACATACCCATCGTTCTTGCGACCACCGAGCCTACACCTGTCCCGCAGGCGGCATCGAGGCAAATTTTATCCCTAACATTCCCCCATTTTTCCCTCAGAATGTGTAATAAGTTTTCAGCACGATGCGGGGAAAAATCGTCGAGCGCTGGTGGAACCTTTCTTATCAATTCGAGCGAATAGTATTCCCTCACTGCGGCTTCCCATTCGGTCTGTTTTTCCTGGTAAATCTCAATATCAATTTGTTCGAGTTTATCAAGAAGCTCTTCTGAGATATTTCTATAAGTGAAAGTCCCAGCAACCCACCCACTATCTGTTTCCAGCGCAACAGCAATTGGCCACTCACTCTCGTTGATGAGCAATCGTCCTCTCGATGATCGTATGTTGATCAGATCGTTAGTGAATTGTTCGTCGATGAGCTTGTCGAAGCTCGGCTCAATGAATTTGACTTCATCTAGGTCGAAGAGAAGTGCCGCTCGCATAGCTTTTCACCTGCTGTCGTGCCCACACATCTAGGCGGCATACCGAATCCTGCTTCCGATCAGCACAATCGATTGAGTAAATAATGAAATTTTCACACAGAATCGAATCCTCTTTTCCGAAATGATCAGAACATTAATAATACTTGAAGGTATGAATTATCAATACAAAATGAAATAAAAGAAGATGATGGAAAGAATGAAGGAAAACCCGCGCCTCTCGTTACGGAGAAGCGCTGAAACTCGGGAGGAGAATCTGTGAGAGTCGTCAACATGTATGCGGAGGTTGATGCCTCCAAGTGCACTGGGTGCCAGACGTGCGAAAAGGTCTGTCCGACGCTTTCAATCAAAGTCGGAAAAATTGACGGCAAAAGGAAGGCGCAAGTCAATCTCGATACATGCGTTGGCTGTGGCGCATGCTCGGAAAGATGCCAGTTTAGGGCTGTCAATCTGAAAAATCTCAGCCAGCCGAGGATTCTGGCGATTGATCTCGAATCGGTCGACAGAATCAAGATCAAGGAGCTGTGCCTGAAAGCGAGATTGCACCCAGAGCAAATCGTATGTTTCTGCACGGGCACGAGGGCAGAAGAGATTGCTGCGGCAATCCTCCATGGAGCCTCGTCCCCTGAAGAGATTTCGAGGACGGTCGGAGCAAGAACGGGCTGTAAGGTCGAATGCATTCAGCCGATTCTCCGTTTGCTCTTCGCCGCCGGGAAAGATCCGAAGCCCATTAAGGGAGGATGGCAGTGGTATGGTCTAACGCCGACCCTCTGGGATATTCCGGAAGAAGTAATCGAGAAATACTCCTCCAGAGGCTTTTATTTTGAGGAAGATAGGGCGATTTTCAGGAAGCTCCTTGATTTGGCTGAAAAAAGGGGTGAATAAAGTGCCACCGAAGCTGTATGCTCCAGTTAGACCTCTTCCGCCGAAACCGTCGAGGTATGGTCCCGACCCCTCGATGATCCGTATCAGAGCGGCAGATTTGAAAAACATGGTCTCTATCGGTGTGAGAGAGCTTTTTCCAGGATTTCCAGAGGCCATATACCCCTCCGAAAAGGGGATATCGGCTGTGAGGGAGGCAACGGAGGAAGCGCTCAGCAAGGTCGACATGTCGATGATCAAGCCAGGTGACTCGGTTAACATTCTCGGTTCTCATCATGGCTTCACGATCCTCGGCGGAGAGCCGTACGCCGAGATGCTCAAGGCAACGAGGGATTTCATCATGGAGAAGACAGGCGCCGAGGACATCAGGCTCAGGGCTGGTGTCGGTCTCAGATTTAGAGAATCGGATGAGTACATCGAACGATTCCGGCTTGACGATCATTTCAATGGGAAGGCAATTGGGGTTGCGCCAATCGACGAGGGGATCGCGATCGAAACGGAGATTGGTACGCTCTATGGTTTGAAAAAATGCTACGATGCGAAATGGATCGTCCACGCTCACAACAGCGATGTCAGGGAGATACACTTTCACAGGCATGTTGACAGAGCGGTCAAGCCGTTCGGCATGTCGTATGCAAGAATCGAAACGCGGTCTACATACCACCATAATCTAGGCCCGAGAGGCGCAAATTTCGCAGCAAGGGCAATCTTTAATTCTCAATTTGTACAGAAGAAGTGGACATTCGCGACATTCCTGCGACCAACACCTGCAGGAATCATCGGCGTTGACGCAGATAACGATCTTTTCGAGCTCGATCGAAGAATCGCAATTGATAACTTCAGATATTATGGCAAAATTTTGACGCTCCTCGGCAAAATCAGGGAGTGCATCGCCGTACTTGATTTCCAGGCGCCGATTCCTTACGTGTTTTCAGCGGGAATGATTTTTGCGAATTTTTCCGCTTCAAGCGTCGACATTTTCGATTTAGATAACCCTCTTCCTGGTTATACATGGTACACCGAATCGTTCTATGGCAGGGATGAAAAGCCGATCATTCAGGATGTTGCCCCAATCAATCCAGCTATCAAAGCACTCATCATCAACTACGCCTGGGGAGGTTATCCTAGTGTCTTTTGGGCCAAGAAGATACCGACGATTGTCGTCGGAGAATGGCAAGCGGATGTTTTCAGAAAAGATCCGCAAAACGTGGAATTCATGAAACATGCACTCATTGCCGACGATCTGGAATCAGCGATTGAAATGGCAATGCGAATCACAGGCACGGACAAGATACTTGCCTTTGACGGTGCACCTGGGGCAATCAACTTGAGCAAGTCGCTTGCCCTCGATTTGATCGACATAGCGCCGGATGTTGATCAGGAGGTCGAGAATACGCTTCTGCCGAAATGGTGTCGGCAGCGGGGAATCTCATTTGCGACAAGTGAAATCCTGGCAGCAAAGTGAGTCGAACGTGAATGACATCAGAGATTCGCTGTTCAGAGACATCCCTAACAGAAAAGTGAGTGCCCGTATATGGTCAAACGAGAGCGGTGTGGTCGTTGGGATTAGACGGATGGCGCAGGCAGCGGCGAAGATCGGCGTGTCTATTGATGTGAAATTGCGCGATGGAGACGAGATTCCTTGCAGAGGGACGATCGCGATCGTCGAAGGTACGCCAAAGCAAATATCGATTGCAGAGGATGAGCTGATCGGAACGATTGCCAAAACCTCAGGTGTTGCGACGGCTGCGCGCAACGCGGTGAAGCTTGCTGGAAATAGAGTTAAAATCGTTTCTGGGGGCTGGAAGAAAATGCCGATCCAGATCAAGGAAGAAATCAGAGAAGCGCTCAGATTGGGAGGTGTCGGGATCAGGATTAGCGAAGAGCCATTTGTTTATTTGGACAAGAATTATATCCGAATTTTTGGCGGAATTTCTCAGGCTCTGAGGGCCGCCTCGCAATTCGACGATCGAATTAAAGTCGTGCAAATAAGGGGCGAAACAAAAACGATTTCAGATGAATCGATCGAAGCGGTAGATCATGGTGCGACGATTATTATGGTCGATACAGGGGAAATGAAGGACCTGATTGCGGTCATCGATTCGCTCAGAAAAGCTCATGTGAGAGATCGAGTCAAGGTCGCATTTGGAGGATCGATCAAATTGGAAGAGATTCCTCGGCTTGTAGAAACTGGTGTGGATATTCTTGATATCGGTAGAGCCCTGATCGATGCACCGATGTTGGATATCAAATTTGATGTGAGCGTGGCTTCAAATGAAAGTTAATCTTCTGGGAAAGACGGAACTATGGATAAGAGATGTGAAGCTCGATGATGTGAACTTGGGTGAGGTTGCCGCAGCCGTTGCGAGCGTCTTGGGATTGAGCAGAGAGGAAGTTCTTGTGACCGACGCTTCAGATAATCATCTAACCTTGGATATTTTAAGGAAGGAGATTGAGGCAGAGCGCATTTTCGGAAAGAAGGCGGAATTGCTCCGTGCTCTTTCGAATGTGCCCGGAATAAATGTATCGGAAAAAACAAGCATTCATTCAGAGGGAATTCTTGGGTTCATCGATCTCGATGAGGAAATTGCAAAACAAGCCTTTCAAAAATCGAGCGAAATGGTTGAAGAGATCATGAGCAGGATTAGAAAAAGGTGCATCGTTTTTCCGACAGGGGAAGAAGTCAAGAAAGGGACAATCAGGGACACGAACTCCCCTTACATCAAATCTCGTCTTGAGGCAGAGGGATTCTGCGTCGATATCGGCAATGCGCTAAATGACGATGTCGATGAGATCGCTACCGCGCTCAACAGCGCGATCGACTCGGGTTACGGGGTCGTGATTACAACTGGTGGTGTTGGCGCAGAGTCGAAAGATTGCACAGTCGAAGCGTTGAGAAGGGTTGATCCTCATGCTGCCACTCCTTATGTCACAAAATACAAGAAAGGGACTGGTAGACATGCGAAAGACGGCGTGAGGATCGGTACAGGACGAGTTGGAGAAAGCCTCCTTGTAACCCTTCCTGGTCCTCACGAAGAAGTGAAAATCTTGATCGAAATCCTCATATCTTGTATTAAGAGAGGAGAAAGCAAGGATAGAATTGCTGCTGAGATCGCCAGAGCGCTCAGGGAAAGATATATGCAAAACATCGATGTTGCTAGCCATCGGAAGCATCAAGCAGATTAGTGAGGATTTCTGACGAGAGAATAGCGAAACCCACGGCTCGATCTCACCTTTTGTTCCCCAATCCATTCCTCGAGCCCTATCTCCTTCATTCTCTTTCCATCTGGAATCAGAAATGGATACCGCCTTGCAAGTTTTTCGATGTGATGACATGGATAGCTTTCGCAGAAAGGGCAAGCAACGATGTTCTTCTCTCTTGCACACTCCCTTATTGGACAATCTGGTGGTCCTCCAGAATTGTTTCTACAGGAACATTCAAACGATGCGAGCTTTCGCAGAAAGTTCCAGAACGGCGGAAAGGATTCTTTCATCTCCGGATCGTAACGATAGAAATCATCGAATCCTTCGTCATGTAAACTCTCGATCAGGGCTTTCGATCTTACTGGCACTTCAGCTCTCTGAGCGCAGAGATCACAGTAAAGACCGCAATACGCGACGCATTCTAGCTCAGAATCGCTGACCATGAGATATTCATTTGCGCTCTTGTTTGAAGACTTTTTGGTCATTTTAACCGATGCGATTTTTTAGTAATGTTGTAAAGGAAGATCGAGCCGGAAGAAAACAAAAGCACAAGAACACTCGTCGCTGATTCTTCAAGCTGATGCAAGAAATATCTGACCTAGCCACTGGCGCGAGATAGCGATCATCATACATTTTTTTTGGGAGGTACCTTTTAGACCTTCTGCGAGTCGATTTTCTTGTCTCGCGCATTCGAGATCATCTCCTGCGAAATGCGACGAAATCGATTCGTCTATCGTGTCGAAGATCTTTACTGATCCGAACTCAACGTAAGATGGATCATCAAAATCCTGTTTGATACTACTTGTCTTTTCGAAGGAAAACGCCAAGCCTATGCCATCGGTTGTAACAGCGATTGTTCCCTCTATATCCGTCCGTAAAACCGTGACATGGTGAGCTGAGAGCCTTGCGAGTGTTTCAGTCGATGGATGATCATAGGGATTATCAGCTCCGACCATGATAATTCCGATTTCTGGTGTCGTCGCCTCAAGGAATTCATCTGAAGTTGAATACTTGCTTCCGTGATGGGCAACTTTCAGGACTTCGATATCCAGTTCAGCCAGAAAGTTGACCAGAAGCTCTTTCTCGACATCATATCCGATATCCCCTGTTAGTAGGAAATCTATTTCGAAATATGACATCTTTATGACGATGCTTGCGCTGTTGGAGTTAGGTGCATCTTTGTCGACGTGAAGAACAAGAAAATCGACGAGACCGCTGATTGGGATTCGATCTCCCGGATCCATATTCTCGTCTGTGATGATCGGGCACCCTTCTTCGAGCATCGCAGAGACGAATTCGCTGTATGTTGTTGTCTCTCTGACATATCCTGGATGATAGATGCTCAGGACATCGAAGTTCCTGAGAACCTCGTCCGCCCCTCCGATATGATCCTCATCGGGATGGGTAAGAATGAAAGCATCGATCGATGTTACTTTATTGGAATATAGATAATTGATGAGTTCCGCGGCTCTCTCGTTAGGTCCTGCATCGATAAGAACGGTTTTTGAATCAGGTGTTTTAATAAGCACCGCATCGCCTTGTCCGACATCAACGAACGAAACGGTCAGATTCTCTTGAATTGTCTCATCGATTGGAACAAATACTCTATCTTTGTAAATGAGAACGGACGGCATCCTGTTATTGGGAATATCGAAGTGCAGAGAGATTGAAATTCTCTTCAGAGGATCCAAGACTCTGTCTAACTCATACTCAGTTTCTTCGCATTGGTATAATTCATCATCATCGGTTTTTACGAAAAACTCGCTGATGTTAATTGATATTGGTTGCGGCGCTCTGTTGCTCAGGGAAATATTGATCCAGAGCGTTTGCATTGATGGTGTCCCGTTCTGATTTTCGAATCTCTTTTTGGTGATGGAAATAACCTCTGGATTTTCAATCTTAATTGAATGAGTCACGTCGCTTACACCACCTTCGGAATCCTCAACGGTCAATTTGACTTGATAATCCCCAGGGAATCGATAGAAATGTGAGACGACGCTAGATCCAGTTACATTCTGCCCATCTCCAAAATTCCATCGGAAAAACATCGCATTAAGGTTAGGATCGTAGGAAGAAGAAGCGTTGAATTTAGTTACGATATCGCACCATGAAATCTTTGGCGCATTGAGTTTCAGTACAGGAGGTTTGTTGGGTGCTTTAAGAACATCTGGGAATGGAACGTTGTCGCAACCTTTTTCGAGGACGATTTCATTATTTGAAAAACGGATGTATGCCATGAGAGATTCGTTACGGCTATCGCTTTTCTGAATCACGGCGAAGGGGATTTGCCATACATATCCATGGATGAGTGTATGATCTGGCAAGTCATATGTAGAAAATTCGTTGGCCGTAACCTCGAACGAGGCCTTGTAAAGAGTGATCATAAACTCGTCACGTATTTCGAAATCAACAGTTCCAGCCGTTGCGACGTCCTTGCCGCCTCTGTCAGTTAGGACGAAATAGGCAGTAAAGTGATCAGATGATGCAAAAAGCCCGAATCTTTCGATGCGATCTGGATGGCCTCCAGCTGAAAAACTAGCGAAGCTCGCGGTCATCAGAGAGATAATCGATATGATAAAGAACCAAAATCTGATTCTCTTCTTTCGCACATCCCATCCCTTTCTGAAATATACGAAATTACTATATTTTTCATTTCTTCACTGTATCTATTTGTCTTCCAATTGTTCGATAATAGGTGCACCGATAGGTGCACCGAGAAGACAAAAACTCGAGAAAGTACAATCCGTTAAACACAGACTTCAAGTACACATCTGGTGATTACGGTAGCTGAATTTAAATCTTCAGCAAACGCAAGAAAAACGATCGGTCTGCTGAGGCGTCAGGATTTGGGCGGATATTCGGAGCGGGATTTGCCTATGGTCGGATCGATACCAACCGTCCTTGATTCAATTCAGTGGGGCGCACACATCTGCCAGTTTTACAGAGAACGCGATGAATTTGTCGATCTTATTACGCCATTCATTTCTTCTGGCCTTGATAAGAAACACTATTGCCTGTGGATCCTCCAAAACCGTTCATCAGCAGACGAAATGGTCGATGTTTTGTACCGTGAGGTTCCAGGATTTGATGATTTTCTTAGGCATGAGCAGGTCGAGGTTATATCGCAGGAAGTGATCGACGAGCATGTTGACAAACCAGCTTTATCATCGCTGACAACTCTTCGACAGTACCTCAAGGGAAAAATGGATTCCTGCATGGTTAGAAATCTGGAGGGAATGAGGCTGGCCATAACAACTGAAAGCGTGGAAGAGGGAAAGATCGAACACGTCATGGAACGCGAACAGCTCATTCACGAATTGTTGAATAGTAAAAAAGTGATTGCCCTCTGTTCTTATCCTTCGACCGAAATTGAACCGCTAGAAATCACAAGGATCGCGCTAGATCACCAGATCATCATTTCCAAAAAAGATCACGACTGGACATCTCTGGTGATACCGTTTAACCAGGATAAGGGGAGCTTGTTGGGAGAGCTTCATCAAACGTTCGAAACTCTACTAAGCAATCTTCCTGGGATGGTTTACAGATGCCGCAATGATGCAAGCTGGACAATGGAATTCGTTAGCGACGCATGCACTATCCTTACAGGCTACGCTCCATCCGATCTCGTCGGGAATGCGAAGATCTCTTATGCGGAGATTATACACCCTGAGGACAGATCTTTCGTCTGGAATGAGGTGCAGAAAGCGTTGCGGGAGCGCAGATCATTTACGATTGAATACAGAATCATAACTCGTCACGGAGAAGAGAAATGGGTGTGGGAGCAGGGACAGGGTCTCTATGATGATTCTGGGAATGTGATCGCGATTGAGGGTTTCATCATAGATGTCACCAGCAAGAAACGTGCAGAAGAATCAATCATGCAACTGAACGATATCCTTAAAGTGATTAACAGAACGATGAGGCACGATCTGTTAAATGAATTAACTGTCATCGGCGGATCTCTTGAACTTTTTGTGGAAATGAAGAACGAGAAATTCCTGAAGAATGCGCTCACCGCTGTGAAAAAGAGTACAGAACTGATAAAAAGAATGAAAGAACTCGAGCAATTCGCTTTTTCTGGCATTGGATTAAAACCGATTAGGATCAGAGAAGTCTTGGAGAAGGTCATTGGCAGTTATCCCATCAAGTTCAACATCGATGGCGATTGCAGCGTGATGGCGGACGAAGCTCTCATGTCGGTCTTTGATAATATCATCAGGAACGCGGTCGTCCATGGGAAAACTGATAGAATTGACATCGTGATTAAATCGGATACGAACACATGCGAAATCAAGATAATTGACTTTGGCGTTGGAATTCCAGAGTCGATCAGGAATCGGATTTTGGAGGAAGGCGTGAGCTACGGAAACGGTCGGGGCTCTGGTCTAGGGTTGTATCTCGCGAAGAAAACAATTGATCGGTATCATGGATGCATCCATGTGGAGGAAAATAAACCGCAGGGCGCAATCTTCGTCATCAATTTGAAAAGAGCGTAATAGCGCCATTGCATTCTTAGTGGATCGCTATCGTAGGATACTGCTTTAACATCAAATAATATGAATGGCTATTTCTATTCAGTTTCCGCTCTAGTGTATCGTCGGTGATAACATGATGTACCTTATATTCAAAGTCGTGCAAGAAGCAGGTCAGGCTTCTGGTATTATCGAAATCCGTAAAAGGAAGACAATCACATGTACCGAAAAAATCGGCGCTGTAGCCTTCTCCAACGAGGAAGAAAAACGCTTTCTCCTTGATCTCTTGACGAAGGGAGGAACTGCAGGTGAAATTATCGAAAAGGGATGTTGACAATCCAGAAAAGGTCTTTGAAGTCACTGGTTCGAAGCCGATTTGTTTTCAATACGGAATGAGTTTATATTTAGCAGAATGATACTATTTAGCAGAATGATACGGATGGGAATTATATGGTGTTCCTTGTCAAGGATTTCATGACACGCAAAAGGGAAATCGTCTCCAGCAACGACTCAGTCATCAGTGCGATCGAGCTAATGGTTGAGAATGATGTGGGAAGTGTGGTCGTGGTCGATGACGATCATGTTGTCGGTGTTTTTACTGAAAGGGATCTTTTGCGCAGGTACCTTCAGAGCCAGTCCAAGCTTCTATACATGACTGTTGCCGAGGTGATGAGTTCCCCGGCAATAACCATTCGACCGAATGACAAACTCTCTGATGCTTTCAGGATCATGGCGGAGAAAAACGTTAGACATCTGCCAGTCGTCGATGATGAAGGAAAGCTTGTCGGCTATCTAACGTGGAAGGACATGTTTAGGTTCGTGTCGCAGCGGATCATTTCTGGTGAATTGCAGTGAATTCATTCTTCGAGTGTTGAGAGATCGCCAACGTCGAGTCCGAGCTCGCGGGCTCTGAGAACGCGTCTTAGTATCTTGCCGCTACGCGTTTTTGGCAATTTATCAACAAACTCGATTTCACGTGGATAAGCATAAGCGGCGAGCTTCTGTTTGACGAAACGGGCAATGTCTTCTTTCAATTCCTCGGAAGGTGTGAAACCAGGTCTGAGCGAAATGAATGCTTTGACGATCTCCCCTCTAATTTCGTCGGGTTTTCCGATGACACCAGCTTCCGCAACAGCCGGATGTTCCAGCAATGCACTTTCAACCTCAAAGGGCCCAATTCTCTCGCCAGAGCTTTTGATCACGTCGTCCGCTCTTCCAAGGAACCAAAAATAGCCGTCTTCATCCCTGTAGGCCATATCGCCGGCAACATACCAGCCAGGTATTCTAAAATACTCGCGATATTTCGGAGCATTGCGCCAGATACCGACCATCATCGAAGGCCATCCAGGTCTAATTGCGAGATATCCCTCGCGTCCTGGTGGCAATTCCTGCCCATCCTCATCAACCACTGCTGCCTGGACACCCGGTATCGGTCTCCCCATCGAACCAGGTTTGATGTTCTGGCACGGATAATTGCAGATGAGCATCGCGCCTGTTTCTGTTTGCCACCAGGTATCATGGATTCTCTTTCCGAGTGTTCGCATACCCCACCGCACAACCTCTGGATTGAGCGGTTCCCCGACACTGCATATATGCCTTAACCTCGAGAGATCGAATTCTCTGACGAGGTCATCTCCCGCTCTCATCAGCATTCTGAGCGCTGTCGGAGCTGTATACCAGACCGTGACACCGTATTTTTCCAGGATGCGATACCAGACACGTGCGTCGAACCGCCCCTCATACGAAACGATCGAAGTGCCCAGTAACCAGGGACCGATGATTCCATAGGATGTTCCGGTGACCCAGCCGGGGTCGGCCGTGCACCAGTAAGTGTCCTCTTCTCGAAGATCGAGAACGATCCTGCTCGTGAAAAATTGCTGGATCATGGCCCTGTGTCCGAGGAGCACGCCCTTCGGTTTTCCTGTTGTTCCTGATGTGTAATGGACCACATAGGGGTCATTGGGATTCATGCTAACAGACCTGAAATCCGGTGAGCATGATGAGACGAATTCGCTGAAGGAGATACAACCAGTTGGAACCAGCTTCTTATCCTCTGTCACAACGATGATATTCGAAAGTTCGGCGAGCTCATCCAGAATCGGCTGTATCCTCCGGTAAAGCTCAGGCGTTGTGACAAGGGTTCTCGCACCAGCATCCAGCAATCGATCTTTGACCCCATCTGGCCCGAGCGCTGAAAACAGAGGACCGACGATACCGCCCATCTTGATCGTTCCGATCGCCGCAATGTAAAGTTCTGGGATCCTGTCGAGGTAGACGAAAACGCGGTCTCCCTTTTTTGTGCCTAGTTTTATAAGCGCGTTTGCGAATCGATTTGTCTCCGTTTGTATCTCTCTGAATGTGTACTTCTTTGCCGATCCATCAGCTCCTTCCCAGTAGAGGGCGATCTTATTCTTTCTCCATCCTTTTGCGTGTCGATCGATTGCTTCGTGGGCGATATTGTATGGTGCGCCATTGGACCACTCGAATTCCCTTTCCAGCGATGCCCACGTGAATTCCTTGCAAGCCTCCTCGTAATTCTTCAGATTACCACTTTCGGTGGGGGGTATAACCTCACTTTGCACGTGGATTCCTCCAAATCTCTGAGTCTGGTTGTTAACGCCATTCGACTTTTAAAATTATCGTATATTATATTCGACAATTGCCGCACAATCGCGGGCAATAGCGATATAAAAGAGTAATGCTTCCTTCTTCGCATGATCCCCATGACCTTTGCGCAAAAGATTCTTTCCCGTGCGTGTGGTCGGCCAGTTGACCCAGGCGATATCGTGAACGCGAGAGTTGATCTCGTAATGTCACATGAGAACACCGCTCTCGTGATCAAAGCTTTCAGGGAAATGGGTGCTGCAAAGGTCTGGGATCCTGAAAGGATCGTCATTCTCTTTGACCATCGCGTGCCAGCAAATACTCTGAAAACAGCAGAAAGCCACAAGATCGTTAGAGAATTTGTTAGAAAGGAGGGGATTCGACATTTCTACGATGTGAATGAAGGAGTTTGTCACCAGGTTCTTCCGGAAAAAGGTCACGTATTGCCAGGATTGCTCATCGTGGGTACGGATTCTCATACGACAACTTATGGTGCCTTTGGCGCCTTTGCAACAGGCATCGGAGCAACCGAAATGGCCGCAGTTTGGGCAACGGGGGAACTATGGTTCAGGGTACCTGAAACCCTAAGGATCCGCATCAGTGGGCAAATGCCCGATCGTGTTTCAGCCAAGGACGTGATGTTGAATATCATCGGTACGCTTGGTGCGGAAGGCGCAAATTACATGGCTGTCGAATTCGTTGGCGATTGCGTTGATCGAATGTCTGTTGCTTCGAGAATGGTTTTGTCGAACATGAGTATGGAAATGGGCGCAAAGATTGGTGTCGTCTTCCCAGATAAGAAAACAGAAAAATGGTTATCAGGTCGATCTCACCGGTCATTTGAAATTGTTCGTTCGGATGACTCAGCAAATGTACAAATGGAAGAATTCGATGTTTCTAACCTCTCTCCCCAGATCGCAAAGCCTCACTCCGTTGATAACGTCGTTCCAGTTGAGGAAGTTGCTGGGACGCCCATTGACCAAGCTCTTCTCGGGTCGTGTACGAACGGTCGATTGGAAGATCTCATCGCAGCGGCGAAAATCTTGAACGGAAGAAAAGTGAGCGAATCTGTGAGATTTATCGTTGTACCTGCATCGAGGGAAGTTTACCTTTCAGCGGCGAAAAGGGGGGTTCTCACATCGCTCGTTAAGTCGGGCGCGATTGTTTTGAATCCGGGCTGTGGTCCTTGCCTCGGCGCACACCAGGGCGTTCTCGCGGCAGGAGAACGCTGCATCTCGACAACAAATCGCAATTTCAGGGGAAGAATGGGAAGTCCAGACGCGGAAATTTATCTCGCCAGCCCAGAGACAGTTGCGGCGAGCGCGCTCAAAGGTGAGATCACGGATCCTAGGACGGTGTGACAATGATCAAAGGGCGTGTATGGAAGTATGGCGATCATATCAACACAGATCTTATCATCTCGGGTCGATATCTTGACGAATACGACATGAAATCCCTTTCTGCCCATGTATTTGAAGATCTCGATCCGACATTCGCAATCGGGGTCAAGCCAGGCGATATTATCATTGCTGGTCGGAATTTTGGGTGCGGATCAAGCAGGGAACAGGCACCGGCGGTTCTCAAAGAAAAGCGGGTAGGGGCTATTATCGCAGCCAGTTTCGCACGAATTTTTTTCAGAAATGCGATCAATATTGGTCTCCCTGTTATCGTTTGTCCGGATGCCTGTCGCCTCTTGGAAAAAGGGAATATTGTGACTCTCGACATTAGGGGCGGATTTATCTTAAGAGAATCTGATGGCATTCGCATCGATTTCAATCCACTCCCAGAATTCCTAATCGATATTCTAGAAAAAGGAGGGCTTGTACCATATTTGAAAACAAAGCTCGGGAGGTGCGTTGCCTGATGTCGGCCTCTACAGAAATCGGCGTGGAGAGATGCATAGCCAGCGTGTCAGAACATCATGAGGCTCGCTACAAAAGTTTTATAAGGCCCCCATCAATATGGGGGAAATCCCGGCATGGTGACTTTATGAAATATACAAGATTTGAGAAGGCGCGCATTATTGGAGCGAGGGCTTTGCAGATATCCCTCGGTGCGCCTGTTCTCATCGATATTCCTGAGAATGTCATTGATCCGATTCAAATTGCTATGCTGGAATTTGAGAAAGGGGTTATCCCTCTCACGGTCAAAAGAGATATATGAGGGTTTGCAATGACGGATGAAACGAATACTGGACTTCTCGTGTCCGAGGACATCTATCTCACTTCAGGTGTTCACATCGGAACGCAACAGAAAAGCGCAGATATGAAACAATTCATTTTTAAAGTAAGATCAGACGGTCTGTATGTACTCGATGTGAAGCAAACCGATCAGCGGATCAGGGTGGCAGCGAAATTCCTTTCAAGATTTCCTGCCGACAAAATCGTTGTGGTCTCTGCGCGGCAGTACGGGCAAAAGCCAGCAAAAGTCTTTGCTAAAGCGGTTGGCGCACAGGTCATCCCTGGTCGTTTCGTACCTGGCAGTTTAACGAATCCTGCGCTTCCCCAATACATTGAACCGGAAGTTCTTCTCGCCACAGATCCTGCTGCAGATCAGCAAGCTGTTGCCGAAGCTCTCAACATCGGGATCCCGATCGTTGCTCTTTGCGACGCCAACAATGAAACAAGAAATGTCGATCTTGTCATTCCGACAAACAACAAGGGACGAAGGGCGCTCGCGTGCGTTTACTGGCTTTTGACCAGAGAAACGTTGAAGGAAAAGAAAATTATCGAGAAAGACTCAGATTTCAAGTTGACAATCGATGATTTCGAAGCAAACCTCTGAGACAGGAGTGAATTAGTGAACATTCAATTTTCGATCTCAAAACTTTGAAATAATCTAGCACGCATCATTTTGTTGATATGAGATATCCTGCCGTCGCTGGGAAATTTTACGCAGGAAAGGAAAGAGAATTGAGAGAGGAAATCAGAAAATGTTTTCTTTCGCCCCTCGGTCCGGGCTCAATTCCAGAGCTTTCACGCAACGGTGAAAGAAAGATCATTGGGGCTGTTGTGCCACATGCAGGTTATGTTTACTCTGGACCTATCGCCGCGCACGTTTACGCGGCGATCGCCCGTGATGGATTTCCAAAAACCTTTGTGATTATTGGTCCCAATCATCACGCAATTGGAAGCGCAGTGGCGGTGACTGGTGAAGATTTCGAGACGCCGCTAGGTGTATGCAAGTTAGATCGGGATCTGCTAAAGAAGCTCGAGCGCGAAATGAGTGTCGATCCGATCGCTCATCAATACGAGCATTCGATTGAAGTGCAACTGCCGTTTATTCAATTCTTCTCTAATGAAGTCAAAATCCTTCCGATCTGCATGGCGCTGCAGGATTATGAGACAGCGATGGAAACTGCGGAGCAGTTGCAGAAGGCGATTGAAGGGCTCGACGTCATCATCATCGCATCGAGCGATTTTTCACACTATGTGCCAGCACATGAAGCAAAAGCGAAGGATATGGAGGTTATCAATCAGATTCTGGCGCTCAATCCAAGGGGCGTTTACGATGTTGTGATTCGAAGGGATGTCTCGATGTGTGGCTATGGTCCTGTGATGGTGATGCTTGAAGCGGCGAGGGGGAAGGAAGCCCGATTGCTCAAATACGGGACATCCGGCGATGTTTATCCGATGAGAGAGGTCGTTGGTTACGGCGCGATCGTCGTAACGAAGTGATTTCGAAATCACTTATTTAGACAGCGATCATTAGCATTTTCATATTATCGTTAGGTCACCGAAATTACGCCGTTTCGAAAAATTCCCGCATCATTCGAAATTGGTAATCTCGAAGCGGATTAATCGTGCTGAGTGAAGTATTATAAATAGATAGAAAAAGATATCTTTTTGCCCTTTTAGGGCGACGGAGGTATCAGGATGGAGGAACGTCCATATGATGAGATCATCGATGCAACATGTCCGAGTTGTCGCCACGCGGTCCCGATGGACGCCAACGTCTGTCCTTACTGCGGGTATGTCATAAAACCCGAGGTTGCCAAGGCGGCAGCACCGCAGAAGGCACCTCCGCAGGCAGCTCCCGCTGGTGCAAAACAGCTGACGTCCAAGCCAGTAGTTGGTGGGGCTTTAATTATTGTCTCGGGGCTAATCGGTATCGTCATGGGTCTTGTACTTGCGACCCTTTCTGGCGAGATTGAAGAGATGTTACAGGAAATGTATGGCCCTGACGTCATTAGCACCGTTGAAGGAATTTTGGTTGCCTGTGGAGTAATCTGGTTTATCATCGGTCTCATTGCTTTAATCGGTGGTGTCTTCGCGATAAGGAGGAAAAAATGGGGATTTGCGATCGTTGGTGCTGTCCTCGCATTGTTGACCGTTGGGCCGTGGTTCATCGGTTCGATACTGGGCCTCGTGGGGCTTATCCTCATCGCGATCTCGAGGAATGAATTCAGTTGAAGAATGCGCTCCGAAACCTTTTCCCTATATCCTTTTCATTTTTCCTAAAATTGGTTCGTAGATCAATCCTTTATCGAGAAGAGAATTTGTGATCTCTTCAAGTTCATTCTTCTCGATTCCTTCCTTCCTTGCCTCCTCAACAATTTCATCCCAGGGCGCTCCTTTCCCCTTCTTGTCAAGGCGGTCGATGATCGCCAAAACCTTTTCTTCGTTATCGATGTTTTCCTCCTCTTCATCAATTTCCTCAGGGGATTCGGCTGGTATCTCTGGAATTTCTGCCTGGTATTCTGGTAGCAGATATTTCAGCGCATCAATAACTACTGCCTTGTATTTCTCAAAGTCAACTAACTGATAGTGAGCGACACTTCTAACTACACCCTCTGAAAGCACCTTCGAAAAGCCGAGTTTCATGAGAGACTCAACCGATGGATTTTCCATCTGCCTTGCCTCCTCAGCTGCCGATATTCTCTTGAGCGTAGACTTACATGTTTCGAGTATCCAGTAGTCACGAATTTTCTCGTCGACAACCGTCACTTTCTCAGGCCTGATCGACACATAAAGCGTTCCCTCTTCTGGTGAATATGTTCTGCTCTTCCCCACGACGGCGATAAATTCCGGAGGCTTTATTCTGGCCAATGCGATGGCCGCCTCTGGCTGATACTGGCCAGCCGAAATGAAGAATGTTCCCGTTGGATCGGCAATCCTTGCTTTCCAGAACGGCTCTTCCTCAGTACCCGTGTTTTCAATGTCGGTCAGGACGCCGACCACGAAGAGTCTGTTGATCATCGCGCCTAGCGGAGTAATCACATAGGACGGTGCCCTCTCTCCCTTTCCCTTGATTTCAAGACTCGAGGCGTTGTATTCCGCCGCGAATGTCCTCCATGCAACTTCCCTTGAAATCATGAAATTCCCTCCAGTTCCGAGAGCAGAGTTGTTGCCTCTGCCTTCACATCGGGTAACGCGATTCGAGCCGATCCAACGATCATCATGAGACCGTATTCATCTTTTGTGACATTTCCAGAGATCTCGACAGGCTGGGCAATCAATTTACTTTCAATCTCCTCTTTCACAATTTCGGGAGTCATCATCTCCTTCGCCTTTTTCATTGCTTCGTCAAGTGTAATCCCCACTAAAGACTCAGTGATTTTTCTATTCATGATTGCTGTGAGAACAGACTCGCCGTCATCGACAACCGCCTTAATTCGAAGATCTGGCAATGGTTCAACAGCGCCGTGAATTCTACAGAGATTCCTCTGGATTACCCTCTTGCAGGTGGGACACCTGAAAATCAATCCTGATCCATCACGCACATCAACGATGACACCCTTTACAAGGATATCAATTCCGCCACCGATCCTCTCGAGATCGACAATCGTCCTCAGGACGGGCTGGGAAAGTTCAATCATAGAAGGGAAAGTTCCAGAGAATTTGCTGACTTCAGCGCGCTCTCCAAAATTGAGCTGGGGGATTCCCCGCCATCCTCGGACGTACGCGCCCTTCACTGTGACCACATCATTCTGTTTGAGTTCAAAGTTGTGCCACGCAGAAAACTGGGTTTTCCCTGTCGCATCTGCCATGACGCCCGAATATACGGTCTTTGAGCCATCCGGTGTCTCAACAATTCTTTTTTCTACCGAAAGGATTCGACCAGTGACAGTCACATTGTTCATACCCTCCTGGAGCTCCGCTATCTTCACCTGTTTTGTCTCTGCAAAATATGGAAGTTCTATATCTGAAAAGTTAACTGAAGTGGCATCTTGTCGCTCAACGATTGCCCTGTTTCCAAGATTGATCTGCGGTTGCCCATTCCATTCTTTGGTGTAAGCATTCCGGATGAGCAAGACGTCCCCTCTATCGAAATTGAATCGATCTGCATCCCACGCGGTAAAACTCGCGGTGCCGCTCTCGTCCGCGAATATCCCATAAAGAATCGGCTTGTAAGTCCCGTCCATCTCAATTTCTTTCTTGTTAACAGAGACCACCTTGACGAGAAGATCGACTCTCTGTTCATTGGCAGTGAGTTCGCCAATACGTTTTCTTTGACCGCCCGAGAGGAGAGCTGGATTCCCCCCATATTTTCTAATGATACTCCTTTTCGCCGTCTCGAGCGAAACTCTGTAAACTTCAAGAAATGTTTTAAGTTCGTTCATAATCTGATCATCATCGATACTCCCATTGAGCACCTGGCTAATCTCCTTAACATGGGGTGCTAGATCTTCTTTTTGCATGGAATGCCTCCGTTTTCTTCCGTGATTTCATTCATTTTAAACTTTATCTGAGTTGTCCTTAATTGTACTATTGCAGAGGAGATCGAAAGTGGCGGATACCGATCCGCTTCGATTCTTTATTTCGACTCTTTAATGACAAAATATGCCCCAAATTGATATGATCAGAATCTTAAAACTTTGAAAAAGGAAAAAAGTACGGATGAAGGGATATCAGGCGCTTCGAAATTGTGTTTAATTGTGTTTATTCGGTGAAGGTCTCGCCACGCTCGTAGTTGTCCTTGAGATGCTTGATCAAAATGTCCCTGTTCCTTCGGAGGTGCGATTCGTACCACGCTTTAACAACGTCTGCCAGTTTCTCGTGAAACTTGTCCATATCAAACTTAGCGAGAGGAGCATCATAGATGACAAATTGTCCAAAGATTCTCTTCCATCCAGAATACTTATAATAATGTTCGCCCTCGCAGTATTCAAAGACCATCCTGATGTGGGGCGTCGAATCTTCGTTATAATACCAGATTTTCAAGGAATCACCCATTCTCCCCTGTTCCTGCGTTCTGTCGACGAGTTGTATCGTGTTAACTCCCGCGAAGTTAAAATCTTCTCTGAAGCGCCATTGCTCCGGGAACTCGTCGAATTGGGCGAAGGCGCTATACGAAGGCTCCATGGTGAAGTGGACATTAATCTTCCCAAACCTCATCCAAATCTTCCAAAAGTCTTCGATCAATGTTCGGTTAATCATTCTTTTTTGATTGTTGAGTTCCATGAGGTCCTTGGTGATAGCTTCGGTCTTTTGTTCCAGCTCGGCATCCAATTGCGCGAACCAGTCCTCCTCCTTTGCAGCATCTTTTGGCGCCATTGTATTCCCTATATTGCGTAATTGGAATGCTTGCTTAAAAATGTTGCTAAGTGTGTTATCTGCTGGATTGGCAGACTTTTTTTATCGCAATTTTATGCATACAATGATTTCATTTGTGATGTTTCAAAGAAGGTTTTTAGCATCTGAATGAAATCACCCTCTGATGGATATTTGGACAGAGTTCATGCATTTTCTGAATCAGTACTCGACAGATCCACTTACATATAGTTTGATTTTCTTCATTTACGCGGTATCCGCGGCAATCATTCTTCCGATTCCTGTCGAAATCGGTCTCATTCTCAACCCCGGAACTCACTTTGTTCTGAAGGCGCTGATCCTTGGAGCTGGGAAAGCGGTTGGCAGTATACTCGTTTTCTTCATCGGATCAAAAGTTGAATGGCGTGTAAGAAACTGGTCACAGAAATGGGGGTGGTTCAGATGGTTCGTCGAGAAGTCTGAACTTCTTGTCGAGAAGCTGAAATACCTCGGTCTATATATTCTTCTCAGCATTCCCGGTATGGTTGATACGATTCCGGTTTACATCTTTTCTGTCTTCAATCGAGAGGGGGAGGTCCTTGAGTTGAGGTATTTTGTTCTCGCGAACTTCTTAGGAGGAATCACAAGAGCCCTCCTTTTGTATGCCCTGTTCTATGGGTTTGGGATCAATCTCTTTGGCCATCTTTGATTTTTTCATCTCAGGCTCGTAATGCAACATCAGTTCCGAAGTGAAGAGCATATGGAAAGATTTAAGCATTGAAGTGGAATTAAACGGTAATGGCACTGAGAAATAAAATCAGTGAAATTCTCGAGGGTTACGATAAGAGTAAGATTGCTATCGCTACATTGTGCTCTCATTCCTCGCTTCAGATTTTCTATGGCGCAAGACGCGAGGGTTTTAGAACGATTGGTCTTGCTGTGAACCAAAGGACAAAATTCTACGATGCCTTTCCGCTTGCCAAACCTGACGAGTTTATCCGATTCGAAAGTTATGACGAAATTCTCGAAAGAGCCGATGAACTCATTGACCGCAATGTCATCATTATTCCGCACGGCTCCTTTGTTGAGTACATGGGAACGGAAAAATTCGAGAAACTTCCGGTCCCAACTTTTGGGAACAGGGCCGTTCTCCAATGGGAATCAGATAGAGAGAAGCAGAGGGAATGGTTGGTTTCAGCTGGTGTCGAGATGCCGAAGAAAATCAGCGATGCGAAGGAGATCGATAGACCCGTTCTTGTCAAATACCACGGCGCAAAAGGCGGTCGGGGCTTTTTCATCGCTAAGGATTATCCGGACTTCAAACTGGGAATCGATGAAAGCCAGCCATACACCATTCAGGAATATGTGCTGGGGACAAGATATTACCTGCACTACTTTTATTCCCCGATAAAAAAAGACGGGTACAGGGTTGCAGAGGGCAGTCTTGAGCTCCTTTCAATGGACAGGCGCGACGAGAGCAACATCGACGAGATGTACAAGCTCGGTGCCCAGGAAGAGCTCAAGAAACTGGGACTTTATCCTACATTCGTCGTCACTGGCAACGTTCCCGTTGTCATAAGGGAAAGCCTGCTGCCGAAGATTTTCGACATGGGCGAGCGCGTGATTAACCGGTCAATTGAATTATTTGGCGGCATGATCGGCCCGTTCTGCCTTGAGACGATAGTCACAGACAGGCTTGAATTCAAGGTCTTCGAAATCTCTTCGCGTATTGTTGCTGGAACGAATCCGTTTATTTCTGGCTCTCCCTATTCCGATCTTATTGAGCCTGAGCTGAGCACCGGAAGGCGGATTGCAAAAGAAATCAAGATTGCGAGGGACAAAGGTCTACTACACAAGATCGTCTCATGAGTTTATGATCGTGGTGAATCTAATCTGGACTCACCATCCTCGCTCTTGCAACCTTTGTTCTGGTTTTATCGCCGAAATTTCGATGCCCTTCATCGCCTCGCCGAGTCCTTTGGAAATCTCCGCCAGTGTTGCTGGATCGTCAAAGTGCGTGACCGCTTCAACAATCGCCCTTGCCCGTTCCTCAGGGTTTTCAGACTTGAAAATACCAGATCCAACGAAGACACCATCTGATCCCAGCTGCATCATCAGAGCTGCATCTGCAGGCGTCGCGATGCCACCGGCAGCGAAGTTAACGACAGGAAGGCGCTGAAGCTCCGCAACTTCCTTAACAAGATAAAACGGTGCCTGTATCTCCCTCGCAACGGTCATAAGTTCTTCGTCTTCTTTTCCTTTCAATTCTCTGATCTTCCCCATGATCACTCGTTGGTGTCTGACCGCCTCAATCACATTACCCGTACCGGCTTCGCCCTTCGTCCGGATCATCGCTGCGCCCTCGTCGATGCGTCTGAGCGCCTCACCGAGGTCCCTCGCCCCGCAAACAAATGGAACTGTGAACTTCTTTTTATCAACATGGTAAAACGGGTCAGCGGGGGTGAGCACTTCCGATTCGTCGATCATGTCAACACCGAGGGCCTCGAGTATCTGTGCTTCGACGAAATGCCCTATTCTGCATTTCGCCATGACTGGGATCGTAACTGCATCCATGATTTCCAGTATTTTTTTGGGATCGGCCATGCGGGCGACGCCTCCTTGCGCCCTAATATCAGCAGGGACTCGCTCCAGTGCCATAACTGCAACTGCCCCTGCGTCTTCGGCGATCCCGGCCTGCTCAGCGTTTGTAACATCCATCACAACGCCGCCCTTCTGCATTTTCGCGAATCCTCTCTTGAGGAGTTCGGTTCCGCATCTGAGCTTGGCCAGATCAAGTTCCAGTGGCATTTCTTTCACCAACCCACTTTAGTTGTGCACCATTATTTATCATTTTCCTAAAACACGCCGGATTGCGTATCATATTCCATGTCTATCGTATTCATCTCTCTGTTATCAGTTATCGGATGAGAAAAAAACTAAAAGCTCGACCATGTTGCCGTCTTTGATGGTTTCGCAACGCGTCAAACGCGTCGCCGAGTCCGGCACAGTGAGGATATCAAATATCGTGAGCAAGCTCAAACAGGAAGGCATCGACATTATTTCATTTTCGATGGGGGAACCTGACTTTCCAACGCCTGAAAATATCACCAACGCATGCATCAGGGCGCTCAAAGAAAATTTTACGCATTACACGCCGTCTGCTGGAATTCCCGAATTAAGGAAAGCAGTCGCTGAGAAAAGCAGGAAAGAAAATGGGATCCCTTGCGATGAGAAGCATGTTTTGATCACACCATCGAAGCAGGCGATCTTTTTGAGCATGCTGGCTGTTCTCGATGACGGAGACGAGGTTATTCTTCCTGATCCATCCTGGGGGACATTCGAGGCCTGTGTCCGGATCGCCGGCGGAATTCCAAGATTTCTGCCTCTTGAGGCGGAAAACGATTTCCGAATGTCTCCAGATGCAATGGCAGAACTCATCACGGACAAGACAAAAATGGTTCTTGTCAATTCTCCATCGAATCCCTGTGGCGCCGTGCAGAGCTTGGAAGATCTCAGGGGGATCGCCGATTTAGCGAAGGACCACGATTTGATTGTGCTGGCGGATGAGGTCTACGAGAAGATCATATTTGAAGGCACACACTACTCAATCGCATCGTTCGATGGTATGTTCGATCGCACGATCACGATCAACGGTTTCTCGAAGACCTATGCAATGACGGGCTGGCGCATTGGATGGCTGATTGCACCGACTGAGATCATGAAGGAGCTCAATAAATTGCAAACTCACTCCTTGACATGTGCAACTTCATTCGTTCAACTGGCGGCGCTCGAGGCGTTGAAGGGGCCACAAGATTCTGTCAGGAAGATGGTGGATGAGTTCAGGGCAAGAAGAGATATTGTCTGGAAGTTAATGAACGAAATCCCCTCACTGAGCTCGCCGAAGCCTAAGGGAGCTTTCTATGCATTTCCATCTTATGACTTCAAGATGTCATCCGAGGAACTGGCGGCGTACCTCCTAGAAAAGGCGCATGTGGCTGTTACGCCTGGGTCTGCGTTTGGACCATCGGGTGAGGGACATATCAGATTATCATTCGCAACGAGCAGGGAAGCAATCATCGAGGGAATGAAAAGAATCAAAGAAGCACTGGAAAAGCTCTGATCATTTTTTTCTTCATAACTTCTTTTCTGGGGGAATCATGTTCGGGATGCCGTCTTCAATCTGATAGTTTATCTGACATTTCGGGCATCGCAGAGTTCCATGAATGATCTCTTTTTCATTTTCTTCAATTACATCGAGCTCGAGCGGATGATGTTTGCAAACTGGACACGCAAGTATATCAAGAAGTCCTCGCTTCAAATGATCACCTAAATGAGGTTACTAACTATCCATTTGTCTGATATATTTTTTGCGCATTCACTTGCTATCTCCTCATTTCTATTATCGCGGGGATTTAATACTGTATAATGTGATGGAAGATGCATGATCCGGACCGGTGTTATCGGCGTCGGATACATGGGTCAAAATCACGTACGGATCTATTCAGAGATTTCAGATCTTGTCGGAATTTACGACGTCGATATCGATCATTCACGCGCTGTTGCGCGTCGCTTTGGAACTCAGGTGTTTGAGAAAACAGAAGATTTGATTCGGAAGGTCGAGGCATTGAGCATCTGTACACCAACGGCCGATCACTTTGACTCGGCGCTCATGGCGTTAAAAGCGGGTAAGTCTGTGTTATTGGAAAAACCGTTCACAGGGGATTCAAGAAAAGCGAGTTTGCTAGCAAATGAAGCCGAAAAACAAGGTGTCGTCCTCGCTGGTGGATTCGTTGAAAGATTTAACCCCGTGGTTTCTGCGGCGAAGGAAGCGCTTGAGGTCGGCAGATTTGGAAAGCTCATATCGATATCTTCGAGGAGGGTTTCCTCATTTCCCTCAAGAATAAGGGACGTCGGGGTCATCATGGATTTGGCGATCCATGACATTGATGTAATCAGGTACATCACTTCCTCTGAAATCATTGGGGTTTTTGGCATGGGGGGTAAATTCGCGAATGATAGATTCGAGGATTACGCGAATCTTCTACTTGAACTCGAGTGCGGAGTGACAGGCCATGTAGAAACAAACTGGCTTACACCGATGAAAGTGAGAAAAGTGTCAATGACCTGCAGCAAAGGATATGTTCAACTCGATTACATCGATCAAATGCTCGAGGTCTCATCGTCAGAAATCAGGGAAATTGATCCGGGTAACCTCTTTCAAGTGCCGCTAGAATTTGACGTGCGCCGACTCTCTCTGAAAAAGGAAGAGCCACTAAAAAGGGAACTAGAAGATTTTCTCGCAGCGGTTAAGTCTTCGGGGAAGCCGAAGGTAACAGTGCAGGATGCTATTATGGATCTGAAGGTATGCGAAGCTGCAATTCGATCCGTCAGGGAAAAAAGAAAGATCGAGATCGCTCATTGAGGGACGCAGAAGATCATCAAGTCACAGATTCGTTCGAAAGATTTCTTAATGAACTTATCGTACTTGGGGTTGTGAAAGCATGCGAATCATTGATTTGCGAAGCGATACGGTAACGCTTCCGACAAAAGAAATGCTTTTGAGTATTCTCGATGCTGAGCTCGGCGACGATGTTACGAGGGAAGATCCAACCGTCAACAGATTAGAGCAGCTCGCAGCTGAGAAATTCGGCATGGAGGCAGCGTTGTTTACGCCCAGTGGCACGCAGAGTAACCTCATCGCTGTGATGACTCACTGCCATCGCGGCGATGAAATGCTTGTTGAGTCCGAAGCGCATATTTACTATTATGAAGTCGGCGGAATGTCGGCGATTGCTGGCGTTATTCCTCGTTTAATCAGAGGAAAATATGGAGTTTTCACTGGCGAAGACGTTCATGCTGCCTTACGTGGAAATGATCTGCATTTTCCACCCTCAACGCTTGTTGAGATCGAGAACACGCATAACAGGGCAGGCGGAACAGTATGGAAACCCGACGAGGTGAAATCGGTCGCCAGCGTGGCGCACGATTTTGGAATGAAAGTGCATATCGATGGCGCACGGATCTTCAACGCCGCCGTTGCCTTAGGTGTTGATGTAAAGGAGTATGCTAGGCACGTTGACAGCATCAGTTTTTGCCTGTCCAAAGGTCTTTGTGCACCCGTTGGATCAGTACTTGTAGGGAACAAAGAATTCATTGAGAAGGCAAGGAAAGTGAGGAAGATGCTCGGCGGCGGGATGCGGCAAGCTGGTGTACTTGCCGCACCAGGCATCATCGCTCTGACGAAGATGGTTGACCGCTTGAAAGAAGACCATGATAACGCAAAAAAATTGGCCAGAGGACTTAATCAGATTGGCTCATTGAAGGTCGACATGAAAAGGGTTCAGACGAACATCGTGCTGCTTGATGTCTCATCCTTAAACATGACATCAGCGGAATTCGTCATGAAAGCGAAGGAAAAGGGATTGCTTGCCGCCGATTTCGGCGGCACCATTGTACGATTCGTCACTCATTATGGTATTACGGAAGAGGATGTTGATGAGGCGATCGGGATCGTCGAATCGATCTACTGATCACCGACCCTTGCCGATTCCTCGATAGATGAAACCTTCTTCTCTACATTTCTTCGCATCGAACAGATTGCGCCCATCCACGATAATCTTTGTGCGCATGAGCTTGGCCAATTCTTGCAGATCGATCGTGTAATAATCGCTATGATCTGTGACAAAGATGGCACAGTCTGAATCTCTTAGTGCTTCGTTGATGTCCCTCGTAAATGCGATATCGATCGGCGGTTCGGCGTAAGGATCGTGGACAATGATTTTTGTATCTTTACGAAGTATGTCGATCACAACGAGCGCGGGGGAATTTCTCGTGTCTCCAATATCTTTCCTGAAAGCGAGACCGAGTACCGATATTTTCGATTTCGATATCTCTATTCCAGCTTCGCAGAGCGCCTCGATCGCCAGCGCGGCGAGATGTTTCGGCATTGAATCGTTGATCGCCCTCGCAGTCGAAATCAACGGAAGCGATCGGCGAGTGATTGAACTCGCGAATAGCCACGGATCTTTAGTTAGGCAGTGGCCACCGACTCCAGATCCGGGCAAATGCATATCCCTGAAAGGTGAGGTGTTGACAAGTCTTCTTACCTCAAAAACATCTGCTCCGAGCTCTTCACAGGCCAGTGCAACCTCATTCGCGAACGCTATCTGGACATCTCTATAGGCGTTCTCGACAGTCTTGACGATTTCAGCCGTGAGGATATCTGTCTGATAAATTGGAGCCTCGATGATCGCCGAATAAATTTCGCGGGCCAGTGAGAGCGACTTATCATCATGGTAACCAATAATTCTTGCATTCTTCTTCAAACTCTCTACAACATTGCCGGGCAGAATTCTTTCTGGGGAATAAACGACGTGGAAATCATTGCCTGCCCGCAGCCCGCTAACGCTTTCAAGAAGCGGAATCACGAAATTATCCATCGTTCCAGGAGGAAGCGTCGACTCCACCGCAACTAGCGTACCTTTTCTCAGTCTTTTCCCTACTTCCGTCACTGCACTTTCGAGAAATGTCAAAATGGGTTTCTGGAGTTCGTTTATTGGAGCATCCACGCAAATGAAGATGGCATCGGCCTGTGAGCAAATCTCTGGATCAGATGTTGCGATCAGTTTTCCCTTCTTGACAACATTCAAAAGAATCTCCTTTAAACCAGGCTCTTTTCCTCGTAACGGACAAATGCCTTGATTGATTAATTCTACTTTTTTCCGATCCTTTTCCAATCCGATTGTTTCGTACCCTCTATCAGCGAACAAGCATGCCAATGGTAGGCCAACGTAGCCCAACCCGACGACGCAAATCCTTCTTGCACTCATTTAGCTTCCGAATTCACTCAGCAGCTATAATAACCTTCTACAATTGCTGGTCAATGCAATACTATTCTCAAAGCCTGGTGGGATCGTGTGTTTGTTCAGTTAATTTTATTCCCCATATCCAATTCGATCGATCTCATTTGTGATCAAATGTTATCCAACCTGTTTGGAACATTTGATGGCGCTTTGCTCATCAACTGTATCTCTGAATTATCCCCTTCAATGACCAATTCCTTACAGTAAGTTTTATATCAGGACATTTTCCATACAGGCATCGCAATGTTATTAAGTGTCATGCTTGGCATTTCAAGAATCGACTTGATCTCGACAGCGCGCAGCAGAGACTCGCCAAGCATGGGGATTTTGAGTTTTCGAATGAATTCTTGCGGTTGCTGGTCGATCAGCTCTGGATCGGGATGTGGATGTGGAGGAGCATCACGGATGCCCTCCGCTTTCCCCGTGCGGTCCTGAGCGTCGTGCGGAGAATTCTGGGGGGTGTCCGTGTATCGTAAGTTGTTTACTGTAGGCCCTGTCGAGGTTCGACGAGAAGTTCTGGAAGCGATGACAAAGCCAATGATTGTGCATCGAGGTAAGGATTACGAACATCTTCAGGAAAGCATCGTTGAGAAGATTCGCAAGGCGCTGGATGTGGATATGGATGTATTAATAGCGCCATCGTCATCGACCGGTCTTCTCGAATCATGTGTGAGGTGCGGTGTTAGCAAGAAGATGGCTGGCATATCAAACGGTGCCTTTGGGGAACGCTGGCAATCGATCGGCTCATTAAATGGGAAAACGGTGCAGAAAATTGAGATACCTTGGGGTAAAGCGACCAGAGGCGATTATGTGGGAAACACTCTGCAAGAGGACGTCGAGGCGGTGACTATCGTTGCCAATGAAAGCTCAACTGGCGTTTTCAACCCCCTTGATGAAATCATTAATGCGATTCGCTCGAAATGTGATCCTCTCATTTTTATCGATGCGGTGACCGCCGCGTTTGGTATCGATCTCAAATTGAGGTCTCTCGACGCGGATGCGATTGTGTTCGGGACGCAGAAAGCACTCGCACTTCCGCCTGGCCTTGCCATAATCTGCGTGAGCGAGAGGTTGCTGGAAAAGGCAAGAAGCGTGGAGAACAGGGGTTACTATTTCGATTTACTGGAAATGAAAAAGTTTGCTGACAAGAATTTGCCCGTCACGACTCCGCCGATTTCTTTAATGTACGCTCTTGATTTCCAGCTTGAAAGAATTCTGAGGGAAGGGATGAAACAGAGATATGAGCGACACAAGGCGATGGCAGAGGCCGTGAGGTCATGGGCTGCGAAGCGGCTCTCTCTTTTCGCTGAGGAGGGATACAGATCGGACACGATCACCGTGATCTCAAAGGGAAATGTTAAATTCGATCAATTGCAGGAGGAACTCAAGAAGAAAGGTTTCGAGATCTCGCCTGGCTATGGGAAAATCAAAGATTCAACTTTCCGGATCGGACACATGGGTGATCTTACTGTAAAGGAAATTGAGGAACTTCTGAAAGCGATGGATGAAGTACTGGAGGCGTTGACATGAAGATACTCGTTACGGATGAGATTTCGAAAGAGGGGCTTGAAATACTGCGCCGAGATTCAAGTGTAGAGGTCGATATTAGACCGAATATCAGCCACGAAGAGCTGATTAAAATCATACATGAATATGATGGTATCATTATCAGAAGCGGCACTAAGATCACAAGGGATGTAATCGATGCGGGCAAGAATCTCAAAGTTATCGGTCGTGCGGGTGTCGGTGTCGATAATGTCGATGTTGAGTACGCGACAATGAAAGGCATTCTTGTCATGAATACCCCGTCCGCCAACATCATCTCGGCAGCTGAACACACAATGGCAATGATTCTGGTACTCGCGAGAAATATCGTGTGGGCCGACGCCTCGTTGAAGAGCGGAAAATGGGAGAGGAGCAAGTTCACGGGCATTGAGCTCAGTGGAAAGACTCTGGCGATTATTGGCCTTGGTCGGGTCGGAGCGGAGGTTGCGAAGCGCGCGAAGGCATTCCAGATGAGATTGATCGGATATGATCCCTTCATCTCACCTGAAACCGCGGTGAAGGTTGGCGTTCGGCTATTACCGCTCGAGAAAGCGCTTGAAGAAGCCGATATCGTGACGATCCATGCACCATTGACGCCGTCAACTTATCATCTGATCGGCAAGGATCAGATCAATCTGATGAAACCGACAGCGCTGCTCGTCAACTGCGCAAGAGGGGGTATTGTCGACGAGGAAGCTCTTTATGAAGCGCTGAAAACGAAGAGGATCGCTGGTGCGGCACTCGATGTCTTCGAGAAGGAGCCGCCGATCGGTTCAAAACTTCTTGAATTGCCAAATATCGTCACGACACCACATCTTGGAGCGTCAACAAGGGAGGCGCAAGAAAGAGTTTCACTCGAAATGGCGGAGCATGTGAAGCTCTTTTTAACGGAACACAAGATCACGAATGCCGTCAACGCGCCAATTGGTCGACTCGACCAGAAGGTCATCCCATTCATCTCTGTTGCAGAGAAACTCGGCGCATTCGCATTCCAGCTGGTTGACGGGCCAATAAGAAGAATTGAAGTCTCGTACTCAGGCGAACTCGCAACACTTGATACGAAAATGTTGACGATCTCTGCATTGATCGGCGTTCTATCGAATATCACCGGCGAAAACACGAATATCATTAACGCGCAGGTGATTGCGAAAGAGAAAGGTATCCAGGTCATCGAGTCGAGAGTGGAAGAAACATCCCAGTATTTCAACACAATCAGTGTGAGGATTCATTCGGACGGCGTCAAACGGGAAGTGCGTGGTACTACATTTCCGACGAATGAACCGAGGCTCCTAGGTATTGACGCGTTCGATGTCGACCTTCCGCTAGAGGGTGATTTCATCATGACCACGCATAGCGATGTTCCTGGTGTAATCGGGAAGGTCGGCACGATTCTTGGCAGCAGGGGAATTAATATTGCGAGGATGGGCGTCGGGCGCGAGAGCAGAGGGGGTCGGGCACTCATGTTGCTCACAGTCGATGATCCAGTGCCAGCGGAGATCCTCAACGAGATCAAACAACTCGGGGAATTCCACGAGGTCAGGTTTATTGCATTAAGTAAGCTGAAGCCGAAGGAATACATGATTTTCTGATCGACAATGGAATTCAAACGCTCGACGTCGGAAAATGTATTACAACGACGTTCATTTTTACCTTCAATGAAAATCGCCTCGATCATTGGTGCGCGTCCTCAATTCATCAAGATCGCGCCACTTCAGGATGAAATCTCGAAAAGGCATGAACATCTGCTGATCCATACCGGGCAGCATTACGACTACGAAATGAGCAAGGTCTTCTTTGAGGAGCTCAGCATTCCCGATCCTGACTACAATCTAGGAATCGGCTCAGGAAGTCACGCCAACCAGACTGGGAGAATGCTCATGGCGATCGAGGAAGTCCTCCTTAAGGAGAAACCAGATCTCGTGATCGTTTATGGGGATACGAATTCAACACTCGCTGGCGCCCTCGCTGCTGCGAAATTATTGATTCCGATCGCACACGTGGAAGCGGGCTTACGTTCTTTCAATATGAAGATGCCTGAGGAGGTTAATAGGGTCATCACCGATCATATCTCCTCAATATTTCTGTGTCCAAGCGATACTGCTGCACAGAATCTTGCTCGAGAAGGTATTGTCAATAGGGTTCACGTCGTCGGAGATACGATGATCCAATGCCTGATGGACGTTGAACAGAAGCTCTCGAAGTCATTCCTTCAGAATTTCGGGGTTACTGAGAACAATTACATTCTCGCAACGATACACCGGCAAGAGAATGCAGATGTGAAGGAGAGACTTGAGGTGATCATCAAGGCACTCGCGAAATGCGGAATTGAGGTTTTATTGCCACTCCATCCGAGAACAGCAAGGAGTATTAGATTATGGGGTTTAGAAGATTTGATTATCTCATCTGGAAATGTGAAGATTTTGCCTCCGCTGAATTTCATCGCATTTACATCTCTTGAGAAATACGCGAGGACGATTGTCACGGATTCCGGTGGGGTTCAAAAAGAAGCATACTATTTCGGTGTTCCATGTGTTACCATGAGGGAAGAAA